>CAJXLI010000007.1 GCA_913055575.1 uncultured Ectothiorhodospiraceae bacterium
CGGGGCGGCTAGCTCAGCGGGAGAGCACTGCCTTCACACGGCAGGGGTCGCTGGTTCGATCCCAGCGCCGCCCACCAGACAAATCAAGGAGTTAACCCAACTCCTCACCTCCTTCTGAATCCCCGATGTGACCTAAATGTGACGCGGCTGGCGAGAGCCGCGTGACGGCACCCCGGAGCCGGTGCGGGGCAAGATGCGCGTAATGGGCTCGCCCTCCCCTAGCTAGCTGCCTACACTCAGCCGGAATCGTCCACAGCGCCTGGCTGGTATTGTGTCTCTCATAGCCGTCCCGCGGCTGCCCGGCTGAGGAGAGCTGCCATGAACCGCATCCATCGTCTCGTCTTCAATACCGCTAAGGGGCTTTGGCAAGCCGCTGCCGAGATCGCTCGCCCCCGGGGGAAAAGCGGGCGGCCGCGGCCGGCCTCAGCGGCGTTTGCCGGCGCCCTGCTGCTGGTGCCGATGGCCCTGCCGGCCGCCGATCTGCCTTCCGGCGGCAGGATCAGCGTCGGCGACGGGACCATCCAGGCAGGCACGGATCAGCTCACCGTCACCCAGGGTGGCAAGAAGCTGGCCATCAACTGGGATGCCTTCTCCATCGGTCCCGACGGCACGGTGCGGTTCGACCAGCCCGGCGGCGACGCCATCGCCCTCAACCGCGTCACCGGCGATCAGGTCTCGCGTATCCGTGGCCAGCTCGCCGCCAACGGCCAGATCTTCCTGCTCAACCCCAACGGCATCGTCTTCGGTGCCGAGGCCCAGGTGGACGTGGGGGGCCTGGTGGCCTCCACTTTAGAGTTATCCGACGAAGACTTTCTCGACGGCAACTACACCTTCAGCGGCGCTAGCAGCAACGCCGTCATCAACCGCGGCGCGATCCAGACCGCTGATGGCGGCTACGTGGCTCTGATCGCCGCCGATATCCAGAACGCCGGCCGGATCAACGCCCCCGAAGGCGACGTCCTCGCCGGAGCCGGATCCAAGGTCACCCTGGACCTGGGCGGCCCCGTAAACCTGGAAGTCGCCAAGGGCGCATTAGAGAGCCGCATCGAGCAGGGCGGCGTCATCCGGGCCGATGGCGGCCGCATCTACCTCACCGCCGAGGCCGCCGGCGAGCTCGCCAGCAGTGTCATCAACCACGACGGCATTAGCCGCGCCCAGACCCTGGCGAAGGGCGAGGGAGGCGAGATCGCCCTCAAGGGGGACATGGAGACCGGGACCACCGAGGTGGCCGGCACCCTGGACGCCAGCGCGCCCGACGGCGGCGACGGCGGCTTCATCGAGACCTCCGCCGCTGAAGTGGATATCGCCGACGACCACACTATTACCACCCAGGCCGCCGAGGGCGCGACGGGGACCTGGCTCATCGATCCCCAGGACTACTACATCGCCCCCGCCAGTAGCGCCAACAGCGACATCACCGGCGAAACGCTCTCCAGCAATCTTTCCAGCAACAACGTCACTATCGAGTCGGCGGACGGGGCCACCTCCAGCAACGGCGACATCTTCGTCAATGACACCGTTACCTGGGACACCCATACCTTGACCCTGTCGGCCTACCGCGACATCGAGATCAACCAGGAGATGACGGCCAATAGCGGGGGCGGCCTGGCCCTCGAATATGGCCAGGGCGCCCCCGACGGTGTCATCAACGGCACAGAGGCAACCTACACCGTCAACGCCGCGGTGAACCTGACGGCGGATGGCCATTTCTCCACCAAGGACGGCGATAACGCCAGGGTGGACTACACCATTCTGACCGACGTTGGCGCACCGGGCAGCACCTCGGGTACGGACCTCCAGGGCATCGAGGGGGACCTGGACGGCAATTACGTCCTGGGCAGTGATATCGACGCTAGCGGGACGGCCAGCTGGAACGAGGGCGACGGCTTCCAGCCCCTCGCTCTTTACCTATTTGAATCTCCTTTTACCGGCACCCTCGACGGACTGGGCCACACCATTGATGGTTTGGTTATCGACCGTCCGGACACCGCCAACGTAGGGTTGTTTGGTTTTATCGGGGAAACGGGCCTAGTCAGGAACCTCGGCATCACCGGTGGCAGCGTCAAAGGGGGTAATAACGTGGGTGCCCTCGCCGGTGTTAATGGCGATGACGGCGACAGCCCTAATGGCGGCACCGTGACGGACGTGTACGCCACGGCTGAGATCACTGGGGTGGATAATGTCGGTGGCCTGGTGGGTAAGAATTTCGATGGCATTATTGAGCGTACCCATGCTACAGGGGATGTGGATGGCAGCGGCGATAACGTCGGGGGCCTGGTGGGTTACAACGCGGGGCGGATTAAGGATGCCTACGCCACTGGCGACGTAAGCGCTCCGGGAGGAACCGCTGTTGGCGGGCTAGTAGGTGGCAGTTACGACGCTGACAATGTCGACGACATTATTGAACGGGCGTACGCCACGGGCAGCGTAACGGGTGATACCGATGTGGGGGGACTGGTGGGCTATAACGCCCTCCCGGACGCGGAGATCATCGACACCTATGCCAGCGGGTCTGTAACTGGCAATACCGACGCCGGCGGCCTCGTTGGCGAGAACCAGGGCACGGTCACGAATGGCTACTGGGATGAGGACACTACGGGCCAGTCGGGTACGAATAGCGGCATAGGAACTGATGGTGGTACTTCGACCAACGTTAGCGGCAATAACCTGACCACCAGTCAAGCGCTCACCAAAGACGAATATAACGACTTTTTTGATTTCAACAAAAACTGGTACATAGTAGATGGCGAAACCCGCCCCTTCCTGCGCACCGAGTGGTCCTCTGCCCTGCGCAACGCCCACCAGCTCCAGCTCGTGGTCATGGAGTCCGATGCCGACACCTACCACCTGACCAACGATATCGATCTGAGCCATCCCCTTCAGGAAGGGAATCAGGCCGGGATGTGGGCTACCGACGCCTCGGACCCCGCCGACATTGATGGCAAGGGATTCGACCCCATCGCTTCCTTCGGCGGCACCCTGGACGGCAACGGCTACGCCGTTAGCAACCTGATCATCGATCGGTCAACGAATACCGTGGGGCTGTTCGGGAAGATTAAGAGCGGGGCCACGGTGCGGCGCATCGCCCTGGCGGAAGGTCGGGTCCATGGAGGCGACACCGTGGGTGCCCTGGCGGGGAGCAACGCCGGAACCGTCGCCGAGGCCTCTACTACGACAACCGTGACGGGTAGCGACACGGTAGGCGGCCTCGTGGGGGAGAACAACGGCGGCGGCGTGCGTGACGCCTACGCCCGCGCCGATGTCGATGGGATGGACACGATTGGTGGTCTCGTGGGCGCCAACAGGGACGGCGGCAGCATCACCCGTGCCTACGTGGCCGGTCGCGTAGCGGGCGGAACCCAGGCAGGCGCGCTGGTGGGGAGCAACGACGGCACCAGCACCCTGGATGCCACCTTCTGGGACAGTGAGGCCATGTCCGTGGCGGATGGCCTGGGTGCGGACGATAACAGTCAGGGCGAATCCGTGACGGGGCTGACCACCAGCGCCATGAAGGATCCCTTCACCTTCATCGACGCCGGTTGGGATTTCGCCGGTACTTGGGGCAAGTCGGCCAGTGGCAAAAACGACGGCTACATGGTCCTCAAGGCCTTGGATGAAACCGCCTACGATTACTATGTCCGTCTGGACAACACGGATACCAGCAAAGACTACGGCAACGCCAATCCGGCTATCAGTCGCATTGCCCTCGACGGTCCCGGTGCCAGCAATGTGACTCTCCATTGGGGCAGCGCTATCACCAAGACCACGGACGTCGGCACCTACGCCTATGGCGGTACCAACGTCCTTGACCCCACCTACGACGTGGGAAGCGACGCTGACTACTACATGGCGTACGGCTCCGGACAGCTGAGCATCAATAAGCGGCCGCTAAATCTCTCCGGCTCACGGGCCTACGACGGCAGCACGGACCTGGCGGCGTCGGACGCCAATCTGGGCAACCTGGTCAGCGGGGAGAGCCTCGATCTGAGTGGTACGGGCACACTGAATAACAAGGACGTGGGCACCGATAAGCCGGTGGATGTCAGCGGCTTCAGTCTGCGCAACAACCCCAGCGGACCGGGCCTGGCCAGCAACTACACCCTGGCCGATACCACTCACACCGCCACCGTCGATCCCGCTGAGCTAAGCGTAGGCGGTACTTTCAGCGTTGCTGACAAGATCGCCGATGGTACGGCGGTGGCGACCATCACCGAGGAACAGCTCACTTTGGTGACGCCAATCGACGGCGATTCGGTGGATCTGGCCCCCAAAGCGGCCTTCACCCAGAGCCAGCAGGGGGATAATATCCCTGTGATCCTGACGGAGGAAACCGCCCTGACGGGTGCCGACCAAGCCGACTACACGCTGACCCTCGCCGGAGCCCCGACCACCAGCGCTGCTATTGAAGGTCAGGATCCAGATTCCGCTCTCAATGACACCATCGGCACCATCAATCAGAGTGCCGCTCAGTCCGACATGACTGCCGCCTTCTTTGCCGCCGGTGGCCCAGCCTCGGGGTGGAGCCCATCCGGATCAGAGCGGAATACGGAAGACGGCGAGCAGGCTCGAACCGCGGGGTCCTCCGGGCAGAAGCCGTTCCAACACCTCACCGTGCTCGGGGTGCGGGTGATCGATACCGGCATCCGCCTGCCGTGAGGCAGCGATACGGTGGCCCTTGATGCGGGAACCGTGGAAACCGGCGGTCTCGACGGCTCCCCGGCCTGTTGGTCCAGACGGGCCCCAACACCAGCGAGGAGGACTCCGGATGCAGCTTGAGCTTTCTGGCGAGATGGCGACTGGTCCCAGGCCAGCGTCCCCAGTGTGCCCACCGCCAACCCCCCTGCTCGCCCGCGCCTTGGGCGTTCTGGTAGGTTTGTTGGTCGCTACGGGCGCTACCGCTCAAACCCAGCCCGACGCCGGACGAATCCTCCAGGAGCTCGAGCCCGAGCAGGTCCAGCCCACCGAGCCGTCCGTGGACTTCGAGCCGAGTGCGGACACGGACCGCCCCGAAGGCGATAGCAACGGCGGGGCGCGCATCACGTTGGAGGCGGTCCACTTCCAGGGCAATACGGTCTTTGGGGAGGACACCCTGCGGGCGGCCCTGCCGGAGGACACGCTGGAGGCTCCCCGGGATCTCGCCGGTCTGCGCGAGCTGGCTGCCCGCATCAGCCGTTTCTACCAGGAGCGCGGCTATCCCTTTGCCCGGGCCGTGCTGCCGGCCCAGGGGCTGGGCGACCGCGAGCTGACCATCCGCGTGGTGGAGGGGCGCTACGGCGACGTCACGGCTACCGGCAGCGATGCCATCGCTACCGCGGTGGAGGGATATCTGGCGCCGTTGGCGCCGGGTGAGGTCATCCGCTCCGCTCCCCTGGAAAGGGCCGTTCTGCTCATCGGCGACCTGCCCGGCGTCGAGGCCTCCCCCACCCTGCGGCCCGGCGACGAGACCGGTACGGGCAATCTCGATGTGGCCGTGGCGGAGGGGCAGCGCTTGGGGGGCTCGGTGACCGTGGACAACCACGGCAACCGCTACTCGGGCCGGAACCGCGTGCGGGCCTCTCTCCACGGCAATAGCCTCGCCACCGTGGGCGATCGCCTCCAGCTCCAGGCCCTTTATAGCGAGGAAGACCTATGGCTGGGCAGCTTGCGCTACCAGCGGCCCCTCGGCCATTCGGGGCTGGAAGGCACGGCGCGACTGGCCCGGACCGAGTACGACCTGCGGGACCCGTACACGGACTTCACCGGCACCACCGACATCGCCGAGGTGGGCCTGCGCTATCCGGTCATCCGCTCCCAGCGGAGCAATCTCCACGCCTTCTTCCGCTATGCCTATAAGGACCTGAGCAACGAGGTCGAGGATTTCGAGTACGACGCCAAGACCATCCACACCGTGCCGGTGGGGGTGCGCTTTGATCACCGCGATGGCCTCGGCGGGGGCGGGGTGACCTACGGCCGCATGACGCTGACCGCTGGCGATACCGACAGCGATGTCGGCGGCGGCCACACCGGCGGCTTTACCAAGGTCCGCGGCCAGATCAACCGCCTGCAGCAGCTGCCCGCCGGCTTCCGCCTCCAGGGCCAGATCCGCGGCCAGTGGGCAGATACATCTATCGATTCCGCCGAAGGGCTCACCCTGGGCGGAGCCAACGGGGTGCGGGCCTATCCCCAGGGCGAGGGGACCGGCAGCCGCGGCATCCTCGGCCGGTTCGAGCTGCAGCACCAGCTGGGCTACCTCGATCAGCGCCTGCGCGGGCTTCGGCCCTACGCCTTCTTCGACGCTGGCCGTACGCCGGATCTCGACGACGAATCCGCCCGCTCCATCGGTGGCGGCGGGCTGGGCCTGCGCTTTCGCCGCGACGGCTGGCAGGCCGATGTGGCGGTGGCCTGGAAGAGCTGGGGCGGTGACTCGCGCTCCGACCACAAGGACCGCGATCCCCGGATCTGGGCCAGCTCCAGCTACCGGTTCTGAGGGGGGGACCGTCAGGCCCTGGACAGGGGCAGGCGGTGTTTGCCGGGGTGTCGGTGTAGCCTTCGGGACGTCCCCGGGCCTATGCTTGGCGCATGGACGCCGACTTCCTTCAATCTGCCTACCGGCTCGCGGTCGCCTTCGCGATCGGCATCCTGATTGGCATCGAGCGAGGCTGGAAAGAGCGTGGCGCCGAGGAAGGCGAGCGCCGGTTCGGGCTGAGGACGCTGGCCGTCATCGGCCTGCTGGGCGGGCTGTCGGGCCTGCTGACCGAGCAATTCGGCGGCCTGCTCCTGGGCCTGATGTTCCTCGCCCTGTCGGCCTTTTTCGGGTTGGTCCATGCGACTCAGCGTGACGACCTGCGCGATGTCGGGCTAACCACGGAGATCGCGGCCCTGGCGACGTTCTTGCTCGCTGCCCTGGCGGGCCTGGGGCACCTGGCGCTGGCCTCGGCTGCCGCGGTCGTCATGTCGGTGGTGCTCAGCTACAAGAGCGTGCTGCATACCTGGCTGCGCAACCTGGAGGCGGCGGAGCTGGCGGCCGCATTCAAGCTGTTGCTGCTCTCGGTTGTGATGCTGCCGCTACTGCCCGATCGCGGCTACGGGCCCTGGCAAACGCTGAATCCGTACGTGATCTGGTGGATGGTCGTCCTGATCGCGGCCATCTCCTTCGTCGGCTACTTCGCCATCCGTATCGCCGGCTCGCGTACCGGCATCGTCTTTACGGCGCTCTTCGGTGGCCTGGCGTCATCGACGGCGACCACGCTGAACCTGGCTCGGCTCGGCGGGCAGGGGGAAGGCCGTCAGGGGCTGTTCGCCGGCGGCATCCTCCTGGCTTGCGGCACGATGTTCCCGCGGATGCTGCTCATCGCCACGGCCATCCACCCTCCCCTGTTCATGCTGCTGGCCGCCCCGGCGCTCACCATGGCACTGCTCACCTACGGGCCGGCGCTCTTGCTCTTGCTCCGCCCCGATGTCGATACGCGGGGCGGCAATCTCTTGCCGCAGAACCCCGTCGAGCTGATGCCCGCCTTCTTCTTCGGGGCGTTGCTGGCCGTCATCATGGTCCTGGGGGAGGCGCTGACGCAGTGGTTCGGCGATGCGGGCGTCCTGGGACTGGCAGCCGCCTCAGGCATTGCCGATGTGGATGCGATCACCCTGTCCCTGGCGCGCATGAGCGAGCAGGACTTGACGGCCGTGATCGCGGTGCTCGGCATCGTGATCGCGGCCGGCGTCAACTCCCTGGTCAAGGCCGGCATGGCGCTGGTCATCGGCGGTCGCGGCATCGGCCTACGCGTCGTGGCAACGCTCGGGGCAGCTGTTCTAGCCGGTGTCGGCGTCGTATGGCTGACCTACGGATGGCCTGGTTGAGTCGAGGCCGCGGGCGCGTTTACCCCGATTACAACGCCCGCGACCGCTGCACCCAGGCCACGAGCCGCTGGATGGACTGCCAAGTGACGGGCTTGCTGAGGTAGGTGTCGTACCCGACCGCATAGCAGGCCATGCGGGTCTCCTCATGGGCGTGCGCCGTCAGCGCCACGATGGGGATGGGGCCGCATTGGCAGAAAGACTCCCGCGCGCGCAAGGCGCCCAGGATCTGATACCCATCCATGCCGGGCATATCCAGATCCAGTACGACCAGATCAGGGCGCATGCGCTCCCAGACGGTGAGCACCTCCTCACCGTCCGTGACAACCTCGACGACGCACTGCGCCCGCTCGAAGAGGCTATGGAGCAGCAAGACATTGGTGGTGTCGTCCTCGGCGGCAAGGACGTGGAGCCCCTCACCCGGCGATTCCGGCGGTTCAGGCTCAGTATCCGAGGCCTCGGGGGGCTGGATCTCGGGGTTCGCCGGGGCCGTTGCGGGCAGCGCCAGGGTGAAGGTGAAGGTCGCCCCCCTGCCGGGCTCGCTGTCGACGTCGATCTCGCCACCGAGCAGGCGGACCAGGTCACGGGCAAGCGCCAGCCCCAGCCCACTGTGATGCTGCCGCGTACCGGCCTCACCGCGCTCGAAGGGCTCAAAGATCCGCTCCTGTAGCGCCGCGGGTATGCCGGGTCCGGTATCCCGAACGACAACACGCGCCCGTTCCAGCCCGTCGCGCCGGACAGTGACCTCGACGCTGCCTGCCTCGGTGTAGGCGATGGCGTTGCCGACGAGATTGAACAGCACCTGGGCGAGGCGATTGGGATCGGTCTTGACGTAGGTCGGCAGGGCGGCGTCGACAGACCATTCCAGTACCAGCCCCTTGTCCTGGGCTTGGGGTAGCAGCAGCCCGAGCTGCTCATCGAGGAAGGCACGCAGCTCCATGGGCTGCTGCTCGGCCACGAGATGGCCGCTCTCGAGCCGGGACAGCTCGAGCAGCGTGTCGATGAGCCCGAGCAAGCGCTGACCGGCGCTCTGGCAGAGCGAGAGGTGGTGGCGCTGCTCCCCGTCGAGGGGGGACTCGGCGAGGAGTTCGGTGAAGCCGATCAGCACGTTGAGCGGCGTGCGCAGGTCGTGGCTAACGGCGCTGAGGAAGTCGCTCTTGGCGCGGCTGGCCGCCTCGAGCTGGTGCTGGAGCGTCTTGTAGGCGGTGATATCCCTCAGCGTGCCGGCCCGCAGCGAGGTGCCGTCGTACTCGTCATAAAGGGTGTAGCTGTGGCCGTGGAGCCAGCGCATTTCCCCATCCGGCCGAATCATACGGACGATCACCTCGCTCGGCGCTCCGCTCGCGTTCGCTTCCTGGAGCGATGCCCGCACACGTTCACGGTCTTCGGGGAGCAACATCGCGTGGAGGTTCGTCAGGCTGGGGTAGAAAGCCTCGGGCGGGTAGCCCAGGATGCGCTCGCAGGCCGGGCTGATGTAGAGCAGCTCGTCGCCGGCGCGCAGCAGGAACACCTCCTCGATGCTCTCCGCCATCTGCCGGAAGCGCCGCTCGCTCTTGCGCAGCGCCTCCTCGGCCTCGCGCTGCTCGGTCACGTCGAGGCCTACTGCCTGGAAGTGCGTCAGCGCACCGGCATCGTCGAAGAAGGCGCGCACCGTCCACTGGATGGTGCGCACGGCGCCGTCGTTCCGGCTGAGCTGGTGCTCATACGTGCCGAGGGGTGCCTCGGGCGTAAAACGTTGCAGGTAATCGCGCAGCTCGGCCTGCTTCTCCGTCGATAGGAGATCGATCCACCGGATCCCTATCGGTGACCCCCCCCAGAACTGCGTCAGGGTCGTATTGGCGAAAACGACCGTCGTATCGGGCAAGCACCGGCCGATGAAGCCGGGGTGGTGGTCGACCAGGTCCTGGAAGAAGGCCTCCTGCTCGGTAAGCTGCTGCTGCGTAGCCTGGAGCTTGGGGATGTCCCTGTTGAAGACAGCCTCCAGCCCCTGCTGGCGCGGCTGCGCTGCCGCTTCCTCTTCCCTGCACGACGTGATGTCCTCGACGGTGCCCTCGAAGACAGGGCCGTGGCCGACGATCTCGCGGCACTGGATGTGGACCGAGGCCCGGATCCGGCGCGCGTCCAGCGTGAGCAGCTCGAGCTCCTGCTGGACGTGGCCGTGCTCGAGCAGCGTCCGGCTCAGTGCCGTGCGCTGCTCGGGATGGCGGTAGAAGGTGGCCGGCTCGTAGCGCAGCAGCTCCGCCACCGAGGGGAGGCCGAGTATCCGGGAAAACGCCGGGTTGGCGTCGAGGAAAATCCCCGTGGCACCGGGGGTCGCCCGGTACATCCCGATGGGCAGATGCGCGAAGTGCTCCTGTAGGCTATAGGCTTCCATGGCCCCACCTCGACGTATTGCTAGCCGGTGCGCTTAAGGGTTAGGCGCTGGGCGCGGTGGATAGTTGTGGCAGACCAGACGCCAGCGGCCCGCCTCGGCCCGCGCCAGGAGGGTGCGCGAGGCGTTGGCGGGGCGCTCGATGGCGTGCGCATCGAGGCCCTCGCAGCCGAGCAGCGAGGCCACCTGAACACGCACCGGCCCGCCGTGGCTGACGATCAGCAGCGTGCCACCGGGGCAGGCCTCGATGTGCTCGTGGACGGCCGAGGCGACCCGTGCATGCAAATCGGCTAGGCACTCGGCACCGCCTCGGGGCAGGTCCTCACCGGCGTGGATGCGCGCGAGGAGCTCCGGCTCGGCGGCGTCAACCTCCCTGCGCAGCCGCCCTGCCCAGCGGCCGATGTCCATCTCGCGCAGCCGGGCGTCCACCTCGGGCGTCCTCCCCAGCCGCTGCGCACAGGCCTCTGCGGTGTACCGGGCCCGGGCCAGATCGCTGGTCACGATCCCGGCGATGGCTTCTTCTTCCTCGGCCAGTGCGCCCGCCACCGCGCTGGCCTGGGCCCGGCCAACGGCGCTCAGGGGTGGATCCAGCTGCCCCTGGCGCCGGCCGTCGGCGTTCCAGGTGGACTCTCCGTGGCGCAACAGGATGACGCGCTCGGCCGGCATACCGCTAGTCAGGCCTCTGTGACGGTATTGCCCTAGAGCGCCCGAATCGCCGCGCGCAGCTCCTCGACCTCATCCTTCGAGGGGAAGTAGATCTCATGATGGGGCGTCTCAGGGTCCGTCAGCTCGATCCGGGCCTGCTGCTGGCGCCCGACGGGCATGGAACGCGTCTGGAACTTCTTGACCTCCGAGGCGTGGATCTGGAGGGCGCGCGCGGCGGTCAGGAAGAAGGCGTAGCGGTTCTCGGTATCGAGGACAGCCCACTCCTTCCTGCCCGGGAAGACCTGGCTCGCTGTAAACCCTTTCCTCTCCAGCCTATCCAGGTTGCGCTGGAGCAGGAGCGGGACGAGGAGGAGATTATAGAGCATACCCAGGACGGTGGACAGCAGGAGCAGGGCGAAGCCGCCCAGGACCGCGTAGAAGAAGCGGAGGACGCCGGCGCTCCGCTCGGCGACCTCTAGGAGCGTGGTAGGCAGGATCCCCTGGAAGGCGCCGAGCACAAAGGCCCACGTCTCGCCCGAGAGGAAGAGGCTGACCACCGAGCCGACCAGCATGACGAGGACGCCCAGCAAGGCCAGCGCGAACAGGAGGGCCTCGATGGTTATCCCGAGCGGGTTCCTGATGACCAGGCGAGCGAAGACATTGGTCATAACGAGTGTGTATCCCTATATAGCCATCTCTCGAGGCGCGCTCGCCACCCCTGACCTGGAAAAGGCGACTCCTGGCAGGCAGGGAATGATACCCCTCACCGCCCGGTGACGGCCTGCGGCGTAACACCGCCCCGCGCGCGAGGCTCAGCACGTGCTCAACGAGGCATCCTCGCATCGCCTACCTCCCGATGGGCTCCGTGTAGGCCCGGGCCGGCTAGCAACAGACGCCTGCCACCCCCCTTTCCTTCCCTATGGCCTCGATCCGCTCTATAGTGGCTTTTCTGCTGCGGACCACACCGATACTAAAGACGGTGCCATGAGCAATCGAGCACGCATCTGGCTAGCGAGCGCCGCGGCCCTGTTGGGCGGGCTGTACTTGCTGTCGAGCATCCTGTTCCCCTTTGTACTGGGCATGATCATCGCCTACATGCTCGACCCGGTCTGCGATCGCCTCCAGGCCCGGGGCATACCGCGCACGGCCGCTACCGTGCTCATCGTCGGGGGGTTCATCCTCGCCGTCGTGGTAGCGATCGCCGTAACGGCTCCTGTGCTGTGGTCCCAGGCGGTGCATATCATCGAGCGCGCCCCGGAGCTGCACCAGCGCGCCCAGGAGGCTATCGAGCCCCTGTGGGCCGACATCGCGCCCTACCTGGGCGAGTCAGTACGCGCGCACATCGAGCAGACCGTGGCGGCCTACGCAGGGACTGCTGCCGGCTGGCTCGGCTCGGCGCTCCAGGCCATCTTCAGCGGCTCCCTGGCCGCCTTCGATATCCTGTCCTTGGCCCTGATCACGCCGCTGGTCGCCTTCTATCTGGTCCGCGACTGGAACACCCTGCTCGCCGAGATCGACCGCCGCATACCACGCCCGGCGGTCGACATCGTCCGCGCCCGGGCTCGGGAGATCGACGCCACCCTCGCCGCCTGGATGCGCGGCGTCGCGACGGTGGCGACCATCCTTGCCGTCTTCTATATCGTTAGCTTGAGCGCGATCGGCCTATACCACAGCGTGCTCATCGGCCTCTTCGCCGGCGTCATCTCCTTCATCCCCTTCGTCGGGGCCATCGTCGGCGGGCTGCTGGCGCTCGTCTCGGCGCTGTTCACCTTCGATACACCCACCATGTGGCTGACCACGGTGGGGATCTTCTTCCTCGGGCAGATCGTAGAGAGCAACTTCCTGACACCGCGGCTGGTCGGCCGCAACGTCGAGCTCCACGAGGTGTGGGTGATCTTCTCGCTGATGGCCGGCGGGCTGCTCTTCGGCTTTACCGGCGTGCTGCTGGCCATACCGGTCACGGCGAGCCTCGGCGTGCTGGTGCGCGCAGCCGACGACTACTACCTGGTCAGCCACCTCTACGACCCACGCCAGAGGGAGAAGGCCGAGCCTGAGGATGCCGATTGACCCCCGAGGGTCCCGGTCCGCGGGCTCCCCAGAGGCAAGCCATACGGGGAGCCAGGGGCGGCCGCCCTGCTCCCCACTGCATTGGACTACCAGTTGATGCCGAAGCGCATTCCCACCTCCTCCGTCTCGTTAGCCGGCTCCAGGAAACCTTCGTCGGGATCGGAGATATCGAAGTCCCAGTACTGGAGATACACCTCCCCAATCAACGCCAGCGCCGACGTCGCTGCATAGCGCGCCCCGGTGCGCAGGGCCAGCCCGTAGCCGTCGTCCATGTCGAATGTTCGCTCATCCAGCGCACTGAAATCCGCGTAGGCCTCACCCCAGAAGACGGCCTGATATTCCGCCTCCAGATGCACCGTCCAATTGCGCCCCACGGGAGGCTCCAGGCGCACCCCGAGCGGGAGATAGCCGTAGCGGTGCCCGCGGTCGTAACCACTGCCAGAGACGGTCCTGCCGTCCGCCTTCAACTGGGCGTCTTTGAGATCCTGATCCCAGAGACGAAGGCCGAGGCCCCCGTAGAAGAGGGTCGATCCGGGTCCCTTGCCAGTGAGCAGGCGCAGATCGGCGATGATATCCTCGGTATCTGAAACCGCTGGGGCCGTAGATCCGTCGGGGAACCGGACGCTACCGTCATAATCCATTTCACCGGTACGTAAACGGCCCTCAAAGCGCAATGGCCAGCTGCCCGGTGGGGTGCCGGGCTGGCCGGTATAGGCGATCGCCAGGCCGAGCAGATCACCCTCCTCTTCCATCAAATTGGGCTCTTCGTAATCGAAGCGTGTCGTCGCGTCCAGCTGCAGCTCGGCGCCCCGCGGCCACGCCTGCGCTGTGGATAGCCCCGCCAACCCGAAGGCTGCCACCAGACCCAGCGCGCCGAGACGCCGCCGAGTCCTGCCGGCTCCAGCCGGCTCCTCCGTGGCCCGGCCGTGACCCCCCATGGCCAGCAGCGATGCGGGCATCTCCGTAGCCATATCATCCGCCTCCTTACAGCCGTTCTTGTCTCGAGAGGGACGAGGACGCCCTGGCGTGCCGTTCCTCGATGGGGATCACTGTTTACCACGGTTGGCTCTCCGGTGTATTCCCCCCCTGCGAGGCCTGCCTCGTGATGGACACCAGCCCGAGTAGCTGGCTGAGCTGCTGATCACGGCGCTCGAGCTCGGCCTGCAACCGCTCCAGCTGCCCCTGCAGCTGCGCCCGCTCCTGCTCGCCGTGGGCCTGCGCCTGCTCGAGCTCGGCCACTCGCGCCTGGGTCTGGGCGGAGGCCTGCCGCTGCTCCTCCAGCTCCTCCTGCGTCTCGCTGAGGCGGCGCTCGTGCCGCCGGCGCTCATCACCCAGCCGCTCCTCGGCACGCTCCGCCCGCTCGTGGGCCGTGTCGCGCTCGTTGGCCAGGTCGTTGAATCGGCGCACGTACTGCGCCTCCTGATCGGCCCAGTGGGCCCGCTCGCGCTCCAGCTGGGCCTGGGCCTCCTGGAGCGCGGATTCCCGCTCGGCGAGGCGCTCGGCCAGGGCCCGCTGCTCCCGCTCCGCCTCCTGCTGCGCCTCCCGCAGCCGCTCGTCCTTGTGCTCGCGCAACTGCTCCATCCGTGCCTCTAGATCCTGGTAGGCCGCCTGCAGTCCCTCGATCCGCTCGGCCCGCTCCCGCGCCTGGGTCAGCGCCTCATCGCGCTCATGCCGCGCGGCCTCCGACTGCTCGAGGGCCGTATCGCGCTCGGCGGCGTAGGCCTGGCGCTGGCGCTCCAGCTCCTCGCGCTCGGCAGCGAGCTGCTGATGGGCGAGCTCCTGGGCGGCGTTCCAGAAGGTGGTAATGGCGGGATGCAGATCCTCCGGGATACCGCTCGGGAGTGAGCCGCCGAGCTGCTCCTGCATCTGCTCGATGACTCGGGCACGTAGCTTGAGCACGGTCTGCTTGGAGCCGTGGCCGAGGTGGGCGAGCAGCCGATCGGCGCTCGGGGCCTGGCCGGCGCTGAGGCAGGCGTAGACGGCGTCTCGGACCTCGGCCTCGGACAGGGGGGTGTGGCGCGCCTCGCTCATGCACGGACTCCTTTTTCATACCGGTATGGTTAAACAGTACATACTTTAACAATTCATTTTTGGTATGTTTTGTCTCATAAGACGTAAAATGTGACAATCTTTACTGAGACTGAGCCCTTTAGCGCCCTTGGAGGCAAACGAGAGCAAAAACCTTACAGCGAGGGGTCACGGGCACGATCAATCAGCCGAGAGGAAGTGGATCCGATGGGAGAGCGATCCCTGGAGACGCGTACCGATCTCCCCGAGGCGGGCCGCAACAAGGGGTTCTTCCCCTGGTGCCTAGCGGAGTGGACGCCGGATGAGGCCACGACGCCGACGCCCCACCCCGGCGGCTACGGGCCGATCCCGCTCGGCGGCGAGGACGGCTACCTCCTCACCGATGACGGTGGCCACCTCTCAGGCTGTACCAACGATCTCGAGGCGGTTGCCCTGTACCTCGCCCGGCACCGGCGCAACCAGCACACCGCCCGGAGCTACCGTAAGGAGGTCGAGCGCTTCCTCCTCTGGCTCGGCCTGGAGAGGGATCGCGCCCTTAGTGAGGCCCGGCCTGAGGATCTGACCCTCTACGATGACCTCCTGCGCAACCCGAAGCGCTGGCGGCACTGGTACACGGACTACCGCAGGCCGCGCACAGATCCGCACTGGCGGCCCTTCCAGGGCCTGCTCAGCGCCGGTGCACGCCACTACGCCCTGGCTGTCGTGAACCGGCTCTACAACTGGATGACGGAGCAAGGCTACCTGCGGCTCAATCCCGTCCACGCCTCAGCCGCCGAGATCGAGAGCCCGCGCAAGCCCGCTCGGCAGGAGCGCTACCTGAACCCGCAGCTGTGGCGGAACCTGATTGAGTCGATTGAGACCATGCCGGTGCGTACGGCTCGGCAGCGGGCCCGCTACGAGCGCACCCGCTGGGTGATCCGCGCCCTGTATACCATGCTGGCCCGGGCCTCCGAGTTCGCCGACGCTACCCAGGGCTCGATCTACGCCGTCGAGCGCCCCGAGGGCCAGCAGTGGTGGTGGACGGTACGCGGCAAGCATCGGCGGCAGCACGATCCACCGGATCACGTACCATTGCCGCAAACGCTTATCGATGACTTGACGCGCTACCGCAGCCACCTCGGGTTGGCCCCCTACCCCGCTCCTGGGGAGAGCACACCGATGATCGTCAGCCTCTATCCTCAGCGGGATGGTTGGCAGCCGGTGACGCGGAGGACGGTCTACCGCATCGTCAAAGATGCCGGCGAGCACGCTGCGGTTCAGCTCGAGGAGCGGGGTGAGGAGCAGCGTGCTGCCCTTATGCGCCAGGCCTCCACGCATTGGTTGCGCCATACAGGGATTACCCATCGGGTTGATGCCGGTATCCGCTTCCATGAGCTGCAGCGATTGTCTCGACTCAAGACCGTCGAGATGTTGCGTACCTATACGCACTCTGAGGATGATCGACTTTCATCTTTGGCTGAGGCCTTTGGTCTTGGGGATGCAGGTAGTTGATTGGATTTGTTAGTAGCTGTTTTGTTTTTGGTGTAACGAATTATGAGACCATATTAGTGAAATCCATTCTTTCCCGCTGACTAGTTGGTAATGGCTATCGGAACCCATGCACCTCATCTTGGAGATCACGAGCGCTAGGCCCTACAGTCTTGAGCATGCCTGGATGGAGCAGCGAAACGGTAGTGTGGCTTGCCACCGGGTTCGGCCTGGCGGCAAATCCGATCGGCGGTGAGGTGGTCGTCTTCCTGGGGGCGCTACCTCTGGCCTATACCCTCGGCAAGCGTACGGCCTGCACCCGCATCGCAGCTGTGCTCGCCCTGGTTGCTGCCGCGCTGCCCCTGTGCCACGTCGCCTCGCCTACCTTCGAGGTCGAGGATAGCCGGCAGATCATCGCCGATGAGGTCCTGACCTTCCCGGTCGCCATTACGACCGCGCCGGCCCTCGCCCGCCAGCCGGGGATCCTGCTCGGTACCTACCTCGGCAGCCGAGTCCTCGACGGCGTGAAGCCGCCCCCGGCGCGGCAAGCGGAATCGCTACCCGGTGGCGTTGGCATCGTCGCCGATGACCTGATCAGCAATCTGTACGCCGCCGTGCTGCTCAGTGGAGCCGCCCGCCTCCGGGCCCGCTACCGGCGATGAGCCATCCCCGGAGCGACGCTCAGCAGCAGCAGGACCAGGGGCCAGCGCTCAAGCCGCCGGATCCGGCGGGCACAGGACCCCGACCGGGAAAGGCGACTGGTGCACGACCTCCTGCGCCACGCTGCCCATAGCCAGCCTGGCCAGTCCGGTCCGGCCCAGGGTGCTCATCATGACCAGGCTACCGCGCCCGGCGCAGTAATCGCTGATGGCTCGCGCCGGCTGCCGGTCCTTGAGGACCACCCAGGTCACGCTCCGGGAGAGCTTCGGCTGCAGCCGCTCGCCGATCTGCTCCAGGTACGCCTCGACGGAGGCCTGGAAGTCGCTGTTATTCCCACCATCCGCCTCGGCATCGATCACGCGCAGCAGGCGTAGCTCCGTATCCAGCTCCTCGGCGAGCTCGACAGCGTAGGGCAGTATCCGTTCCGAGACATCCGAGCCGTCCAGCGGGACGACAACCCGCAGCACCGGGCCAGTCCAGTCGTCCGGGAGCTGCGGGCCAGCCAGGATCACAGGCCGCCTGGAGTCACGGAGGACCGAGGTGGCGACGCTGCCGACGACGGCCTGGCCCACTGAGCCGCGCCCCCGAGTCGCCATGCAGAACAAGGCACCATCCCGCTCACGGATCATCTGCGCCAGATACGCCTTCGGGTCATCGGCTACCTTGATCTCGATCTCCGAGCTGCCGACCAGCGGATTACCGGCTTCCCCCAGTGGCAGGAGGTGACGGATCTCCCGCTGGCGCTCCTGCTCCTGTGTCGCGTCACTGACCACAGATAGCTGGCGCAACGGCAACGATGCCTGCTGGTGGATCTCGTGGCCGATCTTCAGGCCCCTGAAGACCGACTGCTCCGAGCCATCCACCGCGACGACCACCTCTTCCATAGCACCCTCCCCTACTCCAGCTAGGCAGCCGGGGTATGCACCGGCTGCGAATCGAGGAAACCGCGCACGCCCTCGGGATCGACGATGCCAGGGACGAAAAAGCACGAGCCATCGTCCAGGGTGACCACCACCCAGCCGTAGCCGAACAAGCGGCCCAGCAAGCTGTAGTAGACCCCCAGCGCCTGGATAACGTGGCGCGGTACTGCCCGAGAGTATACGGCTACCAGCCCCGTCTCGGCGATCAGGTAGCCCGGC
This sequence comes from uncultured Ectothiorhodospiraceae bacterium, assembly GCA_913055575.1. Taxonomy (GTDB): domain Bacteria; phylum Pseudomonadota; class Gammaproteobacteria; order Nitrococcales; family Halorhodospiraceae; genus Halorhodospira. The sequence continues at coordinate 18,208 of CAJXLI010000007.1, forward strand.
GTCACCCACAGCTGTGTATCGAAGAATAGCCCCATGGCGTAGGCCGCCACGCCGGGGAACACGATGACGTAGAGCACAATGGCGACCACCTGCCCGAAGGTCCCGAACGGAGCCAGGGTAAAGAACACGCTCAAGGCCAAGACCAGGATGGCGGGGACGAAGACGGCCCAGTGCACCTCCGCCTGGTAGAGGACGCGCTCGTCGGGATCGGGATACTCCTTGCCCAGCTGCTTCTTGGGGTCGAAGGCGGTGCCGCCGAGCCGGATGCGGGATCCCATGGACAGGGCCAACAGGGTCAGGATGATCGTCGGCGGCAGCAGCAGGAGCCCCGCGGTCAACAGGATGATCCCCGCTGCCGTGCCGAACGCCCCCACGCCCAGGACCAGGCAGATCAGGGTAGTGGCCACCACGCCGGCCAAGACGAAGTAGAAGAAACGGCGCCACCCGAGCCGGCTATCCTGGGAGCTGCGGCGAGCGATACGGCTCGGCCGCCAACGCACGAACAAAGAGATGACCGTGGCCGGCAGGAGGAGCGTGAAGGCCAGCAGGGCGATGAAGGCATGCTCCCCCGACAGGACGATGGACAGGGTCAGCGCTAGCGCGGCCGCCAGGAGGAGCAGTTGCGTCGCGCGGCGCCGGAAGAAGCGCACCATGGGGTTCTGCCTGTGGGTGATAAAGGTATCCGCCATGCGCCTCTCCTGCACTCCTCCCTCACGGCCCAGGGTCGCGGTTGTCCGGCGGCACGCCCATGACGGCCAGGCAGCGGTCCCGCAGCCTGCGGGGCCCTGCTCCGGGCAGCGGGACCCGGGCCCACTTACCTTGCCAGGCGAGCGCTGCCCTGTAGAGCAGCAGGCCCGCGCTGAGCCAAAAGACCGCAGGCGCCCCGGCGAGCTCCGCGCCGAGCAGCGCGGCGATCGCCCAGACGGCCGTAATGACAGCCGATAGCAGCAGCGACTGCACGGCGTGGAAGCGGATAGCCGGGTCCCGCCGCTCGAGCAGTAGCAGCGCCGCCCCGGTAACCGGCCCTCCCAGGTAGGCGATAGCCGCAGCCGCGGGCCGTGGCAACCCGGTTTGCCCCGTCTCGACCGCTGGACTGCGTTCCCGGGCAGGCGGCCCTTCTCCCTTGAGGGCCATGAGCCGACGCTCGTGTCGCAGGCCCTGGACCAGGCTGGCACCGATCGCCAGGAGCGCCAGGCTGAAGGGCAGACCGGCGGCCACGGTCCCCGCCTGCAGGGCATCCAGGGCCGCCTCGCCGCCGATGAACAGGAGCACCGCCGCCAGCGCGCCCATGAGCACGACCCAGAAGACGCGCTGCGCGTCCGGCGTATCCAGCCGTCCGCCAGCGCTCACGGCGTCGATGACCAGGGACCCCGAGTCCGAGGAGGTTACGAAGAAGACCACCACCAGGACTACCGCGATCAGGCCCGAAAGGCTCCCCCACGGGAGCTCCCCGAGCATGTGGAACAGCGCCATGGACTCCCGGCTGCCGAGGCCAGCGGCGAGCGACCCGGCCCCTGTCCGGACCTGTTCCAGCCCCTCTCCGCCCAGTGCGCTGACCCAGACCAGGGTGGCCAGCGCCGGGGCCACCAGCACCGCGACCAGGAACTGCCGCACCGTGCGGCCGCGGGAGACGCGGGCGATGAACATCCCCACGAAAGGCGACCAGGCGATCCACCAGGCCAGGTAGAAGACCGTCCACCCCTGGAGGAAGGTCTCGTCCTCCCGGCCGACCGGATTACTCAGGGCGAGGAAATCGGCGAGGTAGGACCCTGCGGCCGTGGTTAGCGAGACGGCGAAGGCCGCCACACCGCCGGCAGCAATGACGAACACCAGCAGCAGGCCGGCGAGCGATAGATTGATATTGCTCAGCACCCGGATCCCGCCGCCGATGCCACGCAGCACGGAGATCACGGCGGCCAGGGTCACAATGGCGATGATGACCAGCTGCGTGACAAAGTTGTCCGGGACAGCCGGGAAGACGTAGCTTAGCCCGCTCGCTGCCTGCTGGGCGCCCAGGCCTAGCGAGGTCGCCAGTCCGAAGGTTGTGGCCACGATCGCCAGGATATCGACGAGGTGCCCGGCGACGCCCCAGGTCCGCTCCCCGAGCAGTGGATAGAGGGCCGAGCGGACCGTCAGCGGCAGGCCCTTGTTGAAGGAGAAGAAGGCGAGCGCCAGGGCCATCACGCTGTAGATGGCCCACGGGTGCAGGCCCCAGTGGTACATGGTCGCCCCGAGGGCGATCCGCGCCGCCTCCGGCGTACCGGCCTCCACGCCGAGCGGTGCGCCCATCCATGCGGTGTAGTAGGCCACCGGCTCCGCCACGGCCCAGAACACCAGGCCGATGCCCATCCCTGCGGCGAAGAGCATCGTCAGCCAGGAGATGAGGGAGAAATCAGGCCGGGCGTCGACGCCCCCGATGCGGACGCGGCCCAGGGGCGAGACCATCAGGACCAGGCAGCCGAGGAGGAAGACGTTGCCGGCAACGAGGAACAGGCCATCGAAGTGGGTGCGAATCCACCCCAGCACGGCATCGAGGACTGTCTGCGCCGTATCGGCGAACAGCAGGGCGCCGAGCAGGAAGAGCAGCAGCAGCGCCGAGGCGACCACGAAGACGGGGGCGTGGAACGCCAGGCCGTACAGGCGTACGGTCTGATCCTCACTACTACGGGTAACAGCGTACTGCTGCTCCAGCCGGTGCTGCTCCGCCTGCCTCTCCGTGCGGGGATCGGACACACCTGCCTCCGCAGCTCGCTTGCGCTTCATTCAGCCACGGCCAGTCCGTAGCCCGGTAGGCGTGACGGTGCCGACGCCTCCATTGTGGGGGCGGTCAGCCCGCAACACATCGGGGCTGGGGCACCACGACGCAGGCCCGGCCCTCGCGCGGGGCCCATGCGCAGCAGGGCCGCCGGGCGAGGCGTATCCCGGCCTCCTCGACGAGCAAGGTAGCGCATGTGCGGCCGATTTGCCCTGTACGCCCCCCTTAAGGAGATCGCCCGGACGTACCTCGGCACGACCGGCCCCGATGTCGAGCCGGGGCCCCGAGGCAATATCACCCCCGGCGTCCGCATCCCCATCATCCACGTCGATCCGGAGACGGGAACGGAGCCGCGCCTATCCGAGGCCCACTGGGGCTTCCGGCCGCCGTGGGCCGGAGCGGATGCCCCCCGGCCGATCAATGCCCGCGCCGAGGGGGCGGCAACCAGCGCCTTCTTCCGCGAGGCGTTCACGCAACGCCGCTGCCTCGTACCGGCCAGCGGCTGGTACGAGTGGCAGCGAACGGATCGCGGCCGGCAGCCGTACTACATCACCCTCACGGACCCGGAACCGGGAGAGATCCTCTTCCTCGCGGGCTTGTGGGCGGCGGCCGGCGAGGACGGTACCGAACGCTGCTGCGCCATCCTGACCGAGCCGGCTACCAGGCCCCTGGCGTGGCTCCATCCGCGCCAGCCGGTCGCCCTCGACCCGGCCTGCCGCTGGGCCTGGCTGGATCCGGAGCGCACCGAGCGGGCGGCGATACGGGCCGCTGCCCGGCGGCTGCCCCCTGAGCGGCTCGCCGCGCAGCCTGCCACGATAGCCGGCTGAGCGGCGCAGCCGCAGCGGCCCTCAAGGCCAGGGGAGATCCGGACCGGCCGGGTGGAGCACCACGCTGGCAGCCGCCAGGAGCAGGATGAGAGCGGTCAGGGCCCATTCCCCGGGACCGCCGGTGCGTACCGTGATCGGCGCCCGGAACCGCTTGCGGGCGGGATAGAGGAGCACCACCCCCTGCGTCGTACAGGCGTCCGCGGCCAGGTGCAGCGCATACCCCACCGCAAAGGCGATCAAGGTCGTCACGACCGGCTCGTCGACCAGGGCAACCGCCACCACGAGCCCCAGGAGGGCCAACGCCGAATGGGTCAGGCCGCGGTGGCCGAAGATCCGCGCCAGCGGGTAGCTGATGGGCCACAGTAGCCGGCCTACGCGCGAGCTCGGGTGGTCGATATCCGGGGCCAGAGAGCCCACTACGGCGGCGGTGGTCGTCGTCATGGAGAACGGCAGCGGCGTATGGAACGCCAGCGCCGCATAGCCGGCTAGCCCGATGAAGACGTGGGAGGTGCCGGTCATGGCGACCGGCCCGCTACGGCATCGACGGCCTCACTCGGGAGAAGCGGATATGCTAGAGCTCGTGCGCGGCTCAAGCAGCCAGGCACCGAGGCTAGGATCGTCACCAGTCTGGGTCCCCTTGGATCAACGAGATACAACGAATTCCTAATGTATCACGTCGATCAACACCCTCGCCCCCGATGTCAGGCGCCTACCCGTCGCCGCTCCCCCAGCCAAGGGTCACGGTCAGGGTCCGGCGCGTGGTGTCGGTAGCCACATCGATCACCTGGACCCGCTCGAGGACACCCCGCGGCAATGGCGAGGCCCACTCCTGGCGGTCGAGCCAGCGGTCGATACGGATCCGGATAGCCGAGCCGAGGACCTCCATCTCCGGCATCCGGTCGAGCGCCCGGAGGACCAGGGGGCCGGCGAAGAACGGCGAGACCTGCTCCAGGTAGAGCTCCACCGACGGCCCGGGCATCCCCGGCGCAGGAGGTACGGCGATGAAGCCCACCGAGAACGGGACCCAGACCCCTTTCTTCTTGAAGCCCGAGACCTCCAGGCGCCCCCCGGGACCGAGCGCCAGGTCAAGATCTCGGAGAGAGGAGTCCTCTACGCGGGTCATGCTCTGCGCCACGACGCGCTCGGGGATGGGGATGCGGACGCTGCGCTGGCGGAGCTTGTCCATGAGCCGTGAGCCCGCCGTCGCCAGCTCCTCGGGGAGCCACCGCTCCATGCCCGATCCTGCTGCCACGTCAGCGATCGCTCTCCGTCGTGCGCTCAGTCGGTAAGATCCAGGGTCGTCTGCCTGCCGGAAGCGTCCAGGGTAAGGGCAGCCTCGGCGAAATCCGGCGGACCCATCACCCCCATGGCGCCGCGGCTGAAGCCGGCCGGCTCCTGGGGGATGCCGACGAGGTTGGTCGTCAGATCCTCGCTGCCGTCCAGGTCCTGGAAGGCCGCGACGGCGTACTCGCCCGGGGCGAGGTCCGAGATGGCCACCTGGACCTCATCACCGGCCACTTCACGGACCTCGCGCACCAGCGCCTCCTCGGGGTCCGGGAAGGCGTCCGCATCGTCGAAGAGGGCCACGTACAGGCTGCCCTCATCGGGCTCCGGTACCCGGACCTGGATCTCCAGCGTCGCCGCACCAGCCGGGGCGCTCACCACCAGCGCCGCCACTAGCACGAGCACGCTACGTAGCCACTGCTCCATCGGCTAGCCTCCTGCCATCGCTCCGGTATTGCAGCCATCCAGCCGCCGAGCGCCCCGGCGCCCGGTCACGCCCCGGGCGCACTCGACGCCGCCGTATAGGGGGCCAGGCAATGCTCCAGCCACGCCAGCAACTGGGTCCGCACCCCCGCCGCCTCACGCGTGCCCGGCAGCAGGTACGGCGAGACGCGGCGACGGTCGAAGTACAGCGCGCCGCTCGCCAGCGGCGGAGATACCAGCCCCGGGGATCCCTCCTCCGGTCGCGCCGCCAGCCAGACCAGCGTATCCGCGCCCTGCTCCGGCGTACGTAGCCGCTTTCGCGTCCAGCGCCAGAAGCCGGGCAGCGCCTCGCGCACCCCAGCGGTATCCACCCACCCCGGGTGCATGGCGTAGCAGCCGATCCCCTGGAACTCCGGCATCCGGGCCATCTCGGCGTTGACCACCACCTGCGCCCGCTTGACGTTGGCGTAGGTCGCCACCTTGTCGTAGGCCTCGTTGTCGAACAGGTGCTCGATGTGGAGGCGCTGGGTGTACATCCCGCCGGAGGTCATCCACACCACCCGCGCACCCGGGCGCAGCCGGCCGAGGCGCGCCAGGTTGCGCACGAGGAGGAAATGGCCGAAGAGCTGCGAGGCCATCTGCAACTCCACGCCGTCGGCGTTGCGCGTGAGGCGCTCGGGCATGCCGCCGGCATTCAGGGCCACGAAATCCAGCACCGGAAGCTCGGCGGCGGCCTGCTGCACCGCCGCCCAGTCACCGGTATCCAGGCTCAGGTAGTCCGCCTCCCCGCCCCCCGGCGAACGGCCGCAGGTGATCACCCGATGGCCTAGCGCCCGCAGCCGTGCCGCAGCCGCCGCACCGATACCCCGGCTACCGCCGGTAATCAGGCCGGTCACCGGCTGCTCGGCGCCCTTGCGCAGCGGGTCCGCGAAGCCGGGCCAGCGCCGGGCGTGGCGCTCGTAGCCGCTGCTGTCGAAGGAGAAGTAGATCGAGGTGTCGAGCAACCACTCGTGGGGCTTCCGCATGGGGCTACCGCTCTAGAGGGTCCGTGTGGAGCGCGCAGGCGTCCGTCAGCGCGCCTCTATCCTACGGATCGTAGACGGGCCGGTCACGCGGAGGCCCGCTGGTGAAGCCCCGAGACCGGCAGCCTCGATTGGCGAGCGCCTGCACCTGGCGCTAAGGTGACGGCATCCTGACTGAAGAAGGACCTCGACACCATGCTCCGTGTGCTCAAGTGGCTGCTACTCGGTCTCGCCACGCTCATCGGCGCCCTCGTCTTGGCGGTGGCCGTCGCTGTCATGGTCATCGACCCCAACGCCTACCGCGACGAGATCGCCGCCTTTGCCGAGCGCCAGCTGGGCCGCGAGCTGACCATCGAGGGCGAGATCGACTGGACCTTCCTCCCCTGGCTCGGCCTCGAGATCGGGCGGGTCACGGTGGCCGATGCCGAGGGATTCCACGACGCGCCCTTCGTCGAGCTCGACCGTGTCGCCGCCTCCGTGCGGGTCTGGCCGCTGCTGCGCGGGGAGCTGGAGACGCGGGTCCTGGAGCTGGACCGCCCCGTTATCCGCCTGATGCGCGACAGGCAGGGGCGCCCGAACTGGGCCGACCTCGCCGAGCGCCTCGGCGGACCGGAGGCCACGGAAACCGGCACGCAGGCGCCGGCAGAGACGCCGCCGGACAGCTCGGCCGGGGCGGAGCAGGCCGGCGGGGCCGGTGCCCTGGCTGACGCGACCATCGGCGGCGTGGAGATCCGCGAGGCGGCGATCCACTGGACGGACCGCAGCGCCGGGCAGGAGATGGTGATCGATCCGGTGAACGTGAGCCTCGACACCCTGCGCCTCGACCAGCCCATCGACATCCACGCGGACGCGCTGATCGGCGGGCAGGAGCGCATCGCGCTCGACGGCGAGGCGCGAGTCACCCTGGCCGAGAGCACCCCGGAGCTGACGGCCAGCTGGACGCTGGCCCCCCTCGACCCCAAGGGAGTGATCAGCGCCCTGGGGCTGGAGCCACCGACGACCGCAGATCCCCAGGCACTGCGCCGCCTCGCCGGCTCCGGCGAGGCGGTCGTCACCCCGGAGCGCATCGAGCTGCCCACGCTCACCCTGGAGCTCGACGACAGCCGGCTCCAGGGCGAGGCCACCGTACAGCCCCAGGGGCCATCGATCGATCTCACGCTGGCGCTCGATGCCATCGACGCCGACCGCTACCTCCCGCCGGCAGCGGCAGACGACGCCGGCGCCGGCATGGCCTCCGGCGAGGCGGGCGCAGCGGGCGAGACCGACAACGGCACCGGTGACGGCGCGGCCAGCGGCGACGCCAGCCTCGGCGATCTGCGGGCGGTATCCCTCGACTTCCCCCTGGCGCCGCTGCGCGATCTGACCCTCGACGGCCAGGTCGAGATCGGTGAGCTGCACATCGCTGACCTGCGTATCGAGGCCCTGGAGGCCTCGCTGGCAGGGGCTGACGGCGAGGTCGGCGCCGACGCCCTCGAGGCACGGCTCTACGACGGCCGCTTCAGCGGCCACGCCACCCTGAACGCCCGCGGCGAGGCGCCGGCGTTCGATATCGCCACGCGCCTCGAGGGGGTCCGCTTCGGGCCCTTGCTGGAGGATCTGCTCGACCGGGACTGGCTCCACGGCACCGGGCGCTTCCGCTTCTCCGGCAGCGGTGGCGGCCCCCACCTGCACGCCCTGATCGAGGATTTCGAGGGCGAGGGGCGTCTCGCCCTGGAGGACGGCGCCCTGCTCGGGCTCAACATCCCGCACGAGATCCGCAAGGCCGGGGCGCGGCTTCAGGGCGAGGAGCCACCGGAAGCGCCGCAAGACGAGGAGCGCACCGATTTCACCGAGCTGACCGCAAGCCTCGCGCTCAGCGACGGCGTCGCCCGCAACGACGACCTCCTCCTCAAGGCGCCCCTGTTCCAGGCGCGCGGCGCCGGCGAGGCGGACATCCTGGCGGAGCGGATCGACTACCGTATCGACACCACGCTCGACGAGGGGCTCGCGGCCGAGGAGGCCCCCCTGCTCCACGACCTGGCAGGCGTCACGGTGCCGCTGACGATCACCGGTGCCCTCCTGGAGCCGGACCTCGGGGTCGACGCCCAGGGACAGCTCGAGACGGCCCTGGAGGCGGAGCGCCAGGAGCTGGAGCAGCGCGTCGACGAGGAGCAGAAGGAGCTCGAGGAGGAGGCCGAGCAGGAGCTCGAGGAGCAAGGCGACGAGGCCGAGAAGCGCCTGCGCGAGGAGCTGAACAACCTGCTCTAGCGCCGGGCCCCTTCCCGGCTACCGTACGGACCCGCGATCCAGGCCGCGGGCACCCTGGCTGCCGGCCAGCGGCGTACCCGACTGGCCCCGCCCCAGGGGCCCCCGGGGCGAGGCCCCTGGCCCGCCCCGTCATGGGGCGTACGGACGTGTTGCAGGAGCGCCCCGTACAGGGATAATGGGGCAGCTGCCAACACGCGAGGGGAGGCCACATGAGTGACGACGAGACACCCCCGCTCAACACCGAGCTGGCCCGGCAGGTCCAGGACCTCGGGATCGACGCCGTCGAGGAGAAGCAAGAGGACGCCATGGGGACCATCGAGGCCCTCATGCTCGGCACGCTCTCCATGGCCCGCAGCTACATGGAGGCCGAGGATCTCGCCGACTACCTGCGCTTCGTCGCCGACCGCGTCGAGGATACGGACGACGACGACGAGGCCGAGGCCCCGGGCTAGGCGGCCCGGGGGACGGTAGCGCGCCGCGGCATACGGCCTGCCCTACTGCGTCGCCAGCGCCTCCAGGCCCTCCAGGGCCCGCTCGCCGCCGCCGACGTAGAACTGCACCTCGCCGCTCGCGTCCCGGTAGAAGACCGTCGGCACGCTGCGTACGCCCAGCTCCTGGGCCAGCTCCATGTTCGCCCGAACCGCCGAGCGGCCATCGATGTCGTGCGCCTCCTCGAGGGTCGCCGCAGCATCGGCAAGGGAGTCCTCCCCGAGGAAGGCCACCGGTATCCACCGCCACTCGACGTGGGGCGTGGCACCGCCCTCGACGGCCTCCTTCAGGTCGGTGCAGTGCGGGCAGTTCGGATCCTTGAAGGCGTAGACCTTGTAGCCGCTGTCCCCGTGCCGGACGTAGTGGCTCTGGCTCAGCTGCTCGAACCGATCACCCGACCCGTCCTCACTCTCGGCGGCGCCGATTACAGGGCAGGCGGCAACCAGCAGGCCGCCGATCAGGCCGTAGACCAACCCCTTCGCCGTACGTGTCATCGCTCCTCCAATCCCGGCAGCACCGCATTGAGCAGGTAGTCAGCACGCTCGTGGCCGGCGTCCGCCGCCTCCTGCCAGAGCTCGGCGGCGCGCTCCATATCCGGCTCCGTGGCGTGCCCCTCCAGGTACATCCAGCCCAGCTGGACCTTCGCCTCCGTATTGCCGGCTGCCGCCAGCTCGGCGAAGGCCTCGTGGGCGGCCTCCATCTTACCCTGCTCGTGCAGCCTGTGGGCCTCCACCAGCGCTTCCGGCCGCTCCTCCGCCTGCTCGGCCGCCGGGCCCGGCTCACCGGTCTCGCTCGAGCCGGCCTCCTCGGCGCCGCAGGGGAGGCAGAGGGCTGCGCCCAGCACCAGGCTGCCGAGACGTACGGCCTGCTTGCTCACTCGCATGATCCTCCCTCCGCTCGGGTGGTAAATCTCGCAGGCTAGGCCCCGCCGGGGCGCTACGCAACGCCTGGGGCGCCCATCGCCGCGGAGGCGCAGGATCAAAAGGCCGTGGCCGTACAAGGCCGTACCCCGCTCGCGGCCGGCCTGCAGGCGCTACGCGGCTCGTCCCGCGGCCACGCCCGAGGCCCAGGCCCACTGGAGGTTGTGCCCACCGAGGTGGCCGGTGACATCGACCACCTCACCGACGAAGAACAGCCCCGGCACCTCGCGAGCCGCCATGGTCTTCGAGGATAGCGCCCCGGTATCGACCCCACCGGCCGTGACCTCCGCCCTGGCGTAGCCGGCCGTACCCGCCGGCGTCAGCCGCCAATCCTGCAGCCGGGCGGCGGTAGCATCCAGGTCGGTGTTGCTGTAGCCCTGCAGGGGGCCGCGCCAGCCGTCGAGCCGGCACAGCTCGCGGGCCAGGCGGCGCGGCAGATACCCCGCCAGGTAGCGCTGTAGTCCCGCCTTGGGGTGGCGCGCCCGCAGCTCGGCCAGCTCGTCGCGCACGGCCACGCCGGGGAGCCAGTCCACGCTCACGGGGGCCGCGCCATCCCAGTAGCTCGAGGCCTGCAGCGCCGCGGGCCCGCTCAGGCTGCCATGGGTAAGCAGCAGGTCCTCCTCGAAAGCGGCGTCGCCGCAGCGGATCCGCACCGGCACGCTGATGCCGGCCAGGGCGCCCAGGGCGTCGCTCAGCGGCGGCGGCAAGGTCAGCGGCACCAGCGCCGGGCGCGTGGGCCGGACCCCCAGCCCGAACTGCCGGGCGACGGCGTAGCCGAAGCCGGAGGCGCCCGCCTTCGGCATGGCCAGCCCGCCGGTAGCCACCACCAGCGACTCGGCGTGCAGGGTCTCGGTCGCGGTGGCGACCGCGAAGCCCGCCTCCCGGGGGTGGATCCCGCGTACCGCGGTGCCCGCCCGGATGGCCACCCCGGCCCGCCGGCACTCGGTGAGCAGCATATCCAGGATGGGCCGGCTCGACTCGCGGCAGAAGAGCCGGCCCGGCTCCCGCTCCTCGTAGCCGATACCGTAGCGCTCGACCAGCTCCAGGAACGCCAGCGGCGGATAGCGCTGCAGCGCCGAGAGGCAGAAGCGCGGGTTCTCGGAGAGGAAGTGCTCCGGCCCGCTATCGAGGTGGGTGAAGTTGCAGCGCCCGCCACCGGCGACGAGGATCTTGCGCGCGGGCTTGCGGGCGTGGTCGAGCACCAGCACCCGCCGCCCCCGGTAGCCGGCGGTGGCGGCGCACATCAGCCCGGCGGCGCCGGCGCCGACGATGATCACGTCGTAGGTACCCGTCATACCGCGCTACCGGACATCGACGACACGGCTCGCCCGCTGGAAGCGCACCCGCCAGCCGGGCCAGGCCGGGAGCTCCCAGCGCTTGGGATCGGTACGCCGGATCCCGCCGACCTTCTCGGCCACCACCTCCTTCCGGCGGACGTTGTAGTGGATGCGCAGCTGCAGATCGCTGAGCTGCACCCACCGCGGATAGCGCTCGTCGAAATCCGGCCGCTCCCAGGCCGGGATGCCGGGGAAGCCCAGATCCGCCGGCTCCAGCAGGGCCAGGTCCTCACCGGCAGCGACCCCCAGCTCCGCCAGCCGCGCCAGCAGCCAGTCGCGCGCTTCCGGCACCTCACCCTCGCCATGGCCGAGGGCCACGTAGAGCGCCCAGGCCTCCAGATCATCCTGGAGCCGGCTGCCCGCCGGCGCCAGCAGCTCGTCGGCGAGGATCAGGTCGGCGGCGGCCTCGCGGGCTGCCGCCCCTTCCGGGACCCGCGCCTCGCTCGCCACCCGCCGGCCGGCGAAGGTAAGCTCCCGCCGGGCGGTGAGCCGCTCGCCGTCCCAGGCCGCATCGCGGATCCGCTCCGTGCAGGCGCCGCTGTCGGCCACCGCCTGCAGGGACAGGGGTGCCAGGGCGGTCGCCACGGTGACCGTCTGCCGCGTCCCCTTGCCGGGGACGCTGTGGGCGTCGAGGACCAGCGCGGCCTCCGCCGAGCCGGGGAACCAGGCGCGCTCGCCGACGATGAGCTCGTCGCCGGCACCATTGCCCAGCGCCTCACGCCGCCGCTCGCGCCGGACGTAGACCCACGCCGGCAGGGCCCGTACCGCCGCGGCCAGGGCCCGGTCCACCGTGGCGGCGTCCAGCCCCGGCAACCCCTCCGCCTCGGGATCGGCCTCCGGCCCCGGCAGCGCCGGCAGGCCCAGCAGCTCCCGAAGCTGCTCGGCCAGGCGCCGCGCCTCGGCGTGGCCGCGGCCTTCCAGCCGCACGCCGGGCAGCCGCCCGGCGCGCAGCGCTGCCACCCGCAGCAGGCCGTCGCAGCGGCGGCCCAGGAGCTGCTCCAGCGCCTCGTGCGCCTCGCTGTCACCGGTCAGCTGGAGCCACTGCCCGCCTACGGCGATCCCGGCCACCCAGTCGGCCATGAAGCCCGCTGTAGCCGTATCGGGCATGGCCGTGACCAGGTGGGCGAGCTCAGGATCCACAGGCATGCCGAACAGCCGGTGGCCCCGCTCCGTGGCCCGCCCCTCGGCATCCAGGGCGCCGAGATCGGTGAGCACCGCCTCGGCCTGCTGCCGGCTCTCCTTCCGCGGGGGATCGACGAAGGGCAGCCCCTCGACCCGGTAGCCGGCGCAGGCCGCGGCGAGCACCAGCTCAGTGAGGTCCTCGCGCAGCACCTCCGGGGGCGCTCGCTCGGGTAGCGGCGCGGCCCGGCCCCACAGCCGGTAGCAGGTCCCCGGCGCCAGGCGCCCGGCACGGCCCGCCCGCTGCGCGGCGCTCGCCCGCGAGATCGGCTGCAGGGCGAGCACGGTCCGGCCATTGCGGCGCAGGGTCCGCCGCTCCAGGCCGCTGTCGACCACGGCCGTGACCCCGGGTACCGTCAGCGAGGTCTCGGCGACATTGGTGGCCAGCACCACCCGCCGCTGCGCCCCCGGCTCCAGGGCGCGGCGCTGATCGGCCAGCCGGGCGCTGCCGTGCAGGGGCACCACGTCGGCATCGACCCCGCCCAGGCTCCGGCGCGCCTCCTCGATCTCGCCGCGGCCGGGGAGGAAGGCGAGCACATCGCCCTCGGTCTCGCCGAGGGCCCGGCGTACCGCCTCCGCCAGGCGCTCGGCCAGCCGCTTGCGCTGCGGCATGTCCCGGGGCTGCTCAGCGCAGTAGACCTCGCTGACCGGGTAGCTGCGCCCCGGCGCCTCCAGATAGGCGCCGCCGAGGGCCTCAGCCAGGTCCTGGCCCGCCAGCGTAGCCGAGGTCAGCACCAGGCGGTGCTCGCCGTCGGCGCGCAGCAGGGCGAGGAGCAGGTCGGTATCCCAGCGCCGCTCGTGGAACTCGTCGAGGATGACCGTCTCGAAGCCGCCCAGCCGCCCCTCCGCCCGCCAGCGCAGGGCCACGCCGGGGGTGGCGAAGTAGATACGCGTCTCGGCCCCGTAGCGGCGGTCCAGGCGCACGGCGTAGCCCACGCCCTCGCCGACCCGCGTGCCCACCTGCCCGGCCACGAAATCGGCGAGGCTGGTGGCCGCCACCCGGCGCGGCTGGATCACCAGCACGGGGCCGCGCTCCGCCGCCCAGACCGGCAGCCGGGTGGACTTGCCGGAGCCGGTGGCGGCGGCCACCACGCAGTGGCCCGCGCCGAGGGCATCGAGGAAGTCGCCGCGGAGCCCGTCGATGGGGAGCGTCGTGGCTTCCGTTTGCGCGCCCATACGGCCCGATTCCATCAACCGCGCGCGCCGCCGGTCCAGCACGGATCCACGCTCGCCTCGGCGTCCCGGGCCTCCGCCTCGCCGCGGTACCAGGCCAGGCGCGGCTGGAGCTGTACCGTCGGCCCGACGATGACCAGCGCCGGGCTCGCCAGCCGTGCCGCGCTGGCCCGCTCCGGCAGGGTGCGCAGATTGCCCGAGACCACCTGCTGCTCCGGCGTGGTGGCCTGGGCGACCACCGCCGCCGGGTGCGCCTCCGGCAGGCCGTGCCCGCGGAGCTGCTCACAGACGGCGGCCAGGTTGGCCAGGCCCATGTAGATCACCAGGGTCTCGTCCTCGCGGTACGGGGCGTGGGCCCCCATCTCCGGCTGGCCCTGGCGCCGGTGGCCAGTCAGCATCCGGCAGCTCTGGGCGTAATCCCGGTGGGTCAGCGGGATGCCGGCGTAGCAGGCGGTCCCCTGGGCCGCGGTCACCCCGGGGACCACCTGGAAGGGGATGCCGGCATCGATCAGCCCCTCCAGCTCCTCGCCGCCGCGGCCGAAGAGGAAGGGATCGCCGCCCTTGAGCCGGAGCACCCGCTTGCCCTCGCGGGCGAGCTCCACCAGGCGGTCGTTGAGCCGGTCCTGCGGCAGCGTGTGCTGCCCGCGGCGCTTGCCCACCGGGATGCGCTCGGCCTCCTTGCGCACCAGATCGAGCAGCGCCGGCGCCGCCAGGCGGTCGTAGAGGACTACATCGGCGCGCTGCATCAGCCGCAGGGCGCGGAAGGTGAGCAGGTCCGGATCCCCCGGCCCGGCACCGACCAGGAAGACCTCGCCCTGCGGCGCGGCACGGCACCGCTCCTGCTCCAGCAGGCGCAGCAGCTCCGCCTCGCCGTCCGCCTCGCGGCCGGCGAGGACCGACTCCGCCGCGGCCCCGTCGAAGACCCGCTCCCAGAAGCGCAGCCGCCAGTCCCGATCGGGGAGCGTTGCCCGCACCCGGTCGCGCATGCGCCCGGCCAGCCGGGCCAGGCGGCCGTAGGCGGCCGGCAGCAGCGTCTCCAGGCGGCTGGCGATCTGCCGGGCGAGCACCGGCGCCGCCCCGCCGCTGGAGATGGCCAGCTGCAGCGGCGAGCGATCCACCAGCACCGGCGTCAGGTAGCTGCTCAGCGACGGCCGGCCCGCCACATTGACCGGGATCCCGCGCGCGGCGCAGGCGTCGTGGACCGTGCGATCGGTCGCCTCATCGCCGGTGGCCCCGACGACGAGCGCCGCCCCGGCCTCCATCCCCGCCCGGAAGAGCTCGGCCCGGTGCACCAGTCCCTCGGGCGCCTCGTCGAGGAGCCGCTCGCAGGGCGGCTCCAGCACCGGGGCGATGAGCTCGACCCGGGCGCCCGCGCTGGCCAGGTCCCGGGCGCGGCGCGCGGCCGCCTCGCCGCCGCCGACCACCAGGCAGCGCCGGCCCGCAAGCTTGAGGAAGATCGGATAGTGGTGCATAGCCTCTCGCCTGCCTGCGCTCACGAGCCCTCGGCGCCAGCCAGGCGCTCCAGGGAGAGCAGGGCGTCCCCGTGGGCATCGACCAGCTCCAGGCTGCAGTGCTGGCAGGCACCGGCCAGAGCCCAGGCGCCGGCGACCCGGGCCCAGTCCACCTCGACCCGGGCGCCGCCGGCACCGAGGACCAGGGCGTCGCCCTCCCAGCGCAGATCGGCACCGGCGGCCGAGCCGACCATCCGCGTCCCCCCGGCCCCGTGGACCACGCCCTGCACGCGGGGCCACGCCCGGCACTCCTGCAGGTGGCGGGTCAGCTCCGCGGGGTCGATGGGGCTGCTCCGGTAGGGCGTATCCGGCTCGGCCACCGCGTCCGCCACCGCCGCCAGGGCCGCGTCCCAGGGGACATCGAAGTGCCGCGTGGCGGCAGCCAGGCTCGGCTGGTCCTGCTCGCGCAGCCAGGCGCGCAGGGCCGCCGGCCATTCCCCCAGGCCCAGGCTCAACGACCGCCCACGGCGCTCGCCCGCCACCGGGACACCCTCCGTGTACTTGCTGGTGTAGCCCCGCGGCGTCACCATCAATCCGGCCTCCCGGAAGGTGGCGCTGTTGCCGACGATCACGGTGGTGAGCATGCTCGCCTCCGCCTCATGGAGCGTATCCAGGCGCAAGTGCTCGATACGCTGACGCTGCCGGTAGGCGGCGCGCACCAGGGCTACCGGCGTCTCCCCGGCCCGGTAGCGCAGCAGGATCTCCTGGGCCCGGCGGATGTGCTCGCGGCGGCGCTTGCTCGCCGCGTTGTAGAGCGCCACCACGAAGTCGCCCCGCCCGGCTGCCTCCAGCCGCCGGGCGATCGCCGGCCACGGCGTGAGCAGATCGGACAGGGAGACGGTGCACAGGTCGTGGGTCAGCGGCGCCCCGACCAGGGCGGCGCAGCTCGATAGCGCCGTCACGCCGGGGACCACCTCCACGGCCACATCCCTGCGGTCCGGGGCCCAGTCGTGCTGGAGCAGCAGCTCGTAGGTCGGCCCGGCCATGCCGTAGACGCCGGCGTCGCCGGAGGAGATCAGCGCCACCACCTGGCCGGCCCGGGCGTATTCCCAGGCCGCCGCCACACGGTCGAGCTCCTCGGTCATGGCCTTACCGATGACGGTCTTGCCCTCGAGCTGCTCCGGGATGAGCTTGAGGTACGTATCGTAGCCGATGACCACCTCGGCCTCGACGATCGCCTCACGCGCCCGCGCCGTCATGTGCGCCGGCTCGCCGGGGCCGATCCCCACCAGCAGGATCCGCCCCGGCGCAGCATCGTTGTCAGTCATTCGCTCAGCCTCGCTATCGATACCGTGGCGTTGCGCCCGTCCTCGCCTCGCCAGCGGCGTTTCTCGATGATCAGGTCAGCGGCGGTGGCATGGGCGCGGCTCAAAGCCGCCGCCTCGGCCACCGCCGGCGTGCCGGTATGGCGGCGCACCGCCTCCGAGGGGTGGGGGACGGGGATCGCCGCCAGCCTCGCCGCTGGATACCATACCAGGGGCCACCCCCTCGCTCGTGCCAGGGCGTGCAGGGCCGGCTCGTCGCGCTTGAGGTCGATACTCGCCACCGCGGCCACCGCCGCCGGGTCCAGGTCCGCCTCGCCGAGGGCGATGCGCACCGCCTCGGCCACCGTCTCCGGGGCAGCGCCCCGGTCGCAGCCGATACCGAGGACTACCCGCATCCATCCCCCTTCGCGGCAGGCCGGTAGCGTACCAGCCGCTCGCCGAGCCGTACCTGCCAATCCGCAGGCGGCGCCTGCCCGCGCACCCAGAGGACAGCGGCGTAGGCGTCCGCAGACAGCTGCTGCGGACCGCTCAGGCGATCCAGGTTGCTCGGCCGGGTCGCCGCCGCCGGCCGCCAGGCCTCGTCCTCCTCGACCAGGGCCACCGGCTCGCCGTTGACCAGCGCCGCCGCCGCCCGGCGCAGGGCGGCCTTGGACGCCACCACGGACCACCCCTGTTCCTGCCCGAGCAGATCCACGGCGGGCAGGCCGGCGCTGTCCGAGGCGGTGGTGACCACCGGCGTGGCACCGAGCTCGGCGGCGAGCCGCTGGGCCCAGGCGTTGGCGCCGCCGAGGTGGCCGCCGATGACCGCCACCGCGAAGCGCCCGCCCTCGTCCACCGCAACCACCCCGGGGTCGCGGGTCTTGTCGCCCAGGTAGGGGGCAAGCAGGCGCACGGTGGCCCCCACGGAGCAGAAGCAGACCAGCTGCGCGACCGGCCGCCGGAAGCGCGCGCCGAGGGCGGCGCCGAGCGACCCGGTGTCCACGGCGGCACAGGGGTTGGGCAGGTCTGCCAGCCAAGGGGCCAGGCGTGCCGGGACGACGAGCTCGGCGGCAGGCCAGGCCGCAGCCAGGCGGCCTGCCTGGGCGATGCCGCCGCGGGTGACGGCCGCCAGGACCAGGCCGTGGCCGGTATCGCTCACGCCTCGTTCCCCGCCTGGCGCCGGTGGGCATTGTGGACCAGCAGCAGGGACAGGTAGTGGACCGACTCGCCCCGCAGGGCGCGCAGATCGGTGACCACCCGCTCCGAGGGCGTCCCCACCTGCTCGACGAAGGCGCTGCTCGCCAGCAGTCCCCTACGCTCGAGGAGATCGATCAGCGACTCGAGCAGCGGCTTGACCTTGAGCAGGACCAGGGTGTCCACCTCCGGCAGCAGCCGCTCCACCGTCGCCACCCCGTAGCCACCGGGCAGCACGGCCAGGGCGTCGCCCTGGCTGGCCAGGGGCCACCCCACCCGCGCCGGGGCGGCGAGGAAGGAGGCCACGCCGGGGATCGTCTCCACCTCGGCCTCGGGGACCTCGGCCCCCACCGCGCGGGCCAGGTGGCCGAAGGTGGCGTAGGTGGAGGCGTCGCCCTCCACCAGGAAGGCCACGTCGCGCCCCTGGCGCAGGGTCGCCGCCACCGTGGCGGCCGCCCGGGACCAGTGCCTCGCCAGGGTCTCGGGATCGCGGGTCATGGGGAAGGTCAGCGGCGCTGCATCCGCCGGCGGGGCCAGGCCGCTGCGCTCGGCGATCTCCAGGGCGTAGCTGCGCTCGCGCTCGGCGCGCACGGGGTAGGCCCACCGCGCCGGTCCCTGCAGCACCGCCCACGCCCGGCGCGTGATCCAGCCCGGGTCACCGGGGCCCAGCGAGACGCCGATCAACCGCCCGGGCGCTGCCGTCATGCCGCCTCTCCCGGGGTGGCGGTGATGATCCACACCGGATTCTCCGCCCGGAAGGCGCGCATGCCCGCCAGCTCGTGGCTACGGTGGGCCTGCAGCTGCACCGCCTCCCAGGCCGTGCCCGCAGCGGCATCCAGGCGCGCCGTGGCCCGCTGGAGGTTCTCCAGGGTGACCACATTGATCACCAGCCGCCCGCCGGGGCGCAGCCGCTGCAGGCACAGATCGGTGAGCTCGCCGAGCGCCCCGTCGGAGCCACCGATGAACACCGCGTCCGGGTCCGGCCACCCGTCCAGGCCCTCCGGCGCGCAGCCGAGCTGCAGGGTGACGTTGCCGGCGCGGCGCCGGCGGCGGTTCGCCTCGGCTACCGCGAGATCCTCGCTGCGGCGCTCCACGGCCCATACGTGGCCCCGCGGGCAGAGGCGCGCTGCCTCCAGCGCCACCGCGCCCGAGCCGGTACCGATGTCCCAGACCCGGCTCTCTGGGGTCAGGGCCAGCCCGGCGAGGGCCACGGCCCGCACCTCGCGCTTGGTGATCAGCCCACGCTGCGGGCAGCGCTGCTCGAAGTCCGCGTCCGCCGGGGCGAAGGGCGGCCCGGCGGCCGGCGCCGTGCGCCGCAGCAACGCCACGTGGGGCTGCGGATAGGCCCCGCCCGCTGCCGCGGAGAGCGGCACCGGCGGCTGGATTAGCTCGTCGTCCCGGCCCAGCCGCGCGGCAACGGCCACCTCGAGCTCGGCGTCGGTGTAGCCCAAGGCCTGCAGCTGCCGGGCGAGCCAGTCGGCCCCGGTCCCGGCCGCCGTGTAGACCGCCACCCGCTCGCCCCGCTCCAGGGCGCGCAGGACCCGGCTGAGGGGGTGATCGGGCGCCGCTGCCTGGGCCGACCACTCGACGGCGGCATCGCCGTGGACCGAGGCTACGGCCGTCTCCGCCACCGGCCAGCCCAGCCGGGCGCAGGCCAGCTGCACCAGCGACGGCGCCGGCAGCACCCGGCAGCGCCCGGCGCCGAGGGCAGCGGTGAGGCGCTCGCCGATGCCGTGGCAGAGGGGATCGCCGGAGGCGAGGACCACGACCCGCTGGCCGGCCGCCGCGGCCGCCTCCACCCAGGCCGGGACCTCCGCCACCGCCCCGGTGAGGTCGCGCTGCTCCGCCGCCGGCGCCAGCGGGGCGTAGCGCGCCAGGGTCCTCCGGCCGCCGATGAGCAGGTCCGCATCGGCGATCGCGGCCCGCGCCACCGGGGCCAGGCCCTCGGGGCCGTCGTCGAGGACCCCGACGATGGTGCAGGCCGTGCTCACGCCTCGGCCTCCGCGGCGAGGCGCAGCAGGGCGTGGAGGGCGGCAACCACCGCCGGGCTGCCGCCCTTGCGCCCGGCCGTAGCGAGCCACGGCACCTGCGACTGGGCCATGGCCTCATCCGTGGCCTCGGCGGCGGCGACGAAGCCCACCGGCATGGCGATGAGCAGCCGCGGCGCCACGTCACCGGCCTCGACCCGCCGCAGGACCGCGCGCAGGGCCGTGGGGGCGTTGCCTACGGCGACGATGCCGCCGTCGAGCTCCCCGGCCTCGGCGGCCCGGGCCACGGCCTGCTCGGCCCGCGTGCTCCCCTGCGCCCGGGCGCGCTCGGCGGCCTCCGGATCCTCCATCCGGCTGGTGGCGCGCACCCCGAAGTGGCGGAGGCGCTGCGCCGAGAGGCCGGCCCGGATCATCTCCACATCGACGAACAGCGGCGCCCCGGCGCGGATCGCTGCCAGCCCGGCGGGCACGGCCTCCGGGTGGAAGCCGGTCAGGCCGTTGAAGTCGAAGTCGGCCGTAGCGTGGATCAGGCGCCGGACCACCGCCCACTGCGCCTCGCTGTAGCCGCTACGGTCACCGGCCTCGGCGTCTACCTGCGCCAAGGAGCTGTCCTCGATCCGGCGCCCGGAGGCGGTCTCCTGCTCGGTTACCGGCGGCTGCCCGGCCATGGCACGCCTCCTCAGTGGTGGTGATGGTGGTGGTGCGCCGCGGCGGCCCGGTGGGGGCAGCCGTCGCACTCGAGCATGCCCTGCCCCTCGACAGCCTCCCGTACCCGCTGCTCCAGGAGCTCGAAGACCTCCGGCTCGAAGCCGAGGTAGTCGGCCAGGGCGAAGGCGGTCTGCGGGTACTGCCCCCGCAGGCGCACGAGCTGCTCCTCGATGCGGTCGATCAGCCGGCCGGTATAGAGGTAGTAGGGGATGATGATCTGCTGCATGGCGCCGAGCAGGTGGTGGCGCCGGACCACAGCCTCCAGCCGCGGATGGGTCACCCCGGTAAAGGCGATGTCCACCAGCTCGTGCTCGGCGCCCTCGTAGAGCCAGCGGGCCAGGCGCGCCACCTCGGCGTTGGCCGTCCGGTCCGACGAGCCACGGCCGAGGAGGATCACCCCGGTCGTGCGCGGATCCGGCACGGCCAGCTCGCGCATGCCCTCCCGCAGCCGCCGCTGGATCAGGGCGAGCGTCGGCTCGCCAACACCGAGGTGGCGTGCGAGGCGGAATGCGACCTGGGGGTGCCGGGCCCGCGCCGCATAGATCTGCTCGGGCACCTCGAGCTTGACGTGGCCGGCGGCGTTGAGGATCAGCGGCACCGCGATGACCCGGTCGGCCCGGGCAGCGGCGCGATCGAGCCCCTCGCCCAG
>CAJXLI010000008.1 GCA_913055575.1 uncultured Ectothiorhodospiraceae bacterium
TTCACCGGCATCCCGGACTTCGCCCCGGAGCTGTTCCGCCGGGTCGTGCTGCGCGACCCGATGCGCATGAAGGCCCTCCAGAAGGGGCTGGAGCAACTCTGTGAAGAGGGCGCCACGCAGCTCTTCCGGCCGCTGCTCGGGGGGAGCTGGATCGTCGGCGCCGTGGGCAACCTGCAGTTCGACGTGACCGCCTACCGGTTGCGCCAGGAGTACGGCGTGGAATGCACCTTCGAGGGGGTACAGGTCTACACCGCACGCTGGGTCAGCGCCGACGACCCGAAGATGATGGAACGCTTCCGGGAGCGGAACGAGGCCAACCTGGCGTACGACGGCACCGGGGCGCTGGCCTACCTGGCGCCGACCCGGGCCAATCTCGAGCTGATCCAGGAGCGCTGGCCGGACGTGCACTTCTTCGCGACCCGGGACCGCTAGCGCGTCTCACGCAGCGAGCAGCCGCTCGATGATCCGCGCCCCTGCCAGGTAGGTACCGAGCGCCGAGCCGAGGGAGGCGAAGAGGAACACGAGCAGCGTGCGCGCCACGCGGTTGGTCCACCAGCCGCGCCAGCGCATGATCTGCTGGCGCAGCTCACGGAAGTCCCCCACCCGCGGCCGACGCACGGTCAGCTCGATGGCCGCGGCGACGAATCCCGCGCCGATGGTGGGGTTCAGCGAGGTCAGCGGGGCCGCGAGGAAGGCCCCCACCACGGTCACCGGATGCCCGTAGGCGAGGGCCGTGCCCACTGCCGACAGGCCCCCGTTGACCAGGAACCAGGTCCCGATCAGGCTCCAGCCGAGCTCCGGGCTGCGGCTGAAGCCGATGGCGAAGCCGGACAGGACCACGGCGGCTACCAGGTAGGCCAGGTATCGCGGCCAGCGGGAAGGTGCCGGCATGCGCTCCAGCGCCTCGCGCTCCGCGGCGGCACGCTCCGGGGGATGGCGGAGGTGCTCCGCGACGCCTTCCAGGTGCCCGGCGCCGAGGACGACCAGCACCCGGCCGTGGCGCCCGGCGCTGGTCTCCAGCAGCCGGGCGGCCATATAGCGGTCGCGCTCGGTGATCAGGGGCTGGTAGAGAGCGCGGCTGCCGTGTGCCAGCTCGCGGAAGGTCGATTCCAGCAGGTCGCCCTGCTTGAGGCGCTCGACCTCCTCGCTGCTGATCCGCTGCGAGGAGGCGAGGCTGCCGATGACCCCCGCCAGGAGCCCGAAGCGTTGCCACCACGGCACGTTACGGTAGAGCCGGCGCATGGTTACGCCCACCTCGCGGTCGGCGAGGATCAGCTCCGCCCCCTGGCTGCCGGCTTCCTCCGCAGCGGCCTTCATCTCGGCGCCGGGCTCGACCCCTAGCTGCTCCGCCAGCCGTTGCTGGTAGGCGCCCAGGGCCAGGCTCGCCATAACCAGGCCACCGCGGCCGGAGCGCAGGACCTGGAACAGGTCCATCCGCTCCAGGTAATCCGGCTCCCGGAAGGCCCGCAGGCGGCTCTCGCACAGCTCGACGGCCACCGCGTCGTAGCTGCCGTGGCGGATCTCCTCGGTGACCTCATCGGTGCTCGCCCGGGAGATGTGGGCAGTGCCGAGGAGAACGAACTCCGTGCCGTCGACGGTGACGTGCTTGCGCGGACCGGCTGGCTTGTGCTCTGGCATCATTGACTTCCCATCGACAGGGGCGAGGATTATGACGCAGCCGAACCCCCGACCCCAAGGAGAGCGTCGCCTTGGGCTGGCTACGTAACCGGCGCCGGCGCCGTGCGGCTCGACGCCGCCGGCTCTCGCCGACGGCGTGGGCCCGGGGCGAGGCCGCGCTCCCCGGACTACGCCGCCTCGATCCTGGAGCTCGGCAGCGGCTGGAGGCGACCGCCGTCGCCTTCGCCGCGGAGAAGCGATTCGAGGGGGTCGCCGACGTCCAGGCGGACCAGGCAGCGATCGATACGGTCGCCCTGCAGGCGGCTGTCCCCGTGCTCGAGCTCGGCCTCGACTGGTACGCGCCCTGGACGACGGTGCTGCTGTACCCGGCTAGCTTCGTGGCCACGCACGAGTACCAGGATGAGGACGGTGTCGTGCACGTGGCGCGCGGGCCGCTGATCGGGGAGGCCTGGGTGGCCGGCCCGCTGGTGCTCTCCCTCGAGGACGCCCTGGCGCCGGTGGCGGGGACGAATGTGGTCATCCACGAGTGCGCGCACAAGCTCGACATGCGCCAGGGCCATAGCAACGGCCTGCCACCTCTGCCCCGGTCGATGCCCGTCGAGGCGTGGTCCGCGGCCTTCGAGCACGCCTATGCGGATCTACGGAACCGCACGGACGAGGGCATGCAGGAGGGCGGTCACGGGGCGCCGCTGGACGTCTACGCCGCCCAGGACCCCGCGGAGTTCTTCGCCGTGGCGACGGAGACCTTCTTCGTGGCGCCGTCGCGTCTGCGCCGCGGCTACCCCGACGTCTACCACCAGCTGGCGCAATTCTACGGCTGGTCCCTGGCGTGACGGGCAGGGGAGGAGAAGGCGCAGCGAGGGTGCGAGACGCGGCGCCGGAGCCCGCCGGGCTCCGGCGCCGCGTGCACCACTCGCCGATGCGCTAGCGTAGCCCGTACGCCTGCATCGCCTCGTCGATCTCGTCGAGGCTTGTCGGGTCGTCGATGGTAGAGGGTGTCGCCAGCTGCTCACGCTCTTGTCCGGCGAGCGTCCGGATGCTCTTGCGCAGGATCTTCCCCGAGCGCGTCTTGGGTAGCTTGTCGACCACCGCTACCCGGCGCAGGGCGGCAAAGGCGCCGATCTCGTTGCGGATCATCTGTGCCAGCTCCTCCTCGATGCGCTCTGCCGAGAGCTCGACGCCGTCCTTGGGGACTACGAAGGCCACCGGTAGCTCGCCCTTGTACTCGTCCTGGATGCCCACCACAGCGCACTCCGCCACCGCCCGGTGGTTGCCGATGATCTCCTCCATCTCACCGGTGGAAAGGCGGTGGCCGGCAACGTTGATGACGTCGTCTACCCGGCCCATGACGAAGACGTATCCGTCCTCATCGATATAGCCCGCATCCGAGGTGTCGTAGTAGCCCGGGAAGCGGTCTAGGTACGATTGGCGGAAGCGCGCCTCGTCGTGCCACAGCGTCGGCAGGCAGCCCGGGGGCAGGGGCAGCCGGATGGCGAGATTGCCCTGCTCACCGGCGGGTACCTCGCGCCCGCTATCGTCGAGGATCCGGATGTCGTAGCCGGCGACCGGGAGGGTGGCGGAGCCGCTCTTGACCGGCATGGGCTCGATGCCCATGGGATTGGCGACGATGGGCCAGCCGGTCTCGGTCTGCCACCAGTGGTCGATCACCGGCCGCTGAAGCGTGTCGGCGAGCCATTCGTAGGTGGGCGGATCGAGGCGCTCACCGGCAACGAAGACGTTTTCCAGGCAGGAGATATCGTAGTCGCCCAGCAGTCGCGCCTCCGGATCCTCCTTCTTGACCGCCCGGAAGGCCGTCGGCGCGGTGAAGAAGGCCTTGGCGCGGTACTCGGAGATCACCCGCCAGAAGGCCCCGGCATCCGGAGTCCGGACCGGCTTGCCCTCGTAGACGATCGTCGTGCAGCCGCGGATCAGGGGGCCGTAGACGATGTAGGAGTGGCCCACGATCCAGCCGACGTCCGAGGCGGTCCAGAAGATCTCGCCGGGGTGCATGTCGTAGACGGCGCCCATGCTCCAGTTCAGTGCCACCGCATAGCCGCCGCTGTCGCGCACCACGCCCTTGGGCTTACCGGTGGTACCGGAGGTATAGAGGATGTAGAGCGGGTCGGTAGCATCCACCGGCACCGGCTCCGCGGGCGCAGCTCGGGCCATCTGCTCGTGCCAGTCGAGGTCACGCCCGGGTGTCCACGAGACCGCCGCCTGCGGCCGGGGTACATAGACGACGTGCTCTGGGGCGTGGCCCGCTCGTTGGAGCGCTTCATCGATGAGCGGCTGGTACGGGATGATGCGGTCGAACTCGATCCCGCAGCTCGCCGAGATGACCAATCTCGGTTGGGCGTCGTCGATGCGGGTGGCCAGCTCGTTAGCGGCGAAGCCGCCGAAGACCACCGAGTGGATGGCCCCGAGGCGGGCACAAGCGAGCATGGCGATCACCGCTTCGGGGATCATGGGCATGTAGATGACCACTCGGTCGCCGTGCCCCACCCCTAGATCACGCAACATGCCAGCGGCGTAGGCCACCGCATCACGCAGCTCGCGGTAGGTATAGGCCGAGCGGTTGCCAGTGACGGGAGAATCGTAAAGGAGGGCGTTCTGCTCCCCGCGGCCGGCGTTGACGTGGGCGTCGAGGGCGAGCTGGGAGACGTTGAGCCGGCCGCCTCGGAACCAGCGCTGGCGCCCCTCTTCATCCTGGCTCAGCGCCTGCCGGGGCGGCTCCATCCAGGACAGCTGCTGTGCCTGCTCCATCCAGAAGCCCTCCGGGTCGCGGAGGGAGGCCTCGTAGATCTCGCGGTAGCTCATGGGGATCTCCTCCAATGGTCGGTCTGTCGCCGCCCCTGAGCCCGCTCGGTTGCCGCAGTGCAGGCGGGCTTTCGGTAAAGGGTAGGTCCAATCTATCCGCCTAGCGGGGTGCCGGGAAGGGGGACACCCCTCATGTAACTAATTGATTTTATCGTTGATTGTACGGCGCCAGGGTGCCACCGAGCCGCGCGCCGATGGCCCGAGCGCAGCGGATGACGAACGCAGCCGCCTGCCGGTGGTCGTCCAGGTCGAGGCAGGGCAGACGTCCCGGCACGGCCGCAGGATCGTCCGTAGCCACCCCCAGGACGGCAGGATCCGCCAGATCGGGCGGCTCGCTCCGCACACTATCGACCGCGATCTTGCCTACGCCGCTGTGGCGGAAGCCCTCGGCGAGCACGAGATCCGTGCGCGTCCAGTCGAGCGCCTTCAGGCGCTCGCTGAGCAGGTCGTCACGCTCCTCGGTCGGCGTCTCCGACAGCAGGGCCCAGCGCTGCGCCGAGACGATCAGCACCTGCTCGGCACCAGCCTCCCGGACGCGATAGCTGTCCTTACCCGGCCGGTCCAGGTCGAAGCCGTGGTGGGCGTGCTTGACGACGGCCGGGCGCCAGCCACTGCGCCGGAGGTGCTCGACCATGCCACCTATCAGGGTCGTCTTGCCCGTGCCGGACGGTCCGGTCACGGCAATGACCGGTCCCGGAGCGTCGACGGCGGCGGCCCGGTCCAGGGCTGCCGGCGGGGGTAAGGCTTCGGCATCGAAGGTGGGCACAGGTAGCCTCCCTACTCGCAGCCAGCCCCGATCCTAGAATAGGGTAGCGGCCACCGTGCAACGTACCGTCCCGCAGCGATCAAGGGGGGGAGGCATGGAGACGGTGTTCCTGGACGGCGGATCGCTCGATCGAGGCGATCTCGACCTGCAGCCGCTTCGCGAGGCGGCCGGACGACTGATTTGCTATCCCCGGACCCATCCGGAGGCCATCCTGGCCCGGCTAGAGGGGGTGGAGGCGGCCATCGTCAACAAGGTCCCCCTGGACGCGGATACCCTGGCCGCGCTGCCTCAGCTGCGCTTGATCGCCGTCGCTGCCACAGGGACCAACAATGTCGATCTCGAGGCTGCCCGGGCGCACGGTATCACCGTCACCCATTGCCGGGATTACGGTACGGCGGCGGTGGCGCAGCACGTGCTCGCCTTCATGCTGGACCACTTCACGCGCATCTCCGCGGCGACGAGCCGCGTTCGCGCCGGTGAGTGGTCGCGGAGCCCGCACTTCTGCCTGATCGATCCGGCCACACGGGAGCTGGCCGGGAAGCGGCTCGGCATCGTCGGCTACGGCACCCTGGGCCAGCGCGTGGCGCAACTCGCCGAGGCCCTGGGCATGGAGATACGGATCGCCGAGCACCGCGGGGCGAGGGCGATCCGTACCGGGCGCTGGGCCTTCGAGCAGGTTCTGCAGGAGGTGGATGTGCTGAGCCTCCACTGCCCGTTGACCCCGCAGACGCGCGGGCTGATCGACCGTGAGGCCCTGCGCGCGATGCGCAGCGATGCGCTGCTGATCAATACGGCGCGCGGCGGCCTGGTCGACGAGCCTGCGCTGGCCGAGGCGCTGCGTGGCGGTGCGCTGGCAGGGGCAGCGCTGGACGTGCTGGCGCAAGAGCCCCCGCCGCCGGATCACCCCTTGCTGGCCGAAGACCTGCCCAACTGCACGGTCACGCCGCACAGCGCCTGGACGGCGGTGGAGGCCCGGCAGCGGATCGTGCACCAGCTCAGCGAGGCACTGGCCGCTGCAGCGGCCGGACGCAAGCCATCGAACTGCGTTGTCGCGCCCGTTTAGCTAGAATGCACACCCGGCTCACGGCGCGGTCGGCCAGGCTCAGGCGTGCAATGGCGATGGAGGATAGGCCTAGATGAAGTGGCAAGCGGACGATCTAGCTGTGGTGACCGGCGGTAGCGGTGGACTGGGCCGCGCACTGGTGCGGGACCTGGCCAGCGCCGGCCTCCGGGTGCTGGCCGTGGGCCGGCGTGCTGAGGCCCTGGCGGAGACGGCCGCGCCGAATACCGACCGGATCCAGACGGTCGCCGCCGACATCGGGGATCCTGAAGGGCGGGCGCGCGTCGTGGCGGCGGTCCGAGGCGCTCGTGTTCGCACGGTGATTCACAATGCCGGCGTCCTGGAGCCGGTGCGGCCGCTGCGTGATGTCGATGTCGCCAGCTGGCGCTACGCCATGGCCGTCAATCTGGAGGCGCCGGTCTTCCTGACCCAGGGGCTGTTGCCGCTCATGGATCAGGCCAGCCGGGTACTGCACATCTCATCGGGCGCGGCGCACCGGCCGTCCCAGGGCTGGGGCGCCTACTGTGCCAGCAAGTCGGCCCTGTACATGGTCTACCAGGTCTACCGCGAGGAGCTCCGGCAGGACGGGGTGCTCGTCGGCTCCGTACGGCCGGGCGTGGTCGATACCCCGATGCAGGCGCATATCCGCCAGCAGACGCCGGACCACTTCCCGGCGGTGGAGCGCTTCGTCAAGCTCAAGGAGAATGGCCAGCTGTACGCCCCCGAGGATGCTGCCGACTTTATCCTGTGGGTCCTGTTCAAGACCGGGGATAAGCAGTTCACCGAGCAAGAGTGGAACATCGGCGACAGCGAGCATTACCAGCGCTGGCGTGAAACGCGCCGGAGCTGACACCAGGATCGTGGGGGCGATGGCGATGCCATCCTGTATTTAACATAATATACCTTCCGCGAACCCGAGGCTGACTCGAGGCGCCCATCCAGGCGCTGGCTGCAGTCTATTATAATCCCCGGACAAGCCGCAGGCAGCGAGGCCTTGATGCCCGACCATCCCCAATTCCCCCAGGACGACGCGCTCGTCTACCTCAACCACGCCGGCGTTGGCGTCTGGCCACGCCACACCCGGGATACCGTGCACCGCTTCGCCGAGACGTGCCTGCGCCGCGGCGCGGCGGACTATCCGGACTGGATCGAGGTCGAGAGCCGATTGCGCGAGCGCCTGGCTCGGCTGATGGACGTGCCGGCAGAGGACGTCGCCCTGGTGCCGAACACCTCGGCGGGCCTGTCCATCATCGCCTACGGGCTGGACTGGCAGCCGGGTGACGAGATCATCACCAACGACCAGGAATTCCCCTCTAACCGATGGGTCTGGGAGTCCCTGGCCCAGCGCTACGGCGTCCGTGTCCGCCAGGTCCGCCTCGGCGACGCGGCCACGCCGGAGGATGCCCTGATCGAGGCCCTCGGCCCGCGGACCCGGCTCCTGCCGGTCAGCAGCGTACAGTACGGTACGGGCCTGCGCATGGATCTCGAGCGGCTGAGTAACGCCTGCCGTGAGCACGGGGTGCTCCTGGGCGTGGACGCCATCCAGACCCTCGGGGCCCTGCAGCTGTCGGTCGATGCCGACTTCATCGTCGCCGATGGGCACAAGTGGCTGCTGGGTCCCGAGGGGATCGGCGCGCTCTACTGCCGCCCCGAGTTGCGCCGGCGCCTGCGGCTAACGCAATTCGGCTGGCACATGGTCGATCGCCTCGGCGAGTTCGACCGCCCCGACTGGCAGCCGGCGGACAGCGGCCGCTGCTTTGAGCCTGGCAGCCCCAACCTGCTCGGCAGCCACGCCCTGGAGGCGAGCCTCGCGGTGCTCGAGGAGGTCGGCATGGCAGAGGTCGAGCGGCGTGTCCTGGCGAACGCCCGCTATACCATGGAGGCCGCCCGCAGCCACGGCTACGAGGTCGTCACCCCGCAGGAGCCGAGCCGGCACGCCGGGATCGTGACCTTCCGCGTCCCTGACGCCGACCCGGAGCGCTTGCTCGCCGCGCTGCGTCGCAGCGACGTAGCCTGCGCCTCCCGTTGTGGCGGGATCCGCTTCTCCCCCCACTTCTACACCAGCCAGGCGGATATCGACGAGGGGTGGCGGCGGCTGCGCTACTGCCTGGAGGGGGCGTAGCCGCCACGCAGCGCGGCGGCCAGGTCGAGGCAGATCGCCTCTGCCGCCAAGCGGCCGTTGAGGGGCTGATCCAGGCTACGACGGTGCTCGCTGATCCGCAGGAAGGCCTGGTGGAGCGCTTCCGTGGAGCCCCCCGCCGCCAGTTGCCGTGCCAGGTCGGCCGGCAGCAGGCCCCGGTCCGGGGCGCCGTGCTGCTGCCGGAGCAGGTCCGCGAGGATCGCGGCCGCCCCATCAGCCAGCTCCGCGGGCGCTTGCTCCCAGCGCTCGGCCTCCTGGACCGGATCGCCGCCGGCGGCCAGCCTCTGTAGCTGCTGCAGCAGTAGCTCGTAGCTCGCCAGGCCGTCCTGCGCCAGGAGCCGCTCAGCGGCCAGGGGCATGCCGCCGGCCAGCGCCAGGGCCCTGCGGATGCGCTCGGTCCCGCCCGCCTCGGTGCGCTCGGTCAGCCAGCGCTCGGCGGCACCGGCATCCGGCGGGCCGAGCGACCGTACCGCGCAGCGGCTGCGCACGGTCGGCGGCAATCGCCCGGGCCGTCCAGTGGCGAGGATCAGGAAGACGCCCGGCGGCGGCTCCTCGAGGCTCTTGAGCAGGCTGTTGGCGGCGGCACGGTTGAGCCGGTCGCAGGGGACGATGACGGCTACGCGGGCGCCGCCCATCTGGGGGCTCAGGTGCAGAAAATCCACCAGGCTGCGGGCGCTGTCGACGAGGATCTCGCTGCGCTCGCTGCCCGCCTCCGGGACGAGGCGGCGCAGATCCGGATGGGATTGGCCGGCCGTGATCTGGCAGCCGCGGCAATCCCCGCAGGGCCGCGGCGCGCCAGGCGCCTGGCGGCACAGCAGCGCCCGCGCGAGCGCCCCGGCGAGCAGCCGCTTGCCGAGCCCGCTACGGCCGGTGAGCAGCAAGGCGTGGTGCAGCCGCCCGGCATCGTGGAGCGCGAGCAGCCGGTCGAGCTCCGGGCGCAGCCACGGCGGCAGCGCCTCGCGGCTGAGGGTGGTGTCCACCGTATCCGCTGTAACGGGCTCGCTCACGTCTCGCTCCTGGCGCCGAGCAGCGCCTCGATCTTCGCCCGCACCTGCGCCGCCACATCGGCCTCGGGGCGGTTGGCGTCGACGATCCGGAAGCGCTCCGGCTCCGCCGCAGCGCGCCGGTGGTAGGCGGCCCGCGCGGCGCGGAAGAAGGCGTCCCGCTCGCGCTCGAAGCGGTCGGCATCGGCGTCGCGAGCGGCGATACGCGCCCGCCCCACGCCGGGCTCGACATCGAGCAGCAGCGTACGATCCGGGCTGAAGCCGGCGTGGACCCACGCCTCCAGCTCAGCCACCCGCGCGTCGCCCAGCCCTCGCCCCCCGCCCTGATAGGCGTAGGTCGCGTCGGTGAAGCGGTCGCTGACCACCCAGCGGCCAGCCTCGAGGGTGGGCCGTACCACCCGGGCCAGGTGCTCGGCTCGGGCGGCGAAGACGGTCAGCGCTTCTGCCTCCGCTGTCATGCCCTGGTACTGCGGATCCAGGAGTACGCCGCGCAGCGCCTCGCCGAAGGGCGTGCCGCCGGGCTCCCGGGTGAAGAGCGGCTCCGGCTCGCCGGCCGCGCGCAGCACGGCCTCGATCGTCGCCAGGCAGGTCGTCTTCCCGGCCCCCTCGAGCCCCTCGACGGTGATGAAGCGCCCTCGCCCACGCCCGGCCATAGCTACGGCTTCTCCCCCCGGATGTAGCGCTGTACAGCCTCTCGGTGCTCCTCCAGCGTAGCCGAGAAGTGGTGCGTACCATCCCCGCGGGCGACGAAGTACAGCGCCTCACCGTGGGCCGGATCCACGGCCGCCTCCAGCGAGGCCGCGCCCGGCAGTGCGATCGGTGTCGGCGGCAGGCCCCGGTGCTGGTAGGTGTTGTAGGGGTCAGCACGGCGCAGGTCGTCGCGCCGCAGGCGGCCATCGTACTCGTCGCCGAGGCCGTAGATGACCGACGGGTCGGTCTGCAGACGCATGCCCCGTTCCAGCCGCCGTATGAAGACCCCGGCCACCTTCCGTCGCTCCTCAGGCCTCGCCACCTCCTGCTCGATGAGCGAGGCGAGGATCAGCGCCTCGTAGGGCCCCGCCAGGGGCAGATCGGGCTGGCGCTCCGCCCAGGCCGCCGCCAGGCGCTCTTCCATCTTGCGGTAGGCGAGCCGCAGGATCTGCCGGTCCTCCGTCCCGCGCGGGAAGCTGTAGGTCGTGGGGAAGAAGCGCCCCTCGGGGTGCTCCCCGGCCAGGCCGAGCTCCTCCATGATCGAGCCGGTCTCGACCCCCTCGAGGGTATGGGTCACCGCGTCGTGCTCGCGTAGCGCGCGCCGCATCCGGTCGAAGGTCCAGCCCTCGATGACGGTGATCTGGTGCAGGACGACGTCACCGGCGACGATACGGTGCAGCAGCCGGCGAGCCGACATGTCCGCCTCCACAGCGTACTCGCCGGTGTGGAGCGCCCCGGCGAGCCCCGTCAGCCGGCCGTAGAGCCGGGCACCGAGGGCGCCGCCGGCGCTCAGCCAGCCCCGATCCTGGAGCTCGTCCGTGACCCGGCGGAGCGAGGCACCCGGCTCGATCTCCAGGTACTGCGGGGGATCGGTGACCTGCATGGGGCGCGTCAGCTCGTAGGCCAGCCATGCGCCCCCGAGGGCCAGGAAGGCCATCGACAGCCCGGCCAAGGCCAGGAGGCGCTGGCGCCAGCGGCTACGCGTCATGGCTGCCCGCGCGCCTGGCCCAGTAGCGGGGTCAGCCGCTGCTCGGCCATGCGCTCCAGGAGGCTGCGGCTGACCGTGCCCACGGGGAGCTCTCGGCTGGCCACCGAGCGCACCGGCCAGAGCCCGATGAGGCTGTTCGTCAGGAAGACCTCGTCCATCTCGGGCAGCTGCTCAGGGCGGATCCCGCGCTGCTCGACACGCAGCCCGAGCGCCTCCGCCTGCGCCAGGATCCAGCGCCGCACGACCCCGGTGACGCCGGCCTCGGCCAGCGGCGGGGTCACCAGCGTGCGGCCCCGGACCGCGAAGATGTTGGTGGCTGTCCCCTCGACGATGAGCCCGTCGGGATCGAGCATCAAGCCTTCGGCGACGGCCGGGTCGTGCCACTCCGAGCGTGCCAGGACCTGCTCGAGCCGATTGAGGTGCTTGATCCCGGCGAGCGCCGGCTGCGCGCTCAGCCGCACCTGGCAGAGCCGGCAGTCCACGCCCTCCCAGCGCTCCTCGGGGATGGCGGGGAGGCCGTGGCGGATCAGCATCCGCCTCGGCTCCGGCTGGGCCGGTGGCCTGTAGCCCCGCCCGTCCCCTACCCCCCGGGTGTAGTAGATCTTCAGCACGGCGCCGCCGGCAGGGCGGGCCAGATAGCGGGCCTCCTCGCGCAGGGTGGCCAGCGGCGGTTCCGGAAGCCCGAGCCGATGCGCACCCTCGAGGAGCCGGTCCATGTGGTAGTCCCACAGCCGTGGCTGGCCGTCGGCGATGGCGATGGTCTCAAAGACCCCGTCCCCGTAGGTGAGGCCACGGTCCTCAGGCGCGACGGCGGCGTCGGCCCGGCCGTTGATCAGCTGTGCCTCGGCCACGAGATCAGCGCGGCTGCCGGAAGATCAGCGAGGCGTTCGTCCCGCCAAAGCCGAAGGAGTTGGTCAGCACGGCGCCGATAGGACGCCGACGCGCCTCGTGCGGGACCAGATCCAGGCCCTCACACTGCGGCTCCGGCTCGTCGAGGTTGATCGTCGGTGGGAGGATCCCGTCGCGCAGGGCGAGGAGGCTGAAGACCGCCTCGATCCCCCCGGCAGCGCCGAGCGGGTGGCCGGTCGCGGACTTGGTGGAGCTCATGGCCACGCTCCCGGCCTGATCGCCGAGCAGGCGCTGCACCGCTGCCGCCTCGGCCAGGTCACCGACAGCGGTGGAGGTGCCGTGGGCATTGATGTAGTCGATCTCCTCCGGCGCCATGCCGGCGTCCTCCAGGGCGCGAGCCATGCACCGCTGGGCCCCCTCGCCGCTGTCCGCCGGCTGGGTGATGTGGTAGGCGTCGGAGCTGGTGCCGAAGCCGGCGAGCTCGGCGTAGATGGGGGCTCCGCGGGCGCGGGCGTGGGCGTAGGACTCGAGCACCAGCAGGCCGGCGCCCTCGGCGAGGACGAAGCCGTCGCGGCCGGTATCCCAGGGACGGCTCGCGCCCTGCGGATCGTCGTTACGGCACGACAGGGCCCGCGCCGAGCTGAAGCCGGCCAGGCTGAGCGGGGTGATGCACTTCTCGGAGCCGCCGGCGATCATCACGTCGGCGTCTCCCGCCGCGATCATCCGAGCCGACAGGCCGATGTTGTGCGTCCCCGCAGCACAGGCGGTGACCGTGGAGAGATTGGGTCCCCGGAGCCCGTAGTGGATGGAGAGGTTGCCGGAGGCCATGTTGATGACGCTGCTCGGCACCAGGAACGGCGAGACCTTCCGGGGGCCGCCGTCGAGCATCGAGCGGTGGTTGTTCTCGATGCCCTGGATCCCGCCGATCCCGGAGCCGATCGACAGCCCCATGCGGTCGGCGTTGTCCGCCTGGACCTCGAGGCCGGCGTCGGCGAACGCCTCGGCACAGGCAGCAAAGGCGTAATGGATGAACGGATCCATCCGCCGCGCCTCCTTGCGCGGGAGATACGCGCTGATATCGAAGCCCTGGATGGTGCCACCGAAGCGGACCGTATAGCCCGAGGTGTCGAACTCCTCGATCGGCCGGATGCCGCTACGGCCCTCGACGACCGCGGTCCAGGCCTCCTCCGCGGTATTCCCCACCGGGGAGACGACCCCCACCCCTGTTACGACGACGGCTCGATCATCCATAGCTGCACGCTCCTCGGACGCAGAATGCATCGGGGCCGGTCCATACACAGACCGGCCCCGCTGCGCCTTCAGACTGTGGCCACCCGGAGGGCGTTACCCCTCCAGGTTCTTCTTGATGTAATCGATCGCCTGCTGGACCGTTGTGATCTTCTCGGCCTCCTCGTCGGGGATCTCGCACTCGAACTCCTCCTCGAGTGCCATCACGAGCTCGACGGTGTCCAGCGAGTCGGCGCCAAGGTCGTCCACGAAAGAGGCCTCACCAGTGACCTCCTCCTCTTTGACCCCCAGTTGCTCGACGACGATCTTCTTGACGCGGTCTTCGATGCTGCTCATGTAAAAGGTCCTCCGAGGTTCTCGTTGGCGCAGTCATCCAGCTGCGGCGCGTATTGTAGGGGAACAGCCCGTTGAGTACCAGAACCCGTAACGGATTCTTGGAGTACGCAAAAGTTCCTGAATTTTCGGAAGAATTCAGGACATGTGCATGCCCCCGTTGACGTGGAGCGTCTCGCCGGTGATGTAGCCGGCCGCCGACGAGGCCAGGAACACGACCGCTGCGGCGATATCCTCCGGATCGCCGAGCCGCTCCAGCGGGATGTTGGCGATGAGCGCTGAGCGCTGCTCCTCGCTCATGGCAGCGGTCATGTCCGTCTCGACGAAGCCCGGTGCCACCGTGTTCACGGTGATGTTGCGCGTGCCCAGCTCCCGGGCCATGGACTTGGTCAGGCCCGTAATACCGGCCTTGGCGGCGGCGTAGTTGCCCTGCCCGGCGTTGCCCGTGGCCCCGACCACCGAGCCGATGTTGATGATGCGCCCCCGGCGGGCCTTCATCATACCGCGCAGGCAGGCCTTGCTCGTGCGGTAGACGGAGCTGAGGTTGGTGTCGATGAGCTCCTCCCACTCCTCGTCCTTCATCCGCATCATCAGGTTGTCCCGGGTGATGCCGGCGTTATTGACGAGGATCGTCGGCGCTCCGTAATCCTGGCCGATGGTGGTAACCACGCCGTTGACCTGGTCCGGATCGGTAACATCCAGGGCCATCCCCCTACCCTGCAAGCCGAGTCCATCGAGGTGCTCCTGGATCGCCTCGGCGCCTCGCTCGCTGGTCGCCGTGCCGATGACCGTGGCGCCGTGGCGGCCGAGGGCCTCCAGGATGGCCCGGCCGATGCCGCGGCTCGCCCCGGTCACCAGCGCGATCTCTTGCTGCAGGTCGTCGCCGTGCACGCTGCCTCCTTCGAAGTCCGTTGTCACGATGCCGCCCGGAAATGGCCCAGGGCGTCGTCGAAGGCCTCCGGATCGCTGAGCGCGACACCCTGGAGGCCACGATCGATACGTCGGCACAGCCCGGTCAGGACCTTGCCGGGGCCGCACTCGGCCACGGTCTGGGCACCCTCGCTGGCCATGCGCTGGATCGTCTCTGTCCAGCGCACCGGCCTGGCTAGCTGCTCGACCAGGCGCTGCCGGATGGCCTCGGCGTCACTGCTGACCGAGAGATCGGCGTTGTGCAGCACCCGCCGGCGCGGCTCGCCGATCTCGACCGCCTCGAGCCGCGCCGCCAGGCGCTCGGCGGCCGGCTGCATCAGGCTGCAGTGGGACGGGGCGCTGACCGGCAGGGGCATCACCCGCTTCGCCCCCGCCTCCTTGGCCGCCTCCCCCGCGCGCTCGACGGCGTCCCGCTCGCCGGCAATGACCACCTGGCCGGGGGCGTTGTAGTTCACGGGCTGGACAACCTGGCCCTGGGCGGCGCTGGCGCAGACCTCGGCGACACGCTCATCGGCGAGGCCGATGACGGCCGTCATGGCACCGCTCTCCGCCGGGACGGCCTCCTGCATGTAGCGCCCCCGATCAGCCACCAGGGCCACGGCGTCGTACAGGCTCAGCGCCTCGGCGGCGACCAGGGCCGAGTACTCGCCCAGGCTGTGGCCGGCCATGGCGGCCGGCTCGGCGCCGCCGCGCTCCTGCCAGAGCCGCCACAGGGCGGTACTGGCCGTGAGGATGGCCGGCTGCGTGCGGTCGGTACGGTCGAGCTCCTCGGCCGGGCCCTCCGTGACCAGCGCCCAGAGGTCGTAGCCGAGGGCCTCCGAGGCCTCCCGGAAGGTCGCCGTGACCGTGGCCTCGCCGCGCCATTCCGCCATCATCCCGACGGCCTGTGAGCCCTGGCCGGGGAAGACCGTAGCCAGTTCCGGGGTCGTGTCGCTCATCCTCGCTCCCGAACAGTGTGTATTGCGCCCGGCTCAGTACCGGACCAGCGCCGATCCCCAGGTAAAGCCGCCGCCAAAGGCCTCGAAGAGCAGCAGTTCGCCGCGCTGGATGCGCCCGTCGCGCACGGCTGTATCCAGGGCGATGGGGATCGATGCCGCGGAGGTATTGCCGTGCTCGCCTACCGTCACCACGACGCGATCCATGTGCAGATCCAGCTTCTTGGCCGTGGCCTGGATGATGCGGATATTCGCCTGGTGGGGGACCAGCCAGTCCACCTCCGTCTTATCCACCTGCGCCGCGTCCAGCGTCTCCTCCACGATCCGCGTGAGGGTGTTCACCGCGACCTTGAACACCTCGTTACCGCGCATGTGGATGTAGCCGCTCTGGGTCCCTAGCGCCGCGTAGCCTTGGCCGGGGCCCCACGGCACGTAGAGGAGTGGCTCGTAGCGCCCGTCGGAGTGCAGGTGCGTCGTCAGCACGCCGGGCCGCTCGGCGGCCTCGAGGAGCACGGCGCCGCCTCCGTCGCCGAAGAGCACGCAGGTGCCGCGATCGTCCCAGTCGAGGATCCGGGTCATGGCCTCGGCCCCCACGACCAGGGCCCGCTCCGCGCCGCCCGTGCGCACGAAGCGGTCCGCGATGCCGAGGCCGTAGATGAAGCCGGAGCAGGCGGCGGAGACATCGAAGGCGGTGGCGCCGGGCCGGATGCCCAGATCGCGCTGCAGGCTGGAGGCCAGGCTCGGGAAGACGCGATCGGGCGTGCAGGTCGCGACGACGATCAGGTCGACGTCGTCACCGCTGATGCCGGCGGCCTCCAGGGCCCGCTGCGCAGCGATGCGCGCCAGATCACCGCAGCATTCCTCCTCCCCGATGACACGGCGCTCGTAGATCCCGGTACGCTCGCGGATCCACTGATCGGAGGTCTCGACCTGCTGCTCGAGATCCCGATTCGTGACCACCCGTTGGGGGAGGTAGCTCCCCGTGCCGATAATCCTTGCGCTTGTCACGCCCCTTCTCTCGCCCCTAGCAGCCGCTCGATGCGCGCCTCGATCAGGTTGGGCACCCCCTGCTCGGCCTCGCGGGCGGCCGTATCGATGGCACGCCCGAAGGCGAAGGTGTCGGCGGAGCCGTGGCTCTTCAGCGCCACGCCCCGCAGGCCGAGGAGGCTGGCGCCGTTGTACTGGCGCGGGTCGATACGTCCGCGAAGGGAGCGCAGCACGGGCCAGGCCACGAGGCCGGCCAGGCGGGTCAGGAGGTTGCGCTGGAACTCCGAGCGCAGGTATCCAGAGATCAGGCTCGCCACGC
Organism: uncultured Ectothiorhodospiraceae bacterium; assembly: GCA_913055575.1. Taxonomy (GTDB): domain Bacteria; phylum Pseudomonadota; class Gammaproteobacteria; order Nitrococcales; family Halorhodospiraceae; genus Halorhodospira. The sequence goes on from CAJXLI010000008.1 coordinate 16,705, forward strand.
CCTCGCTGGTCTTCAGGGCGACGTTGCCGACGAAGCCGTCACAGACGACGACGTCCGCCTCGCCTTGGTAGACACCGTCGCCCTCGACGTAGCCGATATAGTGCAGCTCCTCGGCGGCACCGAGCCTCTCCGCGGCCTGCTTGACCTGCTCGTTGCCCTTGATCTCTTCCTCGCCGACGTTGAGCAGCCCCACGCGCGGTTGCGCCAGATCGTGGGTAGCCTCGGCGGCTACCGCGCCCATGACCGCGAACTGGAACAGGTGATCGCTGCTGCAGTCGACGTTGGCGCCCAGGTCGAGCATGTGGGTGGCGCCGTCCCACGTAGGGATCGTGCTCATGATCGCCGGCCGCTCGATGCCCGGCAGGGTCTTGAGCAGGTAGCGGGCCGTCGCCATCAGCGCGCCGGTATTGCCGGCGCTGACACACCCGTCCGCCTCCCCGGACCGGACCATGTCGAGCGCCACGCGCATGGAGGAGTCACGCTTGTTGCGCATGGCCTGCGACGGGGGCTCGTCCATCCCCACGACCTGGCTGCAGTGGCGGATCGAGATCCGCTCCGTGCCAGCGCCGTGCGCCTGCAGCTGCTCGCGCAGGTCCGGCTCCTGCCCGACCAGGACCAGGTGCAGGTCCGGGTGGCGCTCGAGCGCCTGGGCAGCAGCGGGGACCACGACCCTGGGGCCGTGGTCGCCCCCCATCGCGTCCAGCGACAAGGTCGTCTGATGCGTCATGCCAGGATCCGCTCGCTCACCGATTATCCTTGCCCTTGAGGGAGGTATCGCGGGAGCGCTCAGTCGTCCTGGCCGCGGGTAACCTTCCGCCCGCGGTAGTAGCCATCGGGGCTGACGTGGTGGCGGCGGTGGGTCTCGCCGGTGCTCGGCTCGGTCGCCAGGGCGGGCTTGCGCAGGCTGTCGTGGGAGCGGCGCATGCCACGCTTGGAGGGCGACTTGCGGTTCTGTTGTACGGCCATCGTCTTCTCTCCGGGTCGTTCAGGGATTCGCTATCGTGTCTAGGCTCCATCCTCCCCGTCGCTGCGCACTCGCCCGCGCAGGACGGCGAAGGGGCTGAGCGTCTCGCGCTGGGCCCCGGCATCGTGGGCCGGCGCCTCGCAGGCCCCGGACGGATGCAAGGCGACTGCCGGCAAGGCCAGGAGGATCTCCTCCTCGGCGACCGCCTGGGGCTGCACGGGCCCCGCGCTGACGTAGGGCTCCGCCTCCGCTGGCAGGTCCTCCCCTTCCGCCTCCGAGCCGACGACCACGACGCGGAACGCCTCCGCCACCGGGTAGCGGTAAAGCCCGAGGCAGCGCTGGCAGGTGAGCGGTACGGCAGCCTCGATCCGGCCCTCCAGCACGCGCTGCCCGTGCTCATCCAGGCTGCTCGCGATCTGCAGCCAGGCTTCGCCTTCCGCTGCAGCCAGCAGCGGAGCCAGGTGCGGCATGCGGGCTAGCGCAAGCCTGCCCTCATGGGTGCGCGGCGCCGCGGCGAAGTCGTCAGGGGCCAGCCTGTCCGGCAACATAAGGGCTGCATGCTAGCCACGGCGCCCGGTAGTGTAAAGTGCCGGCAATGCGCACGTTACGAACCGACGCACTGACTCTTTCGCCCACGGGAGGTCCCGCAAGATGCCCACCCCAAGCCCGCTGATCCTGGCCTCAGGCTCGCCCTACCGCCGGGCCCTGCTCGAGCGCCTCGGCCTCCCCTTCGAGGTGGTGCCGGCGGCCATCGACGAGGCCGTCGGCGAGGCCGAGGACCCCGAGGCGGCGGCCGTGCGCCTGGCGCAGGACAAGGCTGCGGCGGTCGCCGCGGCATGCCCCGAGGCCGCGGTGATCGGCAGCGACCAGCTGGTCGCCTTCGGTACCGAGATCCAGGGCAAGCCGGGGACGGCCGAGCAGGCCCGTGCGCAGCTGGCGCGCTACGCCGGCCGGGAGGTGCACTTCCTCACGGCGGTGAGCATCCGTCAGGGGGAGGCGGAGGCGCACGAGCTGCAAGCGGTACGGGTGCGCTTCCGCGCCCTGGATACCGAGGCCATCGAGCGCTACGTCGAGACGGATCGCCCCCTGGACTGCGCCGGGGCCATCCGCTCGGAGGGGCTCGGGGCGAGCCTGCTCGAGTCGGTGGACAGCAGCGATCCGGCGGCCCTGGTCGGGCTCCCGCTGATCGCGGTCGCCCGCCTGTTGCGCCGCCTGGGCTACCCGCTGCCGTAGCCCGGCTCAGCGGGGCTGGTACTCGAGCCCCAGCAGGGTCTCGAAGACGCCACGACCGAAGGCGGTACCGAAGCGGTCGGCGAATTGCGAGACCAGGTTGCCTTGGACCGTATAGTCCACCCGCTTCTCGGCGCCGATCACGTCCCGGGCGACACTGCGCGCGCTGCCGAGCTCATCGGCCAGGCCGAGCTCCAGGCTCCGGCTACCCGTCCATACCAGGCCGGAGAAGAGCCGCTCCTCGTCCACCTCGGCCGCCTCGATGGCCTCGCCGCGCCCTTGGCGGACAGCGGCGATGAACTGGCCGTGGATCTCGTCGACCATCGCCTGCACGTGCTCGACCTCCGCCTCGTCCTCGGGGGAGAAGGGATCGAGGAGGGCCTTGTTCTCGCCAGCGGTATAGAGGCGCCGCTCGATGCCGAGCTTCTTCATGGCCTCCTGGAAGCCGAAGCCGCCCATGATCACGCCGATGGAGCCCACGATGCTCGACTCGTTGACGAAGATCTTGTCCGCGCCCGCGGCCACGTAGTACGCCCCCGAGGCGCCGATATCCTCGATAACCGCGTATACGGGGGTATCCTCGTGGGTCTCGCGCAGCCGGCGTAGCTCCTGGTAGATCTGCCGGGCCTGGACGGCGCTGCCACCGGGGCTGTTGATGCGCAGCACGATACCCTCGACGTTGTCTGCCTCGAAGGCGCGCTCCACGCCCTGGAGGACCCGGTCAGCGCTGGCCGGCGAATCGGCCATGATCGGCCCCTTGATGGCCACCTCGGCGGTGTGCGGCCCCGTATCGTCCTGCGACGGGCTGAGGCCCGTCCGGGCCAGGAGGGCCACCCCCAGGACCACGAGGGCCAGCACCACGCTCCGGAAGATCAGGCGCCAGCGTCGTGCCCGGCGCTGCTCGCGCAGGTTCTCCTTGAGCAGCTCCACCAGCGCTTCCCGCTCAGCGTTCTCTTCGCTCATGCTTGCTCCTCCTTCCTGGTTTCAGGCAACTGATCGAGCACCGCCTGCAGGTCGTCGCTGAGCGGTGCCTGGACCTCGATGGAGGCGCCGGTCTCCGGGTGCTTGAGCCGCAACGAGCTGGCGTGCAGGAAGAGGCGGCGCAACCCCCATCCGCGGGCGGTGGCGTTGCGGGCGCGATCGCCGTAGCGGTCGTCCCCGGCGACCGGGTGGCCGATATGCTGGGCGTGGACCCGGATCTGGTGGGTACGCCCGGTCTCCAGCCGGGCCGTCACCAGGGTTGCCTGCGGCCAGCGCCGCTCGACCTGGATCGCCGTGGCGGCCGGCCGGCCCTGCTTGCTGACCTGCACCTGCCGATCCCGCCCTCGCCCGGGCAGGCGCTCCAGCGGAGCGTCCACGCGGAAGGGCTCGGAGCTGCGCAGCCGACCGAGCAGCAGTGCGGTGTAGCGCTTCTCCACGGCGCCGCGGCGCAGCTGCTCGTGGAGCCGGCGCAGGGTGGAGCGGCGCTTGGCCAGCATCAGGCAGCCGCTTGTCTCCTGGTCCAGGCGGTGGACTAGCTCGAGGAAGGGCAGCTCCGGCCGGTGCCGGCGCAGCGCCTCCACCAGGCCGACACGGACCGTGCTGCCGCCGTGCACGGCCAGCCCCGAGGGCTTGTCCAGGATCAGTAGCCGCTCGTCCTCGTAGAGCACCCCGTTGCGCAGCCGCTCGGCGAGCCCCGCCGGCAGCTGGCCGCCGGCGCTATCGTCCGGCCTGCGGCCGGCTACAGGGGGGATGCGCACCACCTCCCCGGTACGCAGGCGCCGGGCGGGGCGGGCCCGCCCACCATCGATGCGCACCTCGCCCTTGCGCAGAAGCCGATAGACCCGGCTGCGCGGCAGGCCCTTGAGCTGGCGCAGGAGGAAATTGTCGATACGCTGGCCGGCCTCATCCTCGATGACGTGGTGGTACCGGACGCTTCGCTCGTGCTCACTCATAGGCGGATATTAGCAGAAGAATCAATTTGAATGGGCGCGCAAGTCCCTGATACAATTGACCGCACGTGGTGAATTCAAAAAATTCCACCACGCCGGGTTTCCGGCGGCGTCGTCCTCAGAGCGGCGCCGCATAGCGAGCGCAAGCGTGAATAACCGCCGGCTCCCCTCCAGGGGGCTGGCCGATCTGCCCACGATCAACACGCCCTGCGCCCCTTCGGAGCGAGTACTGATGACACGGACGCCGCTTGCGCATTGGATGGCCTGGATCGCCGCTTGGTCCGCACCGCAGCAGCGGCCCGCGCAGTTGGCGATCGCCTGCGCCCTTCCGGCGCCGTGGCGAGCGTCCGTGCGCATCGGCCTTGGCGAAGCGATGGCGGCAGGGCTGCGGAGACTTGGTACCCATGAAAAGAATGCTCATCAATGCAACTCAGCCGGAGGAGTTGCGCGTCGCCCTCGTCGATGGCCAGGTCCTCTACGATCTCGATATCGAGGCGCCCTCGCGGGAGCAGAAGAAGGCGAATATCTATAAGGGGACGATTACCCGTATCGAGCCCAGCCTCGAGGCGGCCTTTGTCCAGTACGGCGCGGAGCGTCACGGCTTCCTGCCGTTCAAGGAGATCGCTCCTGCCTACTTCACCTCGGCGGACGGCAAGCGCGCTACGCCGCGCGAGGGGCTCAAGGAGAACCAGGAGGTCCTGGTCCAGGTCGACAAGGAGGAGCGCGGCAACAAGGGCGCTGCGCTGACGACCTATATCAGCCTTGCCGGCCGCTACCTCGTCCTCATGCCCAATAACCCCCGGGCCGGCGGCGTCTCCCGGCGGATCGAGGGCTCCGAGCGTACCGAGACCCGGGAGGCGCTGCGCCAGCTCGACGTCCCCGAGGGTATGGGGCTCATCGTGCGCACGGCCGGAGTCGGCCGCAGCACCGAGGAGCTGCAGTGGGACCTGGACTACCTGCTCAAGCTCTGGGACGCCATCCAGAAGGCGACCGCCGAGCGCGCCGCCCCGTTCCTGGTCTACCAGGAGAGCGACGTTATCATCCGCGCCCTGCGCGATTACCTGCGCTCCGATATCGGCGAGATCCTGGTGGATGACGAGGCGGTCTACACCAAGGCGCGCGATTTCATCGAGCAGGTCATGCCGTACAATCGGCAGAAGCTCAAGCGCTACACCGATCCGGTCCCCCTCTTCTCCCGCTACCAGATCGAGAGCCAGATCGAGTCGGCCTTCCAGCGCGACGTACGGCTGCCCTCCGGGGGCGCCATCGCCATCGACCACACCGAGGCGCTGATCTCCATCGATATCAACTCCTCGCGGGCGACCAAGGGCGCCGACATCGAGGAGACGGCGCTGAACACCAACCTGGAGGCCGCCGACGAGATCGCCCAGCAGCTGCGCCTGCGCGACCTGGGGGGGCTGATCGTTATCGATTTCATCGACATGGGCCCGCCGCGCAACCAGCGCGAGGTCGAGAACCGCCTCCGCGAGGCCGTCAAGGCCGACCGTGCCCGGGTCCAGATCGGCCGGATCTCCCGCTTCGGCCTGCTCGAGATGTCACGGCAGCGACTGCGCTCCTCGCTCGGCGAGGCCCACCAGGAGGTCTGCAGCCGCTGCAGCGGCCAGGGCACGGTGCGCAGCGTCGAGTCCCTGGCGCTGTCGATCCTGCGCATCATCGAGGAAGAGGCGATGAAGGAGAAGACCGGCCGGGTGCTCGCCCAGCTCCCGGTGGAGGTCGCCACCTTCCTGCTCAACGAGAAGCGCTCGCAGATCGCCGATATCGAGCAGCGCTACGGGACGCACATCCTGCTGATCCCCAACCGGAATCTCGAGACGCCGCACCACGAGATCCGGCGGATGCGCACCGACGAGGGCCTGGGGCCGGACGCCAGCAGCTACGACCTGGCCTCGCCCGCCCCGGAGCCGAGCCCCGTCGAGGCCGGCATCCCGGTTAGCCGTCCCCCGGCGCCTGCGGTCCAGGGCGTTACGCCGAGCACCCCGGCTCCGGAGCCCGGCCGCCGGAGCGCCGAGAGGGCCGAGGCCGCCGAGGGTGGCGGCGAGACGGCCGAGGCCGACGGGGAGGAGGAGGCCCCGCTCAGCTCGATCTTCCGGCGCCTGCGGGGCCTGCTCTTCCAGAGCGGCAGCGAGGAGCGGCCCGTGCCGGAGGCGAGCAAGCAGCAGCAGGGCCGCGATACCACCCGCGGGAGTGGCGGCGGTGATGCCGGCCAGTCCGCCGGGGGCCAGCGCAGCAGCCGCTCCCGGGGCGGCAACCAGCGCCGCCGCGACGGCGATGGCGCTGACCGCTCCGCCAGGGACAACAAGGGCGAGACGGGCAAGCGTAGCGGTGACAGCGCCAACAAGGAGGCGGCACGCAAGGATGGTGGCCGCGGCGGCTCGAGCCGCCGCAAGAGCGGTCCGTCCAGCAAGGCGGGCGATCAGGCAGCCGTAGGCGACGAGGCGGAGGGCGGCACCGCCAAGGCGAAGCGCAGCAGCGAGGCGAGCGCCCCGAGCCGCGATGGCGGCGCGGAGGAGAGCGCTCAGGGCGCGAGCGAGACCCCCGCGTCCGCCTCGAGCACCGCCGAGACGGCCTCCGCCAGTGCCCGGAGCGGGCGCAGCCGCCGCGGTCGCCGCGGTGGCCGGCGGCGGCGCCGGACAACCAGCAGCAGCGGCGGCTCCCAGGGCGAGCAAGGCGACGCCGCTGCGGCCGGTGCCACGACGGGCGGCGAGGACGCTCGGCAAGAGCCCGGCGGGGATAGCGCCCAGGGCACCAGCACCGGCGGCAGCCGTCGGAAGGCCGCCTCGAGGAATCAGGCCGGCGAGCAGGGCCCTGACGCCGGGCCCGAGCCTGCTACGGAGGCGGAGACGGGGCCTGGCAGCAGCGCCGGGACGCGTCCCCAGCGCTCGCCGAGCTCGACGCCGAGCCCCGCCGATGAGGCGGGCGGCACGGCCAGCGGCGTGGCTCAGCCTGCGGCTGCGGCAGAGCCCCAGGAGGCCGCTGCGGCAGCGTCCCGGGAGGCCGCCCCGCAACCCGCGCCGACCTCGGAGGGGAGCCCGGGTGACGCCGCCCCCTCGGGCGCGGACAGCAGCGCCGCCCCCGAGGGGGCGAGGCACGACGCCGAGGCCCCGGCCTCCGGCCCGGCGCGGCGCAAGGTGGTCCGGTCCGGACGGCCGCGCAAGCCCAAGGCGGCAGCCAACGCCAATACAGCCGCGGCAAGCGGCGTGGGCGCAGACGAGGAGGCGGAGCCCGCCCCCTCGGCCAGCCAGGCCGAAGAGGGCTCGTCGGAGAGGGCGGAGTAGCCGTGGCGCCCGGGCACCGGCGCGGCGGCCCTAGCCGCCGCGCCGGCGCAGGGCGTCGATCAGGCCGTCGGAGGCCTCTTGAATGAGGTCGAGGACGTACTCGAAGCCGCGCTCGCCGCCGAAGTACGGATCCGGGACCTCGCGTTCCGAGCGCCCCGCTGCGTAGTCGAGGAACATGCCGATCTTCTCGGCGTGCTCGGGCGGGCAATCCGCCTGCAAGATCTCAGCGTTGGCGGCGTCCATGGCGAGGATGAGGTCGAACACCTCGTAGTCGCTCCAGTCCACCTGCCGCGCACGCAGGTCGCTGATGTCGATCCCGCGCCGCCGTGCAGCCTCCTGAGCCCGCGGATCCGGCGCCTTGCCGATGTGGAAGCCGTGCGTCCCCGCCGAGTCCAGCTCGACCCGGTCCGCGTCGTGCCGCTGGCGCAGGCGCTCGCGCAGGACGCCCTCCGCGGTAGGCGAGCGGCAGATATTGCCCATGCACACGAGCAGAACCCGCGTCTTGTCATCCGCCATAGGGCTACACTCCTGTCAAAAGGCCTGACGTTATCGGGTGGGTGGTAGGCGCGCGGCCACGCACGCCAGGTCCTCAGGGGTATCGACCCCGGGGCCCGGGCGCTGGTCGGCCACGGCTACCCGGATCGTGAAACCGTGCCAAAGGGCCCGTAGCTGCTCCAGGGCCTCGTGCTGCTCCGCAGGTGCGGGCGCCAGGCGCGGATAGCGGCGCAGGAACTCGGCTCGATAGGCGTACAGGCCCAGGTGGCGCAGCCAGCCGCCGGCGGCCACTGCAGCGTCCTCGATCGCCTCGAAGCGGTCCCGGTCCCAGGGGATGGGGGCGCGGCTAAAGTAGAGGGCGTGGCCGCGAGCGTCGCAGACGACCTTCACCGCCGCCGGGTCGAACAGCTCCGCGGCAGCGTCTATGGGCACGGCTAGGGTCGCGACGGCGGCCGCTGGATCGTCTGCCAGGCTCCGGGCGGCGAGGGCCAGCAGTCCCGGGGGCATCAGCGGCTCATCGCCCTGCAGGTTGACCACGATGGCGTCGGGCGGCAGCGCCAGGCGCTCCACCACCTCGGCGATACGATCGGTCCCCGTCGGATGGCCTGCGGCCGTAGCCAGGACCTCGGCGCCGAAGGCCTGGCACGCCGCCTCGATCCGCGGATCGTCGGTAGCCACCACCACCCGCTGCGCCCCGCTCTCCGTGGCACGCCGATGGACGTGGCGAACGACCGGCTCGCCGCGGATCTCGGCCAGGGGCTTGCCCGGCAGGCGCGAGGCGCCGTAGCGCGCCGGGATGACTACCGTGAAGGGGGTCGATGCTGCCGTCATCCGCTCGCCTCCGCCATTGTGCGCTCGATCAGCCCAGCCACGGCCTCGCCGAGGGCAGCTGAGGGGATCAGCTGCGCGGGCAGGTACCAGGCCCGCTGGGCCTGCGGGAGGTAGCGGGCCTTCATCGCGTCCTTCTCGGTCATGAGGAGGGGGTGCTCGTCCTGGAAGGCCAGGTCCCGCGCCCGGAAGGCGTGGTGGTCCGGGAAGGGGTGCCGCGCCGCGGCCCGGTAGCCGGCTGCGGCGGCGGTGGCGAAGAACTCCGCCGGGCGGCCGATGCCGGCTATCAGGTGGGCGGGGCCGCCGGGCCAGGGCCGTGGGCTGCCGTCCACTGCCTGCGGGACGCCGGCCTGCAGCCGGAAGGCGTGGTGGCTCTCCGGGATCGGCTCGCCGTTGACGGCGACGAGGGCCACCTCCCGCAGCCGCTCCGGCCTCTCCCGCAACGGTCCTGCCGGCAGCAGCCGACGGTTCCCGAGCCTGCGCTCGGCGTCGAGGATGACGATCTCGGCACTGCGGCGCATGCGGTAGTGCTGTAGCCCGTCGTCGCTGACCACCACGTCGCAGCCCGCCTCATGGGCAGCCGCCACGGCCCCGGCGCGGTCGCTGCCGACATAGACCGGGGCACCGGTGCGCCGGGCGAGCAGCAGCGGCTCGTCGCCGATCTCGGCAGGATCCGAGTCGCCCCCCACGGATACCGGACCGACGCCGGCCCGGCCACCGTAGCCGCGGGCGACCACGCCGGGACGCCAGCCTCGGGCCTGGAGCTGCCCCACCAGCCAGGCCACGAAGGGCGTCTTGCCGGTGCCGCCCACAAAGAGGTTGCCGACCACGATGACCGGCACCGGCAGGCGCGGCCGGGCCAGCCAGCCGCGTTCATAGGCGTGCCGGCGCAGCGCAGTGACCGCTCCGTAGCACCCGGCCCAGGGCGCCAGCGCGCGCGCCGCGGCGCCGTCTCTCAGCCATAGCCTCGGCACCGGCACGGCTAGCGCTCCGCCTCGTCCTGCGGCGCCGCCGTAGGGCCCGCGAACTGCATGCTGTAGAGGCCGGCGTAGCGGCCGTTGTGGGCGAGCAGCTCGTGGTGGGTCCCCTGCTCCACCACCTCGCCCTGGTCGAGGAAGACGATCCGGTCGGCGTTCTCCACGGTGGAGAGGCGGTGGGCGATGATGAAGCTGGTCCGATCCCGCATGAGCTGCTCCAGGGCGGACTGGATACGGCGCTCCGACTCGGTATCCAGCGCCGAGGTCGCCTCGTCGAGGATCAGGATCGGGGCGTCCTTGAGCACCGCCCGGGCGATGGCGACGCGCTGGCGCTGGCCGCCGGAGAGCAGCACCCCGTCCTCGCCCACGCGCGTCTCGAGGCCGTGGGGCAGCGCCTCGATGAACTCGAGGGCGTTGGCGGCAGCGGCCGCCTCCCGGACCCGCTCGTCGCTGACCTGCTCGCGGGCGCCGTAGCGGATGTTGTCGGCCACCGAGCCGTTGAAGAGCATCACGCTCTGCCCGACCATGGTGATCTGGCGGCGCAGATCAGCGAGCCGGTACTCGGGCAGCGGTACGCCATCCAGGCGGATCTCGCCGGCAGTAGGCTCATAGAAGCGCGGCAGGAGGCTGACCAGCGTCGTCTTGCCGCCGCCGGAGGGGCCGACCAGGGCGATCACCTCGCCGGGTTGGGCCGTCAGGTCGATCCCGCGCAGCACCTCGCGCTGGCCATCGTAGGCGAAGCGCAGCCCGTGCATGGCCACGCGCCCCTCGGCCGTCTCCAGGGGCCGGGTGCCCGCGTCCGTCTCCCGGGGGGCATCGATCACCTGGAAGACGCCCTGCGCCGCTGCCAGGCCCTTCTGGATGGTGGCGTTGATGGATACGAGCGACTTTAGCGGCGCGTTGAGCAGCAGCAGGGCGCTCGCGAAGGAGACGAACGTCCCGATGGTGATCGTCTCCACGAGCGCGTCCACCGTCACGAGGTAGATCACCAGGGCGAGAGCCAGGCCCGCGATGAGCCGGATCAGCGGCACCGAGGCGTACTTCGTCGCCAGGAACTTCATGAACTGACGGCGGTTCTGCTCGTTGACCCGCTCGAAGCGGGCCCGCTCACGCTCCGCCTGGCCGAAGGCCTTGATCACCTGGTAGCCGTGGACGCTCTCCTCGGCGACGCTGCCTACGCCGCCGACCGCCCGGTGGATACGCTTGCTGATCTTGCGGAAGCGCTTGGTGATGTAGGCGATGATCCCGCCGACCAACGGCAGGATGCCGAGGACGATGAGCGTCAGCCACGGCGATAGGTACGTCATGTAGCCGATCAGGAAGAGCACCCGGGCCGTATCCCGGACCAGGCTGAGCATCGCCCGGGTCACCGCGCCGGCCACCTGCTCGGCCTCGTAGGTGAGGCTCGAGATCAGCCGGCCCGAGGCGAACTGATCGAAGACCCGGTTGGGCATGACCAGCAGCCGCTCGTGGACGTCCAGCCGCAGGCGCTTGATCAGCTGCCGCCCGACCCAGGTCATCAGGTAATTGGCGGTGAATTGCACGACACCCTGGAAGGTGATGAAGCCGATCAGCAGCAGGGCGTAGTAGCGGATGGTCGCGGCATCCTGCTCGACAAAGCCCTCGTCGAGCAGCGGGCGGATGAGCGCCACGACGCTCGTCTGCGTCCCCGCCAGGGTGAGCATGGCGAGGCCCGCCACGAGGCCGGCGGGCCAGTAGGGCAGTACGTAGCCGATGAACAGCCGCTTGAAGGTCGGCCAGGTACGCCCACCCGGCGGCGGCAGCCTCCACTCCCCCGTGGCGCTCGGCTCCGGCGATTCCGCTGGCGTGCCCAAACCGCCTCTCTACCCCCTCGGCTCGGCTGGGGCGGCAGGCGCAGCCCCGGCGCCTGCCCACGTTGCCCCGTCCGGGTAAAGCCACGAATTCTAAAGTATCCGGCCATCCGGTGCAGCCGGCAGGCGGCGTAGCTAGGGCGAGTCGGCTGGAGCGGGATGCGGGGGGCGGTGGTAGACCCGGCCGCGATGCCGCCACTGCGTCTCCGCCTGCCAGCCGCCGGCCTCGCGGGTGATCGTGACCGCTCCGTGGGCGGCCGTCCGCAGGACCCCCCGCCGCGGCGTCGCCACCGCCGCTGAGCAGGCCCCGTCCGCATCCCCGCAGCCGCGGGCGCCCACGGCCGGTGCAGCCGGGTCCCCAGGCAGCACGGGGCGCAGCACCAGGTCGGCCTCTTCGCCCCCGCCGCTGACCCGCAAGGCCAGGCCGCCGCTGCCGGCACGGGATGTCGCCAGATGCAGCGGGCCGAGTCTCGCCGACCACGGCTCGTCCCGCCGGGGACCGACCCAGGTGGCCTCCGGCCAGCGCTCGCGGGCGTGCTCTACGGCGCCGTTCCACGGTGCCTCCGCCCGGGGCACGACCCAGGCGATCGGCTCGAGGCCCCGCGCTTCCAGGTAGGGCGCCACCGCTACCGAGACGGCGTCCAGCCCGCCGCCGGGACCGCCTCCGTAGACGACGGCGCGCTCGCCGTCGGTGACCAGCGCTGTCAGCCCTGAGCCGGTATCGAAGGCCACCACCCGCGCCCCATCGCCGGGCCGTGCCCCAGGGCCGAGCAGGAGCAGCCCGAGCAGGAGCGGCGCCAGCAGCCTTCCGGGCACGCCCCGCGGGGCGAGCATGAGGGCAGCGCCCAGCCCGGCCAGAACCGCCTGCCCCACCGAAGGCGTCGGGACCGCCACGGCGCCCCATTGCCCTGCCAGGGCCTCGAGCACCGCCATGAGGATCTGTAGGGCCCAGTCGGCCACCTGCCAGGACACCCCGGCGAGCACCTCGCTGAGCGCCAGGGCGGCGATCCCGGCGAGCACAGGCGGCACGACCAGGGCGCTGACCCACGGTACGGCGAGGGGATTGGCCAGCGGCGAGAGTACCGGCAAGTGCCCGAAATGGAGCGCCGTGGCCGGCAGTAGCCCGATCCCCACCAGCGCCTGGATGCGCAGCCAGGGGACGATGCCGCGCGTGGCGGCGCGGCCGGTGGTCGCGGCCAGGATCACCGCGACCGCGCCGAAGGAGAGCCAGAAACCTGCGCCCAGCGGTGCCCAGGGATCGAGGATCAGCACCGCTACCGCGGCTACAGCCAGGCTGTGCCACGGGCTGAGCGGTCGGCGTAGCAGCAGGGCGCCGGCGAAGACCAGCACCGTAATCAGGGCGCGCTGGGTCGGCAGCGTGAAGCCGGCGAGCGTGGCGTAGCCCGTCGCCGCCACCCCGCCGGCCAGCGTACCGGCAGTCAGTGCCGGCACCCGGCGGACCAGCGGCGGCACACACCGCCACAGGCCGCCCAGGGCCGTGCCGACGGCCCCGGCCACGAGCCCGATATGCAGCCCGGAGATGGCCAGCAGGTGCGCCGTCCCGGTCGTAGACAGGGTCTGCCACTGCGCGCTCGAGATCCCGGTACGGACGCCGACACCCAGCGCCTGGAGCAGACCAAGCCGGGGGGAGTCCGGCAGCGCCTCGGCCATATGTGCCGCGATCGCGTCTCGGGCCCGATCGACCGTGGCGGCTCGCCCGACGCGCTCGGCTGACCCCGGGTCGCGGACGTAGCCGGTGGCGCCGATCCGGTGCCGGAAGAGCCAGCGCTGGTAGTCGAAGCCGGCGGGGTTCAGGAAGCCGTCGGGTGGCTGTAGCTGCAGGGACAGGCGCCAGCGATCCCCGGGGTGCAGCTCCGGGGCGCTACCGTACCAGCGTAGCCGGATCCGGCACGGCAGCGGGCGCGGCAGGGCGTTGTCGAGGGCCCGCTCCGGGCGCAGCTCGAAGACCGTGTGGTTGTCCTGGACCTCGGGGATGCCGACAACCCGCCCCACCAAACGGGTATCCACCTCGCCGGTGCCGGCCGGGAGCTCGTGGGCGACGAGCCAGGAGGCGCTGGCCAGGGCCCAGGCGGCCCCGAGTAGCGCTGCCGCCGGCCAGCGCCAGCCGCGTGGCGCCAGAACGAGCCAGGCCAGGCCCGCCGTGGCGACCGCGGCTACCGCCGCCACCGTCGGCGAGCCTCGCAGCAGGGTGGCGACCGCCACGATCGCCCCCGCACAAGCGAGCGCCGCTGGCCGCATGGGCCGTCCCTGGCTCCGAGCCGCTCCGTCCGTGTCCGCCCAGGCTAGCGCTGCCCCCGCGGGCTGCCAAGCTGGGCATCCTCGGCTCGGCGCACGGCGCCCTACGGGTCCGCCGCCGCGCCCAGGTAGCCGTCCTCGAGCTTGAGCACGCGCGCCGCGCGACCGGCAAGCGCCAGGTCGTGGGTGACAAAGACCAGGGCCGTGCCCAGCTCCCCGTTGAGGGCCTGCAGCATGCTGAAGACCTGCTCCGCCGTCTGCCGATCCAGGTTGCCGGTGGGCTCGTCGGCGAGGATGCACTGCGGCCGGCTCACCACCGCCCGGGCGATGGCCACCCGCTGGCGCTCGCCGCCGGAGAGCTCCGCGGGCCGATGGCCCAGCCGGGCCGCCATGCCGATCCGCTCCAGCAGTGCCGCTGCCGCGTTACGGGCCTCCGCTGCCGGGCGGCGGCGGATGAGCAGCGGCATGGCCACGTTCTCCAGCGCGGTAAACTCCGGCAGCAGGTGGTGGAACTGGTAGACAAAGCCCAGGGAGCGGTTACGCAGCTGCCCGCGTGCCCGCTGGCCGAGGGTGTAGATCCGCTCCCCCGCCACCTGCACCTCGCCCGCCGTGGGCGTATCCAGCCCGCCGAGGACATGCAGCAGCGTGCTCTTCCCGGAGCCGGAAGGGCCGACGACGGCCACCTGCTCGCCGGCACGGACCTGCAAGTCCACGCCGGCGAGGACCTCCACCTCCTGCGGTCCCTCGCTGAAGCGCTTGGCTACGCTCCGGGCCTCGATGATCATCCTCGCCTCACTCATAGCGCAGTGCCTCCGCCGGCTCCGTACGCGCCGCCCGCCAGGCCGGGTAGAGGGTCGCCACCAGGGACAGGACCAGGGCCAGGCCGGTGATCCGCGCCACGTCCGCGCCGCGCAGCTGCGAGGGCAGGTCGCTGATGTAGTAGACATCCGCCGGCAGGAGCTCCAGATCCAGCAGCCGCTCCAGCGCCGGCACGATATTCTCGACATTCAGCGCCAGCGCGACGCCGCCGGCCACGCCCAGGGCGGTACCGATGAGGCCGATCACGGCGCCCTGGATGATGAACACCGCCATGACGCCGCGCGGGCTCAGCCCCAGCGTGCGCAGGATGGCGATATCCGGCTGCTTATCACGGACCACCATCACCAGGGTGGAGACGATATTGAAGGCCGCCACCGCCACGATCAGGGCCAGGATGACGAACATCACCGTCTTCTCGGTCTGTACGGCGCGGAAGAAGTTCGCGTGCTGCCGGGTCCAATCCACGACCCGGTAGCGGCCCGGGAGGTCGCCCGCTACCTGCCGTGCCAGCCGCGGGGCGGCCATCAGGTCGTCGAACCGCAGCCGGATGCCGCTGATCGCCTCGCCCATGCCCTGGACCCGGGCCATGTCCTCGAGGTGGGTGATGGCCAGGCCGCGATCGTACTCGTGCATCCCCACCTCGAAGATGCCCGTAACCGTGAATCGCCGCATGCGGGGCGTCACCCCGGCGACCGAGACCCGGGCCTCGGGGGTGACCACGACCACCCGATCGCCTACCCGGGCGCCGAGCTCACGGGCGAGCGCGGAGCCGAGGATCAGGCCGAACGCCCCGGCCTCGGGGGTAGCATCGCCCGAGACCACCTGATCGAGCACATCGGATACGCCGCGCTCGAGCCCGGGCTCCACGCCCCGGATCAAGCTCCCGCTCACTTGCCCGCTGTGGGCGATCATGACCTGCCCGTCGATGAACGGGGCTGCCCCTGCTACGTGGGGATGCGCTCGGGCCCGCTCCAGCAGGCCCGGCCACTGCTCGATCTCGCTGCCGGCCCCGTGGATCTCCGCATGGGAGACCATCCCGAGGATGCGCTCGCGCAGCTCCCGCTCGAAGCCGTTCATCACCGAGAGCACCGTGATCAGCGCCGCCACGCCCAGGGCGATGCCGACCATCGAGGTCATGGAGATGAAGGAGACGAAGGGGCCGCGTCGCCGGGCGCGGGTGTAGCGCAGGCCGATGAGTAGCTCGACCGGTCGGAACAAGGCTGGTCGCTCCTCTCAGCAGTGGACCGGCAGGGTACGCTCCGGCGTAATGCCGGTGGTCGTCGGGCGCAGGCGCACGGCCGTGATCGCTACGCCGGCAGCGGCCGCGTCGCGCAGGGCCGCCGCGTAGCGCGGATCGATGGAGGCCGCGGGCTGCACCGAGCAGGCGTCGGTGCGCTGGACGCAGAACACCAGGGCCGCGCGGCCGCCCCGCGCGATCCAGTCGGTCAGCACCTCCAGGTGGCGCCGGCCGCGCTCGGTCACGGCGTCCGGGAAGAAGGCCGTGCCCCCCGTCACCGCCGCCGTGACGTTCTTGACCTCGACGAAGCACGGCGGCGCGCCGTCCCGGTGGCCGTCGAGCAGCCAGTCCGCCCGCATCGGGGCCTCCGGGACCTGGACCTCCCGCCGGCGCTCCGTATAGCCCTCCAGCCCCGGCAGCAGCCCCCTGGCCAGCGCCTCACCGACCAGGGCGTTGGCACGGCCCGTATGGACGCCCACGACCACCGCCGGGGCGACCTCGACTAGCTCCCAGGTATAGGCGTACTTGCGCTTGGCGTTGGACGAATGGCTGAGCCACACCCGCAGGCCCGGCTCGGCGCAGCCTAGCATCGAGCCGGTGTTCGGGCAGTGGGCCGTCCATCGCCGGCCCTGCGTGTCCTCGACGTCCACGAGGAAACGCTGGTAGCGGCGCACCAGGCGCGCCTCGAGCAGAGGCCCGTCGAACTCCAATCCACGCTCCCGCCGGTCAGTAAGGCTCAGTCTACCCGTGTGCGCGGCGCAGCTATACCCTTTACATGACGCATCGATCGGTTATAGTCATCCGCGCTTTTCCGGGACCCGACATCCGCCATGGCCGCGCCCGCTCACCCAGATCGCCAGCCCCCGAGGCTTCCCGCCGAGTGGGAGCCCCACGCCGGGCTCATGCTCACCTGGCCCCACCCGGACGGCGACTGGGGCGAGCACCTCGAGGAGGCCGAGGCGTGCCTCGAGCAGCTCGCCGTCGCCGCGGCGCAGTACGAGCCGGTGCTCGTCACCTGCCCCCACGCCCAGGCCACCGCCCGGGTCGGCAATCGGCTGCGCTCGGCGGGAGTGCCGGCCGAGCGCCTCGTGCTCGGTGAGGCCCCCTCCAACGACATCTGGACCCGCGACTACGGGCCGATCACCGTGCTGTGCCCTGGTGGCCGGGCCCGGCTGCTGGACTTCTGCTTCAATGGCTGGGGCGAGCGCTTCCCGGCCGCCGACGACGACCGCCTGACCCGGCGGCTCACCGAGCAGGGCGTCTTCGGCAGCGAGTCGTACCGGCGCATCGAGTGGGTGCTCGAGGGGGGCAGCATCGATAGCGACGGCGCTGGCACGCTGCTGAGCACCACCAGCTGCCTGCTCAACCCCAACCGTAACCACGCCACCGACCGCGACGAGGTGGAGTCGCAGCTCTGCGCCCGGCTCGGCGCCCGACGGGTCCTGTGGCTCGAGTCGGGGTCGCTGCTCGGCGACGACACCGACGGCCACGTGGACATGCTCGCCCGGTTCGTGGACCGCGAGACCATCGCCCACGTCGTCTGCCACGATCCGGACGATCCCCACTACGAGCCGCTCCGAGCCCTGGGGGCAGAGCTGCAGGGGCTGCGCACCCGCAACGGCGAGCCGTACCGGCTCATCGAGCTGCCGCTGCCGGCGCCGATCCACGACGAGCAGGGACGGCGCCTCCCGGCGACCTACGCCAACTTCGTCTTCGTCAACGGCGCCGTCCTGGTGCCCGCCTACGGGGATCCGGCGGACGCCGTAGCCTGCGCGCGGCTGGGCCGTGCCTGCCCGGATCACCGCGTGGTCGGCATCCCGGCGAGGGGGCTCATCCGCCAGGGCGGTAGCCTCCATTGCGCGACGATGCAGCTGCCGGAGGGGGTCACCATCGACAGCCCCGAGCCCTTCTCGGCCCGGTGCGCGGGAGGGAGCGAGGGGTGACGGGACGGCTGAGCCTGGGCCTGGTGCAGCACGCCTGCACCAGCGACCCCGCGACCAACCTGGCGCGTACCACGGCCGGCATCGCCGACGCGGCGGCCCGGGGGGCGGAGCTCATCCTCCTGCAGGAGCTCCATCGCGGCCCCTACCCCTGCCACGAGGAGCACGCCAGCCACTTCGACGCCGCCGAGCCCATCCCCGGGCCGACCACCGAGCGCCTGGGTGAGGCGGCCGCGGCGCACGGGACCGTGGTGGTCGGCTCCGTCTTCGAGCGCCGCGCCGCAGGCCTCTACCACAACACCGCCGTGGTGCTGGAGCGGGACGGCAGCCTGGCGGGGATCTACCGCAAGATGCACATCCCGGACGATCCGGGCTACTACGAGAAATTCTACTTTACGCCGGGCGAACGGGGTTTTGTCCCCATCGACACCTCGCTGGGCCGGCTCGGGGTGCTGGTCTGCTGGGATCAGTGGTTCCCCGAGGCGGCCCGCCTCATGGCCTTGGCCGGTGCCGAGATCCTGCTCTACCCTACGGCCATCGGCTTCGCCCCGGATGAGCCCGGTGACGAGCAGGCGCGACAGCTGGAGGCGTGGCGGACGGTGCAGCGTGCGCACGCCATCGCCAACGGGCTGCCCCTGGCAGCGTGCAACCGCATCGGCACGGAGCCGGCGGCGCAGTTCTGGGGGCGGAGCTTCGTCTGCGGTCCGCAGGGGGAGATCCTCGCGGAGGCCGGCGATGCGGCCGCGGTGCTGGTCGCCTCCCTCGAGCGCGGGCGCAGCGAGGCAGTCCGACGGATGTGGCCTTTCCTGCGCGATCGCCGGATCGACGCCTACCATGGGCTCACCCGGCGCTACCTGGACTAACCGGAACTGCTGAGACCGTGCTGCTTGAAGACCTACCCCTTCCCCGGCGGGATGGCGAGCGCCGCGACTGGTCCGGCCTGATCGGCGCCGCGCAGCCGCTAGCCGCTGCTGAGGCGGTGCTGCGCCACCACGCGCCGGTGCTGGCCGTCACCGGGACGCCGCAGCAGGCGGCGGCGCTGCAGGAGTCGCTGGGCTTCTTCCTCGGCGATCGGGCCCCGGTGCTGGGCTTCCCCGACTGGGAGACCCTGCCCTACGACATCTTCTCGCCCCACCAGGACATCATCTCCGAGCGCCTCGCCGGGCTCTATCGGCTGCCCAGCCTGGAGCGCGGGGTCCTGGTGGTGCCGGTGACCACGCTCATGCATCCCCTGCCGCCCCGGGGCTGGGTGGAGGGCCGTGCCCTGCTGCTGCGCGTCGGCGACCGGCTGGAGCTGGAGCCCATGCGCCGCCGGCTCGAGGCCGCCGGCTACCGCTGCGTCCCGGAGGTCAGCGAGCACGGCGAGTTCGCGGTCCGCGGCGCCCTGCTCGATCTCTTCCCCATGGGCGGCGACACCCCGTACCGCATCGACCTGTTCGACGACGAGGTGGAGAGCCTGCGCCGCTTCGATCCGGAGACGCAGCGCACCACGGAGCGGGTCGAGGCGATCGAGCTCCTCCCCGCCCGGGAGATCCCCACCGACGAGGCGGCGATCACCCACTTCCG
>CAJXLI010000009.1 GCA_913055575.1 uncultured Ectothiorhodospiraceae bacterium
CAGAAGGTCCGAGCGGCGGCGATCGGGGTCAGGCAACCCCCCTGATTACGTCCAGACGAGTTGTGGGGAGTCGCCAGCCTGCGGCCTGCGCTTGGTTAAGGGCCAGCAGGATATTTTCGATGCGCTCAATGTCCTGCGGCGGCAGCTTGCTCCGGTCCCCTTTCTCAAACAGCAGGCGTAGCCCCTTATGTCGGAAATTTTGGATCATAAATCACAATAACATGCCTAGCACCACTAGGCAACACCACGAGTCTCGGATGTAGAATACCCCTTAGATCGGTCTCGTCGACGAAGCGCTCCGCCTCTTCATCGGTGCGAAGTCTGGGATGTGGACACATCTCCAATGGACACCCGCTTTGAAGGGGTGTAGCCATGCCTCGGCATGGATGACCACACTAGTTGGTGGGTTCTGCAGACGCGGGTGCAGCCGCTAGCCGCTCGATCCGCCGGCAGGCGGCGCGGCATACCGGTACATAGGCGAGCGCCCACCTCGGCAGCTCGAAGACCACCCGGCCACCTCCGCCTGGAAGGGGGTCGACCCGGTGGCCGGTGGCCGGGAAGCCGCCGACATGCCAACACCAGCGCCTCCCGGGGTCGAAGGCCGTGATCCGGTAGGCGAGGTGGAGGCCGATGCCGGTGACGGTAACTGATCCGGTGCTCTCCGGGCCGATGTACCGCGTCGGCGACGCCACGGCACGGATGCTCGGCCCCCAGTCCGGCCACTGCCGGGTATCGGTGAGGATAGCCCAGAGGCGCTCCGGCGCCGCCGGGGTGTCGAGGCCGACCTCGAGTCCTTTGTGGGCGGGGCGTGCGGGCGTTTCGGGCATGGGCCCTCCGCGCGAGCTAGTGGGTCTCGAGGAACGTGCAAAGGACGCGCCGCTCGCGGCGCGGCCCGTCGAAATCGCACAGGAAGATCCCCTGCCAGGTGGAGAGGCCGAGGCGGCCGTCGAGCACGGGGATGCTCTCGCTAGGGCCGACGATGCCGGCCTTGAGGTGGGCATCACCGTTACCGTCCTGGGCGTCGTGCTCCCAGACCCCGCGCGGGATCAGCTGCTGGAGCAGGTGGGCAGCGTCGCGGGGGACACTCTCGTCCCAGTTTTCCTGGATCATGAGGGCAGCGGTCGCCCCCTGGACGTAGAGGGCGGCCAGGCCGTCCTGGATACCGCAGTCGCGCACGGCGCGCTCGACCGCTTCGGTGATGTCCACGAGCGCCTCGCGCTGGTGGGTCGGGACTCGGAGGGTCTCGCGCAAGCCGTATCCTCCCTATTGTTGCCCCTGGCACTTATCTTGGCATCCATCGGTCCGCGGCGTCGCGGTAGCGGGAAGGGTATGACCGTTGCCGGGCCGGGAGGGATGGCGCGTCGCAGCGGTGTCCAGGTGTGTCGCTGCGCCCCCTGGGGCGCTAGCATGGGCGAGCTATGTGCAGCAGGGCCCGTATCCTCCTCCACCTGAGCGATATTCACCTGGCCAGCGGGCCGGCATGGCGCCATCACGGCGTGGATCCCCAGGCCCGCTTGACGCAGGTGCTCGGGCAGGCCCGGCAGGGCCCCCGGCCGGACCTGGTCCTGGTCACCGGCGACATCGCCCACGACGAGGGCGCCGCGGTCTATCAGCGGTTTCGGCGCGAGATCCGCACCCTGGGTGCGCCCGTCCAGGTCCTGCCCGGTAACCACGATGTGCCGGCGGCCTTCACCGAGGCCTATCCGGCAGCGGACGGGGCGGTGGGCTTCGCCGCCGAGCGCTGGGTCGGGCCGTGGCGGGTGCTGAGCCTGGACAGCCAGATCCCCGGCGAGGTCCCGGGGCGGCTGGGGGACGAGCAGCTGCGCTGGCTGGAGGCGGCGCTGGCTGCGGCGCCTCGGGCCCCGACGCTCGTGGCGCTCCACCACGCGCCGGTGGCGATCGGTACGCCCTGGCTGGATGCCCACCGCGTAGCGGATGGTACGGCGCTGCTGGCCTGCCTGGAGCGTAATCCCCAGGTCCGGGCGGTGCTCTTCGGCCACGTCCACCAGGCGGTGGATAGGGCCACCGAGGCCGGCATCCGGCTGCTCGCCACGCCGGCCGTCACCGTGCAGTTCCAGCCGGGTTCCCAGCGCTTCGCTGTGGCGGCGGATGAGCCGCCGGCGCTGCGCTGGCTGACCCTGGAGACGGACGGTGCCATCGAGACCGTGCTCCAGCAGCCTGCCGGTGAGGGAGGAAGGGCCTGAGGCCGGGCCCTGAGCGTGGCCCTCGCGCCGATGAGAGGGGCCGCCCCCATCCTCGGGGCGGCGATTCCGGCAGGATCCGGGCGCCCTCTCGGTCGGTGGCGGGTCTACTCGTTGGCCAGCCCCAGCAGCTGCAGGAGGCTGAGGAAGAGGTTGTAGATGGCGACGTAGAGGGTGATGGTCGCCATGATGTAGTTATCCTCGCCGCCGTTGACCATCTCGCTGGTCTGGTAGAGGATCAGCCCGCTCATCAGGAGCATGAACATCACGCTCACCGCCAGGGAGAGCCCCGGCATCTGCAGGAAGATCCCGGCCAGGCTGGCAAGGAAGGCCACCAGGATGCCGGCGAAGAGGAAGCCGCGCAGGAAGCTGAAATCCCGCTGGCTGATCAGGGCGTAGGCCGACAGGCTGACGAAGATCGCAGCGGTGCCGCCGAAGGCCGTCATGACGGTCTGCCCGCCGTTGGGCAGGCCCAGGTAGGCGTTGACGATGGGGCCCAGCGTGTAGCCCATGAAGCCCGTCAGGGCGAAGATCGAGACCAGCCCCCAGGCGCTGTTGCGCAGGTACTGCGTCAGGAACAGCAGCCCGAAGTAGCCGCCGAGGGTCAGCAGGACGCCCGGGTACGGCGCGTTCGTGACCACCGCCACACTGGCAGTGACCGCGCTGAACGCCAGGGTCATGGATAGCAGGATGTAGGTGTTGCGGATGAGGCGGTTGGCCGCCACCCCCCGGGTGCCGCCGGCGTCGTCGGCCATCGCCGTCGCCCGGTTATCGGTGTAGCGCTCGGACATGGGGTGTCCCCTCCTCGTTCGGTTCCAAGTGCTTTTCCGCCGTGAGTGCGGGTTGGCGCCTATTATCGACGTTCCGTCGGGCCGACGCTACATTTATCGGCGGCAACCGGGCCCCTCCGCTTGCGCTGGGCGGCCAGAATGACTAGATTGAGCGCGCTGTCGTGCCGAGCCCCAGGGCCGGTTCTCGGGTACGCTCGCCGGGAGGGAAATCGCTTGAACATCGTCTGTCTCGACCTTGAGGGGGTGCTGGTTCCGGAGATCTGGATCAACCTGGCCGATCTCACCGGTATCGAGGCCTTCCGTGCCACGACCCGGGATGTCTCCGACTACCACGAGCTGATGGGCATGCGCTTGGCCGACATGGACAGGCACGGGCTGGGCCTCGCCGACATCCAGTCTGTGGTGGCCCGGCTCGAGCCGCTGCCCGGCGCGCGCGAGTTCCTCGACGGGCTACGGGCCCACTACCAGGTCATCATCCTCTCCGATACCTTCTACGAGTTCGCGCGGCCGCTGATGGCGCAGCTGGGATGGCCGACGCTGTTCTGCCACAGCCTGGAGGTCACGGAGAGCGGGCGTATCGCCGATTTCTATATCCGCCTCGAGGACCACAAGCGCAAGGCGGTGGAGGCGCTTCGCGGATTGAATTTCCGAGTGGTTGCCGCCGGCGACTCCTACAACGATACGCGCATGCTGGGCGCGGCCCACCGGGGCATCTTCTTCGGCCCACCTCCGGAGATCGCAGCGCAATTCCCGCAGTTCGCCGTCACGCACGACTATAGCGCGCTGCGCCAGGCGGTAGACGAGGCCTTCGCGGCCGACTGAAGCGCCATCGCTTGCGTCAGGGAGAGGCCCTATGCGAGTAGGTATCATCGCCGATACCCACGGCTTCCTCGATCCCCGCATCGCTGAGTACATCGCCGATTGCGATCTGGCGGTGCACGCCGGCGATGTCGGAGGTGCCGATGTGCTGTGCGCCATGCAGCCCCGCGAGGAGGTCGTCGCCGTGCGCGGTAACGTCGATGGCCCGGAGACCTGGCCGGATCAGGAGCTCCACATGCTGGAGCATCTCCCGCGCCACTCCGTGCTCGATCTCCCCGGCGGGCAGCTGGCGGTGGTCCACGGCGATGGCTACGAGCCGGCCGCCCGTCGCCACGAGCAGCTCCGTGCCGAATTCCCACGGACACGGGGGATCGCCTGCGGCCACAGCCACCAGCTGATCGTCGATGATGACGCCGAGCCGTGGGTCCTCAATCCCGGTGCTGCCGGTCGGGTCCGCGTCCACGACGGGCCGTCGCTGCTCCTGCTCGACTGCGACGAGGCGTGCTGGTCCGTCGAGTCGGTGCAGCTGCCGCCGCGCAAGTACCGGGCTATCAGCAGCCATGAGGAATAGTCGCCACCTGTGAGCGGTGTGCCGCGCCAGCTTCGGGACCTGCGTGGGCGTATCGAGGGGGCCTACGGCCCCCGCCGGGCAGAGCTGCGCCGCCGCCTGGCGGGTCTGGAGCGCCGTGCCCGGCAGGGCAAGCCGTTCGATCGCGGCCTGTCGCGGCTGGAGCAGGATCTCGCCGCGGCCGAGGCGGAGGTGGCCCGGCGCCGTGAGCAGCCGCTGCCCCTCGACTACGATCCCGACCTGCCGGTGGTCCAGCGCCGCGAGGCGCTCCAGGCGGCCATCCGCGACCACCAGGTCGTGGTGGTCTGCGGTGCCACCGGGTCCGGCAAGTCCACCCAGCTGCCCCAGATGTGCCTGGAGCTGGGCCTGGGCACCCGGGGGCTGATCGGCCACACCCAGCCGCGGCGCATCGCCGCTCGGTCTCTAGCCGAGCGCCTGGCCGAGGAGACCGGCACCGAGGTTGGCGGTGCCATCGGCTACAAGGTGCGCTTTACCGACCAGGTCAGCGACGATAGCCGGGTGAAGCTGCTCACCGACGGCATGCTCCTCGCCGAGATCCAGTCGGATCGCCACCTCGATGCCTACGACACGATCATCATCGACGAGGCCCACGAGCGGAGCCTCAACATCGACTTCATCCTCGGCTACCTCAAGCGGCTGCTGCCGCGCCGGCCGGATCTGAAGGTCATCGTCACCTCGGCGACCATCGATCCGGAGCGCTTCGCCGAGCACTTCGACGGCGCGCCGATCCTGGAGGTCTCCGGGCGCACCTACCCGGTGGAGGTCCGCTACTGTCCCTACGAGGATCGCGCGGACGCCGACCAGCCCCGGGCGGTTGCCGATGCGGTCCACGAGCTTGCCCGGGAAGGCCGCGGCGATACCCTGGTCTTCCTCGCCGGCGAGCGGGAGATCCGTGAGGCCGCCGAGGCCTTGCGTAAGGACCCGCCGCGGGATACGGAGATCCTGCCGCTCTACGCGCGGCTCTCCAGCGCTGAGCAGCAGCGCGTCTTCCACCCCGGTGGCGGCCGCCGGCGGGTGGTGCTCGCCACCAACGTCGCCGAGACCTCGTTGACCGTGCCCGGGATCCGCTACGTGGTGGATACGGGCCGCGCCCGTATCAGCCGCTACAGCCACCGCACTAAGGTCTCGCGGCTGCCGGTCGAGCCCATCGCCCAGGCCTCGGCGGACCAGCGCGCCGGGCGCTGCGGCCGCGAGGCGCCGGGCATCTGCATCCGCCTCTACAGCGAGGCGGACTACGAGAGCCGGCCCCGGTTCACCGATCCGGAGATCCTGCGCACCAATCTCGCCGGTGTCATCCTGCAGATGAAGGCCATGGGCCTCGGCGAGATCGAGCGCTTCCCCTTCGTCGAGCCGCCGGATCGACGCTACATCAACGACGCCCTGCGCCTGCTCTTCGAGCTCGGCGCGGTGGACGAGCGCCGCGAGCTCACCCCGCTCGGTGGGCAGCTGTCCCGTATCCCCGCCGATCCGCGCATCGGCCGCATGCTCCTCGCCGCCCGCGAGGAGGGGGTGGAGCGCGAGGTGCTGATCATCGCCGCGGCGCTGTCCATCCAGGACCCGCGCGAGCGGCCCATGGAGGCGCAGGAGGCCGCCGACCGGGCCCATGCCCGCTGGCACGACCCGAAGAGCGACTTCGTCGCCCTCCTGCGCCTGTGGGACGACTACCAGGCCCAGCGCCGCTCCCTGTCCCGGCGCAAGCTCCACCAGTGGTGCCGGGAGCACTTCCTCGCCCCGCAGCGCATGCGCGAGTGGGCAGATATCCGCCGGCAGTTCGCCGAGATGCTCCAGGAGGCGGCCGAGGGCAAGCGCGGCAAGGCCGGCCAGGTACGGCACCCGGCGGGGCAGGGCGGTGATGCCGCCGCTGGCGCGACCGCCGCTGGCGCGGGCGGCGAGGCGCCGGAGGTCCCCTACGAGGCCGTCCACCGCGCCCTGCTGACCGGCCTGCTCAGCCAGGTGGCCGTGCGGTACGAGGACCGGACCTATCTCGGCGCCCGGGGGGTGAAGCTGCAGATCTTCCCCGGCTCGGGGCTGGCGAGGCGTAGGCCGAAGTGGCTGGTCGCCGCCGAGCTGGTGGAGACGAGCCGGCTCTTTGCCCGGACGGTGGCCGAGGTCCGCCCGGAGTGGGTGGAGCGGCTCGCCGGCCACCTGGTCTCGCGCAGCTACGGCGAGCCGCGCTGGGAGAAGCGTGCCGGGCGGGTCGTCGCCGAGGAGCAGGTCAGCCTCTTCGGCCTGACCCTGGTCGCCGGGCGCAAGGTCGACTACGGCCGCATCGACCCCGACGAGGCGCGCCGCATCTTCATCCGCGACGGCCTGGTCGCCGGCGAGATCCGCACCCGCGGGGAGTTCCTGGCGCACAACCTGGCGCTGGTGGACGAGGTGGAGCGCCTCGAGGCCAAGGCCCGCCGGCGCGACGTGCTGGCGGACGAGGAGCAGCTGGCCGCCTTCTACGAGGCGCGCATCCCCTCGGATATCAGCGATGCCGCCGCCTTCGAGCGCTGGCGCAAGCGCGCGGAGCGGAAGGATCCGCACCGCCTGTACATGACCCGTGAGGCGCTGATGCGCCGGGCAGCGGGCGATATCTCGGCCGAGCAGTACCCGGACCGGCTCACCGTCGCCGGCGTGGAGCTGGCCCTGGAGTACCACCTGGAGCCGGGCAGCGAGCGCGACGGCGTTACCGCCGTGATCCCGGCGGCAGCCCTCAAGCAGCTCCCGCCGGAGCCGTTCGAGTGGCTGGTCCCGGGGCTGCGCCACGAGAAGGTCACCGCCCTGATCCGCGGCCTCCCCAAGGCGCTGCGCAAGCACTTCGTCCCGGCGCCGGATTTTGCCCAGGCCGTGCTCGAGGCGGTCCCCCACGGCGAGGGCGCGCTCACCGATGCCGTGGCCCGCCACCTGCAACGGATTACCGGGGTGGAGCTGCCCCCAGGGGCGCTGGAGGCGGTCCCGCTGCCGGAGCATCTGCGCATGGCCTTCCGGGTGGTGGACCGCGAGGGCTGCACCTTGCAGCAGGGGCGCGACCTGCAGGCCCTGCAGCAGGGATTGAGCGAGGCGGCGAGCGCGGAGTTCGCCGCCGCCGGCGGCACAGCCGGGCCCGAACCGGAGGCCGGCTGGCACCGGTCGGGCATCACCGGCTGGGATTTCGGCGAGCTGCCGGCCTCCGTGGTCCTGGAGGAGGGCGGGGTGCGTTTCCAGGGGTATCCGGCGCTGCGCGACGAGGGCGACTCGGTGACCCGGCTGCTCCTCGACACCCCCGACGCCGCAGAGGCCGAGACCCACGCCGGCGTCCGGAGGCTGCTCATGCTGGCGCTGCCGCAGCAGGTACGCGCCCTGCACAAGCTCGACGAGCTCAAGGCCTTGCGCCTGAAGTACCGCGGCCTGGGCAGCGACGACGAGCTGCGGGAGGCGGTAGTACGTGCTGCCTTCGACCGCTGCTTCCTCAGCGACGGCCTGCCGCGGGATGCGGAGGCCTTCGAGGCCTGCCTGGCCGCTGGCCGGGGGGAGCTGGTGCCCACGGCGCAGGCGCTGTGCCGCGCCCTCGAGGAGGTGCTCAGCCGCTACCAGGCGCTGCGCAAGTCGCTGAAGCGGCTCAACAGCCCGGCGTTGCTCGAGAGCCTGCAGGATGTCGAGGAGCACCTGAGCAGCCTGGTCTATCCGGGCTTCCTGGAGGCGCTGCCCGCGGACCGGCTCGATGAGCTGCCGCGCTACCTCCGCGGCCTCGAGCGCCGGGTCGAGAAGCTGGAGCGCGATCCCAGCAAGGACCGCGCCCCGTTGCGCGCCGTCCGCCCCTGGCAAGAGCGCATCCACGAGCGATTGGCGGCGCGCGCCGACAAGCGCAGCCCGGACCCGGCCCTGGAGCGGCTGCGCTGGTTGCTCGAGGAGTACCGGATCTCGCTCTTCGCCCAGGAGATCGGCGCCCGGGAGAAGGTCTCGGAGAAACGCCTCCAGGAGCTCTGGCGGGAGGTGGCGTGACCCGGCGGACCGTGGTGCTCGAGGGCCCGGCGCCGTGGGCCCGGGCCACCGCGGCCGGGCAGCTGCCGGCCGGGAGCCGGGTGCGCTGGATCGGTGATCCGCCCGCGGAGATCGATCCCGGCGTGGCCTGCTGCCCGGCGCAGGACTTCCGCCGCGTGCTGGGCACCACCGTGGATATCCTGGTCTTCGATGCCCACGCCGGCCTGGACGCCGACGCCCTGGGAGCGGTGGCCGGCTCGGTGCGCGGTGGCGGGGTGCTGGTGCTGCTCACCCCGGCCTGGCCGGCCTGGCCCGCCGCTCCCGATCCCGCCCTCGAGCGCCTGATCCCCGCCGGGCACGGGCGCGACGAGGCCGGGACCCGTTTCCTGGAGCGGCTGATCGCGACCCTGGCGCAGGAGCCGAGCGTGGCCCGCTACGGGCCGGCGGATCCGCTGCCGGATCTGGTCCCCGCCGCCCCCATCCGCCGTGAGGCGGAGGACACGTACGGCTGCCTGAGCGCCGACCAGCGCGCCGCGGTGCAGGCGGTGATGCGCGTGGTTACGGGCCACCGCCGCCGCCCGGCGGTGCTCACGGCCGACCGCGGGCGGGGCAAGTCCGCCGCCCTCGGGATCGCCATCGGTGAGCTGCTACAGGCGCAGCGGGTGCGGCGGGTCGTGGTCACCGCGCCCTCCCTGCACGCCGTGGAGGCGCTGCTCGGCCACGCCGCCGAGCGCTGCGCCGGTCGAGTGGTCAGGCGCCGCGGCGTCCAGTGCGCTGCCGGCGAGGTGGTCTACCGCGACCCCGAGGCGCTGCTCGACCAGCCGGAGGGCGGCGACCTCATGGTGGTGGACGAGGCCGCTGGCCTGCCGGTGGGGCTGCTCACCGAGCTGCTGCGCACCACCTCGCGGATCGCCTTCGCCACCACCGTCCACGGCTACGAGGGCAGTGGCCGCGGCTTCGACCTGCGCTTCCGTGCCGTGCTGGATGCCGAGACGCCGCAGTGGCAGGCGGTACGCATGGAGACCCCGATCCGCTGGGCTGCGGACGACCCCATGGAGGCGTGGCTCAGCCGCGTGCTCTGCCTCGATGCCGAGCCGGCGGCGCTGACGGAGCCGGGATCGGGACCGGTGACGGTGGCGCCGGCCGGCCGGGACGAGCTGGCCGGCGACGAGACGCGGCTGCGTCAGGCCTTCGGGCTGCTGGTGGCTGCCCACTACCGTACCCGCCCCTTCGATCTGCACCAGCTCCTGGATGCCCCGCGCCGGCACCTGCTCCTCGCCGAGCAGGACGGCGCCGTGGTCGGGGTGGCCCTCGCTGCCGAGGAGGGCGGCCTGGATGCGGCTACGGCCCACGAGGTCTGGGCCGAGCGCCGCCGGCCTCACGGCCACTTGCTGCCCCAGGCCCTGGCCACCCACGCCGGGCTGGAGGCGGCGCCTACCGCATGGGCCCTGCGCATCCAGCGCATCGCCGTCCATCCCGCGTTGCGTCGGCGGGGCATCGGTGCCCGGCTGGTAGGCGCGGTGGCGGATCGGGGGCGCCATCTCGGCTATACCCTGGTCGGCACCAGCTTCGGGGCCACGACCGAGCTCCTCGCCTTCTGGCGGGCCTGCGGGCTGGCCACCGTGGCCCTGGGCGCCCGCCGCGATGCCGCCAGCGGCGAGCATTCGGCGCTGATGGCGCGGGGGCTGGATGACCGAGGGGCAGCGTGGGTCCGCGAGGCCGGGGAGCGCCTGGGCCACAGCGCGCCGGCCTTGCTCGCCGAGCCGCTGGGCCGGCTGGAGCCCGCGGTCGCCCTGGCTGCTGTGCGTGCCGCCGAGACAGCGCCGCCGCCGGTGCTGGCCGCGTGGCAGCGCCGCGAGCTGAGCGGCTTCGCCCACACCCTGCGCGGCTACGCGGCGGCGCTGCCGGCCCTGCGGGCGCTCGCCGAGCACCTGCTGGTGGATGAGCGGCTCGCCCGGGGCCGGATGGCCGAGCGCGAGGCGGCGTTCCTCGCCAAGGTCCTGCAGCAGCGCAACTGGGCGCGGACCGCGGAGCGGCTCGGGGTAGCGGGCCGGCGGCCGGCCATGGCCGCGCTCCGCGAGGCGGTGGCCGATGCGCTGGCCGAATAGTCTGGCTTGGCTGGCGGCGCCGCACCTATG
The DNA here is from genome assembly GCA_913055575.1 of uncultured Ectothiorhodospiraceae bacterium. GTDB lineage: Bacteria > Pseudomonadota > Gammaproteobacteria > Nitrococcales > Halorhodospiraceae > Halorhodospira. The sequence goes on from CAJXLI010000009.1 coordinate 10,484, forward strand.
ACCGGGGGCGAGGACCGCCGGGCGCCCTGGGAGGCCCGCTGGCGGGAGGGCCGTACCGGCTGGGACCGTGGCGGGGTGAACCCGGCCTTGACGGCCTGGCTCGAGGCCGGGGCCATCCCCGGACGGAACGTCCTGGTCCCCGGCGCCGGGCGGGGCTACGAGGTCGAGGCCCTCGCCCGGCACGGCTACGCGGTCACGGCGGTGGATATCGCCGCCGAGGCGTGCCGGAGCCTGCAGGAGGGCCTGGCGGAGGACGGGGTCGAGGCCCGGGTCGTCCAGGCGGATCTGCTGAGCTGGCAACCGGAGAGCCGGTTCGACGCGGTCTACGAGCAGACCTGCCTGTGCGCCCTGGATCCCGCTGATTGGCCGGCCTACGAGCAGCGCCTGTACAGCTGGCTGCGCCCGGGGGGCGCGCTCCTGGCCCTGTTCATGCAGACCGGGCAGGAGGGCGGGCCGCCCTTCCACTGCGACGTGGCGGCCATGGCGGCGCTGTTCCCGTCGGCTCGTTGGCGATGGCCCGACGAGCCGCCAGCGGACTGGCCGCATCCGGGCGGCCGCCGGGAGGCGGGCGTGCGGCTGATACGCCGCTAGTGGGGCGGTGGCGCTCAGCCTCGCGGCAGGTCAGGGGCCGGGGCCCGCGGCCCGAGCTGCTTGCGTGCCGATTGCAGGGCGCTGCGCACCCCCTCCTCCAGGGTGGGGTGGTAGTAGGGCATCTGCAGCAGCTCGTCCACGGTGGCCCCCTGCTGGATCGACCACGCCAGCAGATGGGCCAGGTGCTCGCCCTGGGGCGCGGCCAGCTCGGCGCCCAGCAGCTGCCCGCTCGCCGCGTCCGCGTAGACGTGCAGGCGCCCCTCGGCCTCGCCCTCGAGCCGGGCGCGGCCCTGCTTGCCGAAATCGAAGTGCCCGGCCACCCAGCCGGTCTCCGGGAGCGCGTCGTAGCCCCGGCCGACGCGAGCGGTGTTGGGGGCGGTGAACACGATCTCCAGCGGCGTGCGCCGGCCCAGGGGCTGGGTCGCAGGCTGCAGGGCGTGGTAGGCGGCCAGGCGCCCCTCGTCGGCTGCCTCGTGCATCAGCGGACGCTGGGCAGCGACGTCGCCGGCGAGGTAGATCGGCAGTGCCCCCAGCCGGAGGCTCTGCGGGTCGAGCGACGGCTGGCCGTCGGCGTCCAGGGCCCCTTCGAGGGCCTCCAGGCCGAGGCCGTCGAGGTTGGGGCGGCGGCCCGTGGCGGCCAGGACCCACTCGACATCGGTGTGCTCTGCGCCGGCGTGGATGCGCACGCCCTCGGCTCCGAGGTCCTCGAGCTCCACGGCGGCGCCGGTGTGGAGGTGCATCTCCCGGCCCAGGACGTCGCGCAGGGCCGTGTTGACCCCCGGGTCGCCGATGCCGGCGATCCGCTCGCCGCGGTGGAAGCCGTGGACCTCGACGCCTAGCTGGGCCATGCCCTGGCCGAGCTCCACGCCGATGGGGCCGAGGCCGATGACGGCCACCCGCCGGCCGAGCCGCTCCAGCTCGAAGAAGGTATCCGAGGTCGCGATCCGATCGCCGAGCGTCTGCCACGGTGCCGGGATCACCGGCCGGGTGCCGGTGGCGATGATGGTGGCCTCGGCCTCGATGCGCTCGCCGCCGACCTCGACGGTCTGGGCGTCGAGAAAGCGCGGCCAGCCCTGGATGAAGCGCTCGCCGAGCTGCCGGGCCTGCCGGGCGGGGGCGGCGGCGAGCTGGTCGCGGTGGGCCCGGACGTGGCGCATGACGGCTGCGTCGTCGATGCCTACGGCGTCAGCGCCGGCCAGCCCGGCAGCCGCTAGATCGGGTAGGCGGTGGGCGCGGTGGGCTACGGCGAGCAGGGCCTTGGAGGGCATGCAGCCGACGCGGGCGCAGGTGGTGCCCAGCGGGCCCGGGTCCACCAGGGTGACATCGTCGGTCCAGCGCTGCGCCTCGCCGACGGCGGTGAGCCCGGCAGTGCCGGCGCCGAGGACGAGCAGTCGGGTCCGTCGCGCCATGGCTGCTCCTTCAGAACGCCTTGAGGGAGGGCGGCAATCCTAATACGTATAGGCGCCCGTGGATACGGGGCGGCCCGATCTGGGCCATGCGCGCAGCCGGCCCTTCGAAACCCCTCGGCGAACGGGCATCATGGTGGGACCGAGCCGAGCCGACAGGTAGCACGGTATGTTCTCGACGATCCTGGAATGGGGAATCAGGTGGGGGCAGAGCGTCCTCGATGTGACCGTCTCAGTGGCCCCGTGGCTGCTGCTCGGCCTGGTCGTGGCCGCCGCGGTTCGCCTGCTGATCCCCGACACCCGCCTGCAGCAGTGGCTCGGCGGCAGTGGCCTGGCGCCTGTGGCCCGGGCGGCGGTCGTGGGTGCGCCGCTGCCGCTGTGCTCTTGCGGCACCATCCCGACAGCGCTCTCCCTGCATCGCGGCGGGGCCTCCCGGGGCGCCTCGACGGCCTTCCTCGTGGGTACGCCGGGTATCGGCATCGACTCGGTGGTCCTGACCTGGGTCCTCATGGGGCCGTTCTTGACCGTCGCACGCGTCGCCGGGGCCGTGGTGACCGCCTTGGCTACGGGCCTGGCTGTGGGCCGATTCGCGGAATCTCCGGCATCGCCGGCGGCAGCCTCCTCGAGCGCTGCAGGGCAGGCGTGCTGCAGCGCCAGCGCTTGCAGCAGCGGCATGGATGGCGATACCGAGGAGGGCGCCGGGGAGGCTACCGCACCCGCGCGGCTAGCCGGGATCGCTACACGCCTGAGCCGGCAGATCCTCGAGCTGACCGACGATATCGGCACCTGGCTGCTCGTCGGCCTGGCCCTGGCCGGTACGCTGACCGCCTTCGTCTCCCCGGGGGCGGTAGCCGCCTGGGGGGGCGGGCTGTCGACCATGATCGCCCTGGCGCTGGTCGGCATCCCCCTCTACATCTGCGCTACAGCGGCCACGCCGCTGGCGGCGGCCATGCTGATCGCCGGGGTCTCGCCGGGCGCGGTCCTGGTCTTCCTGATCGCCGGACCGGTAACCAGCCTGGCCACGCTGATGGTCCTGCGCCGCGAGATGGGGAGCCGTGCGGTCGCGGTCTACTTGACGAGCGTCCTGGCCTGCGCGCTCGCCGTGGGGATCCTGGTGGACGGCGCCGCGGCCCTGAGCGGCTACGATCCGGCCGCGCTGACCGGGGCCGCACGGGCGGTCTGGCCCGACTGGGTGGATCGGGCTGCGGCCGGCGTCATGCTGGTGCTCATCGTCGTCCCGGCGCGGCGCGCGGTGCGGCGCAGTGCACGCTGGGCCTGGGATGTGGCGTGGGGCGGCCGCCGTGTCTGGCTATAGGCAGTGGTGAGGGTGTGCCCCCGGGACCCCCGGGGGCCCGGAGCGGGGGCGGACGCTAGGCCGCGAAGAGGTGGGGGAAGCGCTCCCGGGCCCGGGCGATCTTGGGCGCGATCATGGCCCGGCAGTAGGGGGCGTCCGGGGCGGCGTCGTAGAAGCGCTGGTGCTCCGCCTCTGCCGGGTAGAAGGCCGTGAGCGGGACCACCTCCGTCGTCACCGGCCCGTCAAGGCCGCCGGTGTCCGCCAGCTCGGCGATGACGGCCTCCGCGGTCCGGCGCTGCTCATTATCGGCGTAGAGGATGATGGAGCGGTACTGCGGGCCTACGTCCGGGCCCTGGCGGTTGTGCTGGGTGGGGTCGTGGATGGTGAAGAAGAGTTCCAGGAGCTCACGGTAGCTGATCCGCTCCGGATCGTAGCGGACCTGCACCACCTCGGCGTGGCCGGTCTTGCCGGTGCAGACCTGCCGATAGCTCGGGTTGGCCGTCGAGCCTCCGGCGTATCCGGAGATCGCCTCCGAGACGCCCGCAAGCTGCTGGAAGACCCCCTCGAGGCACCAGAAGCAGCCGCCCCCCAGGGTCGCTGTCCGAGGCTCCGCCATCGTGCTCCTCCCCCTTTGGATCGGGTAAGCGCTCCCCCATTGTGGACTGTTCCCTGTCGCAGGTGCGAGCTGTGGGCGCTGCCGCCGTCCGTTCGGCGTGCGCCGAGGTGAGGATCGGCTGGACGGCTCCGCTTGATCTGTGTCGATGCGCTCGTAGACTGGTCGAGTCATTCGCAGAAGGTGATGCTGGCGTCACCCTCTGCGAAGCCCAGCCGGTAAGCAACGCACGGAGCGTCATGCACACGCAAGCGCCGGAATCGGCCGGGCCAGGCATCGAGCGCGCCCGGTACCTCTTCGAGACGTCCCCCCACGGGCGGCTTATTGGCCTGGAGCTGGTGGAGATTGCTGCGGACGAGATCGTTACCCGGGTCCCGTACCGCGAGGAGCTGATCGGCAACCCGGAGACCGGCCACATCCACGGCGGCGTCATCACCACGCTCATCGACCAGAGCTGCGGGGCGGCGGTGCTGATGCGCACCGGCGCGGAGGAGCGGGTCGTCACCCTGGATCTGCGGGTGGACCACCTGCGCCCGGCGGAGCCGGGCCGGGACGTCTACGCCCGCTGCCAGTGCTACCGCCTGGCCGAGGAGGTGGCCTTCGCCCGCGCTTCCGCCTACGAGATCGATGCCGGGGAGCCGTTCGCAACCAGCATGAGCACGTTCATGCGCTTGCGTGAAGGAGGGGGACGTGGCTGAGCTGCTCGAGCAGGTCCGTGCGGCCCGTGAGGCCGGGGACTACCAGCGCCTGACCGACCTGGTGCCCTACGCCCGGCTCCTCGGCATGCGCCTGGAGCCCTGCCGAGCGCAGGGCGGCCTCTGCATCCGGATGCCGTACCGCGAGGACCTTATCGGCCGCCCGGGCAGCGGCTCCCTGCACGGCGGGGTTCTCGGGGCGTTCCTCGAGCACGCCGCCATCATGCAGATCCTGTGGCACGCCGAGAGCTGCTGCCTGCCCCGGATCGTCAACTTCCACGTCGACTACCTGCGCCGTGCAGGGGAGGCGGAGACCCACGCGACGGTGGAGATCCGCCGCCAAGGCCGCCGCGTTGCCAACGTCCACGCCAGCGCCTGGCAGAGCGATCCGGACCGCCCGGTGGCCGCGGCCCGGGGCCATTTCCTGCTGGCACCGCCGGAGGGGGTATCCCCATGAGCGAGCATGCACCGCAACCCCCGCGAGCGGCCGAGGCCCCGGTGGCCGAGGAGCGCTTCGGCGTCCGCCTGACGGATCCGTACGCCTGGCTGCGCGATCCCGACTGGCGGGCGGCCATGCTCGATCCCGGGCGGCTGCAGGCCCCCATCCGCGAGCACCTGGAGGCGGAGAACGCCTACGCCGAGGCCGTCCTGGAGCCGGTGCGCGACCTGCGCCACCGGCTGTTCGAGGAGCTGCGCGCGCGCATCAAGGAGGACGATGCCTCCGTCCCCGAGCCAGACGGGCCCTACGCGTACTACGTGCGCTTCCGCGAGGGAGGGCAGCACCCCGTGGTCTGCCGATGCCCGCGGGACGGGGGCGGGGCGGAGCAGGTCCTGCTCGACGGCGATGCCCTCGCGGCCGGCGAGGCCTACTTCGATCTCGGCGACTGGGCGCATAGCGACGACCACCGCTACCTCGCCTACGCCGTGGATACCAGCGGCGCCGAGGCGTACACCATCCGCTTACGCGACCTGGCGAGCGGCTTGGAGCTGCCGGACCGGCTGGAGCAGGCCCGCGGCGACTTCGTCTGGGCCACCGACGGCGGCACGCTGCTCTACACCACGCTCGACGAGGAGCACAGGCCGCGCTGGGTCTACCGCCACCGGCTAGGGGACGATCCGGCAGCGGATACGTTGGTCTACGAGGAGACCGATCCGGGCTTCTTCGTCGGCCTCGACCGTACCGAGAGCCGGCGCTTCCTGCTCATCGAGACCCACGACCACACGACCTCGGAGGTCCACGCCGGCCCGGCCGAGGATCCGGCGGCCGGCTTCCGCTGCCTGATGCCGCGCGAGCGCGGCGTGGAGTACGAGGTCACCGACAACGGCGGCGAGTGGCTGATCCGGACCAACCGCGAGGCGGAGGACTTCCGCATCGTCCGGGCGCCGCTGGAGCGCCCCGAGCCGGCGCAGTTCCAGGAGCTGATCCCGCACCGCCCCGGGGTGCTGATCCACGCTATGCACCTCTTCCGGGGCTACCTGGTGCGGCTGGAATCCGAGGATGCCCTGCCGCGGATCGTCATCCGGCGGCTGGCGGACGGTACCGAGCACACCGTCGCCTTCGAGGAGGAGGCGTACGCCCTGGGTATCGCCGGCGGGCTGGAGTACGACACCACCACGCTGCGCTTCAGCTACGCCTCACTGACGACCCCGGAGCGGGTCTACGACTACGACATGGAGAGCCGGACCCGGCTGCTGCGCAAGGAGCAGGAGATCCCCAGCGGCCACGATCCGTCGGCCTACGTCGCGCGGCGTATCCACGCCACGGCGCCGGACGGCGAGCGGGTGCCGATCTCGCTCCTCTACCGCGCGGATCAGCCCCCGGGGCAGGAGACGCCGGTGCTCCTCAGCGGCTACGGCGCCTACGGCATCAGCCAGCCGGCGGCCTTCTCGCCGCACCGGCTGTCGCTGGTCGATCGAGGCTTCGCGTTCGCCATCGCCCACGTGCGTGGCGGCACGGAGCGGGGCTACCGCTGGTACGAGGCGGGCAAGCTGGAGCGCAAGCCCAACACCTTCAGCGATTACATCGCCTGCGCCGAGCACCTGATCGACGCCGGCTACACCGGCCCCGGGCGCATCATCGTCCACGGCGGCTCGGCCGGCGGCATGCTGGTCGGGGCAGTGCTCAACCAGCGCCCGGCGTACTTCGGGGCAGCGGTGGCGGATGTCCCCTTCGTGGACGTGCTCAACACCATGAGCGATCCGACGCTGCCGCTGACACCGCCCGAGTGGCCGGAGTGGGGCAACCCCATCGAGGACGAGCAGGCCTTCCGTACCATCCTCGGCTACTCGCCCTACGAGAACGTCCGCCGCCAGGCCTATCCGCCGATCCTGGTCACCGCGGGGGTCTCTGACCCGCGTGTGACCTACTGGGAGCCGGCGAAGTGGGTGGCCCGGCTGCGGGCGCTGAAGACCGACGACAGCCCGCTGCTGCTGAAGACCAACATGAGCGCCGGCCACGCCGGGCCCGGCGGGCGTTTCGACTTCCTCAAGGAGGTGGCCCTGCGCTTCGCCTTCGTGCTCTGGGTCTTCGGCAGGGCGTGACGCCCCTCGTCGCGGGCCTGCAGCCGGCTAGGGCTGCAGGCGCCTAGCCCTCGCCGTCAGGCAGCTGCTCAAGGTTGGCCCGGATCGTCTCGGCCTCTTCGGAGTCCGCCGGGACGGCGTCGAGCAGCTTCTCCCAGTGCCTACGGGCCTCACCGTAATTCGACGCGTTGTAGGCAGCGGTACCGGCGAGCCAGAGGGCGCGGACGTTATCCGGATCGAGCTCCAGGGCCCGTTCCAGGTAGTCCTCCGGCTTGCCCTGCAGGTTGCCGGTGTTGGCCGCGAGGATATCGGCGTACTGGGCGAGCAGGTTGGGGTCGTCGTCGGCGCCCAGCTCGAAGGCCCGCTCGAAGGCGTTCTGCGCCTTCTGCAGGTTCTCCAGCTGGAGCATGGTGCGGCCGTAGAGCACCCAGCCTCTCGGATCGCCCGGGTTCTGCTCCAGCCGCTGGCGCAGCTGCTCGGCGAGGGCCTGGATCTCGGACTGATCGTGCTGCTGGGGCATGCCCGGAGCGCTCTGCTGCTCCCGCTCCGGGGCCTGGGGCGTACGGCTCTCGGTGAAGGCGCGCTGGTCGCCGATGGAGCTGTAGATGGTGAGCGCCACCAGGGGAACAGCTACGGCGCTCACCGCCGCGGCGGTAATGACCACGCCGGGCCGGCCCCGCGGGGCGGCCTCGGCGGTCGCTGCCGTCGCCCCTTCCGGGTCTACGGCGCCGGTCTGGAGCAGGTCCCGGTCGAGCTCGGCGACGGCGGCGTCAAACTGCTCGCGGGTCAGGGTGCCGTTCTCCAGGTCCTGCTCGAGCTCGCGGATGCGATCCTCGTGGATGGAGACGTTGGCCTGCTGCCGCGACGGGGACCGGCTGCGGCCGGTAGCGTCGCGTAGTACCGGGTACAGCACGAAGAACAACGCGATAATGCTGAAGACCAGCACGGTCCCCATGAATGGCGCACTCATCGATGATCCCCTTGTCCTAGTCGCCGCGCCGCAAGCGCTCCAGCGCCCGCCGCTCGGATTCACTCAGCTCGGTCTCGGTCGCCACCTGCTTCCGGCGGCGGACGACCTGGAGCCACGCCACGCCGCCGATGACCAGCAGCAGGAAGGGACTGACCCAGAGCAGGGCCGTGTTCAGCTGCAGAGGCGGGTTGTAGCGGACGTAGTCGCCGTAGCGTGAGGTCATGAACTGGATGATCTCGTCCTCGCTGGCCCCGTTGCGCGTCATCTCGTAGACGCGGCTACGCATGTCCGCGGCCAGCTCCGCCCGCGACTCGTAGATGGTCTCGGTCTGGCAGACGGTGCAGCGCAGCTTCTGGATCAGGCTGTAGTACTGCTCCTCCTGCGCCTCGTTGTCGAACTCCAGGGGCTGGCCGATGGAGATGCCCGCCATCGGTCCCGTGAGGTCCACCCCGAGCATCAGCACCAGTGCTGCCAGCAGGGCACGGAGGCGCGCAAGGCGCCGGGTCGGCCCCTGCTGTGCAGTAGTGGGGTCCTGTCCTAAGTGCATGACCGCTCCGTCTCCCGTTACTCGATCAACCGCAGGGTGTCGCCTCGCTCGATCGCGGCGTACGGCGGCCCTCCGGATGGTGGCCTTGGGCTGCGCCTTCCCGGGCATCGAGCCGCGGATCCTCGGAGACGGTTATCAGGCCCTGTCCGCATCAAGCTCGGCCCTCCGCTGCGGGCCGCTGCTGCGTGGTGGCGCTGCCGCCGCTGTCCGGGGGCTCCGGGGCCGCCCGCCGATGGCGGGCCGCGCGGTAGCGGCGGTCGGCTGCGGCGAGGAAGCCGCCGAGGGCCATGAGCACGCAGCCTGTCCACATCCAGAACATGTAGGGCTTGTAGTAGAGCCGCATCGTCCAGGTGCCGCTATCCAGGCTGTCCCCCAGGGAGACGTAGACATCGCGGCCGATGCTGCGGTTCAGCGAGGCCTGGTGCATCGGCATCCGTGGCTGCGAGTCGTAGCGCCGCTTCTGCGGCTGCAGCACGTCGATGAGCTCGCCGTCCTGGTTGCGCAGCTCGAGGGTAGCCTGCTTGGCCTCGTAGTTCGGGCCCTGAATCGTCGAGCTGTCGACCATCCGGAACTGGTAGCCGGCGGCGGTGGCGGTCTCGCCCGGCGCCAGGCGGACGTCCTCCTCGATCTCGTAGGTGCTGACCACGGCGATGGCCATCGCCACCAGCGCAAAGCCGCTATGCGCCAGGTGCATGCCGAGGAAGCTCGGCTGCAGCGCCGCCTGCAGCGCCTTGCCGAGGCCCTGCGAGCGGCGGCGCCGGAAGCGGCGCACGAAGTCCGCGGCGGTCGTGAGCAGGATCCAGGCCACCAGCGCCAGGCCGAAGGCCGTCAGGGGGTTCCAGACGCCCATGGCCAGCGGCCAGACGCCGCCCAGGAGCGCGCTGACCAGCAGGATCCAGCGCAGCTGCCGGTAGGTCTCCGCCGGATGGGCCTGCTTCCAGGAGACCTGCGTCCCGACGCCGATGAGGAACAGCAGCGGCAGCATCAGCGGCATGAAGATCGCGTCGAAGTAGGGCGGCCCTACCGAGATCTTGCCGACGCCCAGCGCGTCCACGGCCAGCGGGTAGAGGGTGCCGATCAGCACCGCGGCGCAGGCGACGACCAGGAGCACGTTGTTGGCCAGCAAGATCGACTCGCGGGAGTACCAGCCGAAGGCTCCGCCGAGCCCCACCTTGGGTGCACGCCAGGCGTAGAGCGCCAGCGACCCGAGCAGCGTGACCGCCAGGATGGTCAGCAGGAAGACGCCCCGGTCGGGGTCGGTGGCGAAGGCGTGGACGGAGGTGAGCACGCCGGAGCGGACCAGGAAGCCGCCCAGGACCGTGAGGGCGAAGCTCACGATGGCGAGCATCACGGTCCAGACCTTGAAGCCGCCGCGCTTCTCCGTCACCGCCAGGGAGTGGACCAGGGCGGTAGCCGTCAACCACGGGATCAGGGAGGCGTTCTCCACCGGGTCCCAGGCCCACCAGCCGCCCCAGCCGAGCTCGTAGTAGGACCACCAGGAGCCGAGGCCGATGCCCAGGGTCAGGATGCCCCAGGCCACCGTGGTCCAGGGCCGCGACCAGCGCGCCCACGCCGCATCGAGCCGCCCGCCGATGAGCGCCGCGATGGCGAAGGCGAAGGCCACGGTCAGCCCGGTGTAGCCGATGAACAGCAGCGGCGGGTGGATGATCATCCCCGGGTCCTGGAGCAGGGGGTTGAGGTCGGTCCCCCGCGTCGGCGCCGGGAAGATGCGCGTGAAGGGATTGGAGGTGAGCGCGGTGAAGGCGATGAACACCGTCGAGACCATCCCCAGGACGGCCAGCACCCGGGCGAGCATCTCCCGCGGCAGGGTGCGGTTGAACGTCGCCACGGCCAGGGTCCACAGGCTCAGGACGACCACCCAGAAGAGCACGGAGCCCTCGTGGCCGCCCCAGACGCCGGTGATCCGGTAGATCAGCGGCAGCGCCTCGGAGGAGTTCTCCGCCACGTAGCGTACCGAGAAGTCATTGCCGATGAACAGCCACGTCAGGATGGCGTAGGCGATCAGCAGGAACACCGCCTGGCCGGCGGCGAGGGAGCGGCCGGCGTCCATCAGCCGGGCATCCCCTGCCGCCGTGCCGATCAGCGGCAGGATGGCCTGCACCGCGGCCAGGCAAAGCGCGGTAATCAGGGCGAAGTTGCCGAGCTCACCAAGCATGCTCAGTAGTCCCCGATATCCTCGGCGGAGCCCTCCGCCTGCTCGATGGCCTCCTTGGCCGCCGTCGGCATGTACTCCGCGTCGTGGCGGGCCATGACGTTATCCGCCTGGAACACGCCCTCCGGGCTGATCCGGCCCTCGACGACCACGCCCTGCCCCTCACTGAACAGGTCCGGCAGGATCCCCTCGAAGGAGACCGGTACGCTCGACTCGGTGTCGGTAACCCGGAAGGTCACCTTGGTGGAGTCCTCGACCCGCTCGACGGAGCCCTCCTCGACGAGGCCGCCGATACGGAAGTGCCGGTCCGGCACCTCGCTCTTGGCCTGGACCTCCGAGGGCGTGATGAAGAAGGTCATGTTGTCGCGGAAGGCGTTGAGCACGAGGGCCGTGGCGACGCTGACGCCGGCCAGCACCCCGAGCACTAGGAACAGGCGTTGGTGTCGCTTCTTCATCGCTCACTCTCCCTGGTTGTGCGCGGCCGCCGCAGACCGGCGACGCGATTGCCTCTGGAGCCTCGCCCGCACCTGTCGGCGCCGGCGGGCGAGCAGGAGCCCCTCGAGCAGCAGGCCCAGTGCGACCATGCCGAAGGCGCCCCAGACGTACGGGGCGTATCCGCCCATGGCCAGGAAATCGCCGATCCCGTCCCACATCAGGCCTCTCCCTCCGGCCCCAGGGGCTGTTGATCAAGTGCGGTGTCGGCCGCCGCCCGTTGCCGCTGATCCCGCGTCAGGCGCCCGACGGCTGCCGCCTGGGCCCACTCCGTGCGGGGCTCGCGGCTCAGGGCCTCGACCTGCGCCCGGCGCAGCACGACGGCGCCGGCGTAGATCCAGAACGCCGCGATCATCAGCAGCAGCGCGGCGACCATGGAGTCGGCCATGCTCGGCCCGTCTGAGCGCATCACCGAGACCCCCTGGTGCAGGTTGTACCACCATTCTACCGAGAAGTAGATGATAGGGACATTGACGGCGCCGACGATCGCCAGCAACGAGGCGGCCCGCCCGCCTTTCTCCCGGTCGTCCGAGGCGGCGTGCAGGGCCATGTAGCCGAGGAAGAGGAACAGCAGGATCAGCGTCGAGGTCAGCCGCGCGTCCCAGACCCAGAAGGTGCCCCAGGTCGGCGCGCCCCATAGCGCCCCCGTCCACAGGCTCAGGAAGGTCATCAGGGCCCCCGTGGGGGCGATGGCGCGGGCCATGATATCGGCCATCTTGATCCGCCAGACCAGGAAGATCGCGCCGTAGACGGCCAGCAGCAGGTACAGGAGCATCCCCATCCACGCGGTGGGGACGTGGATGAACAGGATCCGGTACGCGTCGCCCTGCTGGTGGTCGGGAGGCGCCACGAAAAACCCCATGTAGAGCCCCGCGATGGCGCACAGGGCGGCGGCCGGCCACAGCCACGGCACCAGCCGCTGGGCCAGGGCGTAGAAGCTCGCCGGCGCGGTGAATTTCAGCCAGGGGATGGATCGACCCTTCATGCGCTTACCCCGTTGTTCTCATGAGAGCGGAGCTGCCGCCCTTCGACGCGGTGGCCCCCCGTCGGGTTCCTGGAGCGCGGCACTCAATCCAGTGTAATCCGCAGCGCCCCGGCGATGGCCAGCGGCAGCAGGGGCAGGGCGACGGCCAGCAGGGCGCCGAGCAGCGACAGGTGGGCCTGGTAGGGCGCCGCGAACATCGCCTCGTTCACCGCCCCCGCCCCGAGGATCAGAACCGGGACGTAGAGCGGCAGGATGAGCAGCGCCATCAGCGCGCCCCCGCCGCGGACGCCGAGGGTCATCGCCGCCCCGACGGCGCCGAGCAGGCTCAGGATCGGCGTCCCGAGGAGCAGGGACGCCGCCAGGACGGCCAGCTCGATGCCCTGCAGCCCCAGGGAGTAGCCGAGCGCCGGGGAGAGGATCACCAGGGGCAGCCCCAGCGACAGCCAGTGGGCGATCACCTTGGCCAGGGCGGTCAGCGCCAGCGGCTGCGGCGCCAGGGCCAGCTGCTCCAGGGTACCGTCGCGCCAGTCGTCGGCGAAGAGCCGATCCAGCGAGATCAGGCTCGCCAGCGCCGCCGCCACCCAGACCGCGCCGGGGGCGATGGTGCGCAGCTTCTCGGGCTCGGGGCCGATGGCCAGCGGGAACAGGGTGATGACGATGACGAAGAAGGCGACGACGGTGAGCACGTCTTGCCGGCGCGTGACGATCAGCGAGATGTCGCGCTGCAGGAGGGTCCACAGGGGGCGCATCATAGGGCTATCAGTCCAGGTCGAGGATGCGCGGCTCGGGTAGGCCGTCGATGGATTGGTGGCTGGTGGTCACCACCAGCCCCCCGTGCTGCAGGTGCTCGGCGATGCGCTCGAAGAGCCACGCCACGGCGCGCTGATCCAGGGCGGTGAGCGGCTCGTCGAGGATCCACAGCGTGGCCGGGGAGATCAGCAGCCGGGCGAGCGCGGTGCGGCGGCGCTGGCCCTGGGAGAGGTAGCGTGCCGGGATGTCCTCGCAGCCGCCCAGGCCGGCCCGCTCCAGGGCGTCGAGCTGCGCGTCGAGGGCGCCTCCCTCGCCGCGCAGGCCCTGGTGGATCTGCAGGTTCTCCAGCGGCGTCAGCTCATCCTTCACCGCGTCCCGGTGGCCGATGTAGAGCATCCGCTGCTGCGCGCGCTCGTCCATCCGGCGTATATCCTGGCCCAGCCAGCGCACCTGGCCCCGGGCAGGCTCGCTCAGGCCGCAGAGGGTGCGCAGCAGCGTCGTCTTGCCGCTGCCGTTGCGGCCCCGGACCAGGAGCAGCTCGCCGGCGCCGAGGGAGAAGCCGGCGCCCTCGAACAGGGGCAGCTCGCCACGGCGGCAGGCGAGCTGCTCGGCCTCGAGCGCTGCCCCCGCCACGCCCTGGTCCCGGGCTCCGGCGCGAGCCGGCTTCGGCTGGTCGCTGCTCAGCGCGTCCATCGCTCGTCAGTACCTGCGGTTGTGCTGACGCGTGGGGTAGGGGATAAAAAAGGGAGCGCCCGTGGGCGCCCCCTCGGATCCAGGTGATCGGATCCTTCGTCCATCGGCCGTCGCTCAGGCGGCCGGGGCGTAGACCGAGCACCAGCCGTTGGCGTTGACCAGGACGTCGCTGAAGCTCGGGTGCATGCAGTAGCCCCAGTCGCCATCCACGTTATCGACCCAGAACTGGCAGCTAGAGCACTGCTGCCCTTCCTGGTAGCGGCTGTGATCCGTCGTCGTGTGGTCGTTGACGTAGTTGTGGGCGTGGCCGTTCTCGGCGTGCGGCCAGTCCGCCGCGCCCTCCGGCACGCTCTGCGCCTTGGCGGTGCGCTGCGTCAGGAGCGTGGCCAGCGGGATGGAAGCCACGGCCATGGCGCCAGTCTTCAGGAACTTGCGCCGGCCATTGTCGATCGGGTTGCTCATGCCTTGTCCTCCTTGCCTTTATTCGTTAGGACACATCATTGTGACACGATGGTAACCGAAATGGTTCCCCTGCCATCCGGGCGCTGCGGCAGCAGGCCACAGCCATGCAGGCGAGTAGTTGGCACCGTATCACGAAGGTTATAAATGTACGCGTCCATCCCAGGGCCGATAAAGGAGCCGACACTGAGACGTCCCTCGAGCCTGCTGCGACTGCTCCGGCTGCTGGCGCCCTACCGCTGGCGGCTCGCCGTGGCGGCCGTGGCGCTGGTCATCGCTGCCGGCGGGGTGCTGGCCATCGGCCAGGGGCTACGGCTGGTGATCGACCACGGCTTCGCCGACGGCGAGGCGCAAACGCTCGACCGCGCGTTGCTGGCGACCCTGGTCGTGGTCCTGCTCCTCGCGACGGCCTCGGCTACCCGCTACTACCTGATCACCTGGATCGGCGAGCGCCTGGCCGCCGATCTGCGCACGCTCGTCTTCCACCGCCTGCTGCGCCTGGAGCCGGATTTCTTCGAGCGCAACGGCGCGGGCGAGATCCAGTCCCGCCTGACCGCGGACACCACCGTCCTGCAGAACCTGTTCGGCTCGACGCTGTCCATCGCCCTGCGCAATGCCATGACCTTCACCGGGGCGCTGGTACTGCTCTTCGTCACCAGCCCGCGGCTGGCCACCCTGGTGGTGGTCGGCATCCCCCTGATCCTGCTGCCCATCCTCGGCTTCGGCCGCCGTGTCCGCCACCTGTCACGCGATAGCCAGGGTCGGGTCGCGGACCTGGCCAGCTTCGCCGGCGAGTCGCTGCACGCCATCCGTACCGTGCAAGCCTTCGGCCGGGAGCGCGAGGACGGCCGCCGCTACGCCGAGCGGGTGGAGGAGGCGTTCGCCACCGCTGTCCGCCGGACCTGGCAGCGCGCGTGGCTGACCGGGGTGGCGCTGCTCTGCGTGTTCGCCGCGGTGGGCGTTGTCCTCTGGCAGGGCGGGCACGACGTGCTCGCCGGGCGCCTGAGCCCGGGGGAGCTGTCGGCCTTCGTCTTCTACGCGGTGCTCGCCGCCGGCTCCGTGGCGGCCATGGCCGAGGTGGCCGGCGAGGTCATGCGGGCGATCGGGGCCACGGACCGGATCTTCGAGCTCATCGACGCCGAGCCCCGGATCCGGGCGCCCGAGCGCCCGGCGGCGCTGCCGGAGCCACCACGCGGCGAGATCGCCTTCGAGGGGGTGACCTTCGCCTACGCGGCGCGGCCCGAGCAGCCGGCGCTGCGCGATGTGAGCCTGGTTGCCCGGCCCGGGGAGCGGGTCGCCCTGGTGGGGCCCTCCGGGGCCGGCAAGAGCACCCTGCTGCAGCTGCTGCTGCGCTTCCACGACCCGGATGCCGGCGTGGTGCGCCTCGACGGGATCGACCTGCGCGATCTGGATCCGGCGCAGCTGCGCGGCTGCACCGGGCTGGTCTCCCAGGAGCCGGTGCTCTTCACCGGCACCGCCGCCGACAATATCCGCTACGGCTGCCCCGAGGCCGGCGAAGAGGCCATCCGCGCCGCGGCCCGCGACGCCAACGCCCTCGGCTTCCTCGAGGAGCTGCCCGACGGGCTCGATACCGAGCTCGGCCCGGGCGGCGTGCAGCTCTCGGGTGGGCAGCGCCAGCGGATCGCCATCGCCCGCGCGATCCTGCGCGATCCGGTGGTGCTGCTGCTCGATGAGGCGACCAGCGCCCTCGACGCCGAGAGCGAGCGGGCGGTGCAGCAGGCCCTGGAGCGGCTCATGGTCGGGCGCACCACGCTGGTCATCGCCCACCGGCTGGCCACGGTGGCGGGCGCTGACCGGATCGTGGTCCTCGAGCGGGGCCGGGTGGAGGCGCAGGGCACCCACGCCCAGCTCCAGGAGTGCAGCCCGCTGTACCGGCGCTTCTGCGCCCTGCAGCTCGAGCCGGCCGGTGGGGAGACCCTGGGGGAGGCGGCCGCTGGCGTGTCACAATGACGCACATGCCCAGGGAGCAGGCCGTGGAGCACGTTACCGAGGGGCCCATCCCGCTGGAGGCCCTGCTCGCCGAGACCGCCGACCCGGCCGCCGGTGCGCTGGTAGTCTTCGGCGGCACGGTGCGCGATCACCACGAGGGGCGCCGGGTGGCGGCGATCGCCTACTCGGCCTACCGGCCCCTGGCCGAGCGCGTGCTCGCCGAGCTGGAGGCCGAGCTCCGCGAGCGCTTCGGGGTGCAGGCGTGCCGCATCGTCCACCGGGTCGGTGAGCTGGCCGTAGGCGAGGAGAGTGTCGTGGTGGTGGTGCGGGCCGCGCACCGGGCCGAGGCGTTCGACGCCGGGCGCTACGCCATCGACGCGGTCAAGCAGCGGGCCCCCTTCTGGAAGGAGGAGCACTACGACGACGGCAGCCGCGCCTACCACGACGGCGTGCCGCTGTCGCCGTAGCTGCCAGGGGCGGCTAGTCGAGTCGACGAGGACAGGCTTGAGGGAGGCGCGAATGACTGAGGTGACCCGCGAGGCAGTGGAACAGGCCCTGCGCGGGGTCGAGGACCCCTATCTGAGGCAGGATCCGGTCTCCGCCGGCTGTATCCGGGATATCCGTATCGACGGGGATCAGGTGGCCGTGGACGTAGCCCTCGGCTACCCGGCCGGCGAGCACCGCGAGGCGCTCGGTGAGCAGCTGCGCCAGGCCGCCGAGGGCGTGGCCGGTGTCGCCTCGGCGGCGGTCTCGGTGGCCACGCAGATCGAGAGCCACGCCGTGCAGCCGGGGCTCAAGCCCCACGAGCAGATCAAGAACGTCATCGCCGTCGCCTCCGGCAAGGGCGGCGTGGGCAAGTCCACCGTCGCCGCCAATCTCGCCCTGGCCCTGCAGGGCGACGGCGCCCGGGTCGGGGTCCTCGACGCCGACATCTACGGCCCGAGCCAGCCCCGCATGCTCGGCGTCCGCGGCCAGCCGGAGTCCCCGGACGGCAAGCACATGCAGCCCCTCGTCGGCCACGGCATCCAGGTCATGTCCGCCGGCTTCCTCGTCGACGAGGAGACGCCGATGATCTGGCGCGGCCCGATGGTGACCCAGGCCCTGCAGCAGCTGGTCAACGAGACCCAGTGGGAGGCCATCGACTACCTCGTCGTCGACCTGCCGCCGGGGACCGGCGATATCCAGCTGACCCTGGCGCAGAAGGTCCCGGTCAGCGGCGGGGTGATCGTGACCACGCCGCAGGACATCGCCCTGCTCGACGCGCGCAAGGGGCTGCGCATGTTCGAGAAGGTCGACGTCTCGGTGCTCGGCATCGTCGAGAACATGAGCACGCACATCTGCTCCAACTGCGGCCACGAGGAGCATATCTTCGGTAGCGGCGGCGGCGAGGCCATGGCGCGGCAGTTCGGGCTGAACCTGCTCGGCTCCCTGCCGCTGGATATCACCATCCGCGAGCAGGCGGATAGCGGCTCGCCGACGGTCATCGCCGACCCGCAGGGGCGGATCGCCGCCGATTACCGAGATATGGCCCGCAACGTGGCCGCGCAGCTGTCGCTGCGCGAGTGCGGTACGGGCAGCGCCTTCCCCAATATCTCCGTCGGCGGGTCCTGAGCCCCGTGCGCGCCGCTAGCGCCCGGGGACGTGCATCGACGCAGGAGGCAGGGGCGTGATCCTGGAGCTGTCGCTGGCCGCCCTCACGATCCTGGTCGTGGTCCTGCTCACGGGGTATACCGCTCGTACGGGGATCGCGCCGGTGCCGACCTCGCGTCCCGGGCGGGAGCTGGTGCTCGCCTCGTTGCCGGAGGTCGGCGGCGGCACCATCGTCGAGGCCGGCTCCGGGTGGGGCGGCCTGGCGGTGCGCATCGCCCGGGCGCACCCGCGGGCGCGGGTGATCGGCTACGAGCTGTCGCCGCTGCCCTGGCTGTTCGCCAGCCTACGGCGCTGGATCGGATTCACGCTCAACGTCCGCTTCTACCGCCGGGATCTGCTCCGGGTCTCGTTCCAGGAGGTGGACGTCGTGGTCTGCTACCTCCACGCCGAGGCCGTCGAGGCGCTGGAGCCGAAGCTGCGCGCCGAGCTGCCCAGTGGGGCCGTGCTGGTAAGCAACACCTTCCCGATCCCCGGGTGGCGGCCGAGCGAGGTACGCCAGCCGCAGGTGCGCTTCGACGCGCCGGTCTACATCTACCGTATCCCCGAGGCCTATAGCGGCCAGGCCGAGGAGGGTGGCTAACCCGCAGAGCGGTACCTCTCATCGCGCTGTTGTCGCGCTGCAGCGTACGGAGCGGATACTAGACGCGGCGCGAATCGCGCGGATCCGCCAGGTGCTCGGTCAGCCAGGAGATGAGCCCGGTCTGCTCCAGGGCCTCGCGCTGGAGGGAGACGCCCGTGTCGGCGCTCCACCGCTCTGGGCAGTCTCGGCGTGAAGGGCCTTGTTGAACGAGGGCCGGAAGAGCGGTAGCGTTTCCCCCATGGTAGGGCGTTTCCTTCTAAGGTCATGGGCTCTAATCCCTTGATGATGAAGGGGTAATGCCACACCAATCTCTTTGCCTGCCTGCCGTGGATGGTCTGGGGCCATGGGTTACCGAAATCGGAAAGGCCGAATCGCTCTAGGGGGACTCCTCATGGTCGCGGTACCGGCTGTTGGGAGTGCCGCGGAACCCTCTGCCTCGGTCGAGACGGACGAGGAGCCGTCCTGGCCGATCCAAGAAGTCGTCGTCTACAACGGGAACCAGGCCCAGGTGACCCGGACGCGGACGCTCGAGCTGGCGGCAGACAGCAACCGCGCCCTGAGCATCGCCGATCTCCCCGGCAAGATCGTCCGGGGGTCCTTGACCGCCCGGGTGCAGGGCGAGGATGTCCGCCTTCAAGGCGTCACCACGGAGCGTCAGCAGCGCCAACGGCAACAGCCGGAGCGCGCCCAGGCGTTGCGCGACGAGATCGATCAGCTGGAACAGCGCCGTGCTCGGCTGCGCAACCGCCAATCGGCAGCCCAAAAGCGGCTGGCCTTCCTCGATGAGCTGGCCAAGTTGCCGGAAGAAGCCAGTGAATCGCTCCTCCAGGAGGTGGCGTTCAGCGACTTCGGGGCGTTTCTGCAGTGGCTTGAGGACGACGGGATCGAGGTCCGGGATCGGATCGACAGCCTGCAAGGCAAGCTTGAGGGTGTCGAGGAGCGACTCGCGGACTTGCGCCAAGCGCTTGAACAGCTAGGTGAGTCGTCCGGTACGAGCGTAGCGGCCCATCTCCAGCTCCAGGCGCAGCGTGCCACCCAGGCCACGGTAACGCTCTCTTATCGGATCCAGGGCGCGCGGTGGCAGCCTGTCTATACGGCCCGGCTCGATACCGAGGCGGAAACGGTGCGGCTCGAGCGCTCGGTGCAGGTCCGCCAACGGACAGGAGAGCCCTGGGAGCAGGTAACGCTGCGCCTGGCGACGGGCCGTCCTGCCATCCGTCCGCCTTCCCCCCTGGAGACGTGGTGGGTGCAGCTACAAACGGATGGCCCGAAGCCGCGCACGAGCGCCGGGGCGGTCCAGGAGCTTGGCCAGGCACAGCGCTCCGCAGGCGGGCAGCACGCTGAGGCGGATGCAGCCTCCTCGCGCTCCCCCGTACAGGAGCAAGACACCGGGTTTACCACGACCTACGAGATCGATCACCCGGTCTCCCTGCCGGCCAACAATGAGCCGCGCACCTACCAGATGGCGGCGCGCACCCTCGAGGCGACGCTCCAGGCTCGAGTGATCCCGCAAAAGCGCCAGCGAGGCTGGCTGTACGCCCAGCTCCATTGGCCCGGCGAGAATCCGCTTCCGGCCGGCACCCTCACGCGCTACCGGGATGGCACCTACATCGGCAAGGACCATCTGGCCGTGTGGAGTCCGGAGACGCGCCGGACGCTCAATTTCGGCGTCGACCAGCGGCTGGATGTCACCTACCACGCCACCCGCGATCAGCAGGGCCAGAGTGGCTGGTTCGGGGATGACCAGCGCCTTGAGCGCCGCTATGAGCTGAGCCTGCACAACCAGCACCGCGAGGGGAGCTTGCCGGTCCAGATCCGCTATCGCATCCCCACCTCTCGGAACGAAGAGCTCCGCGTCGAGCCGGCCCCCGGGATGGCGGAACCGGATGAGCGCCAGGTGGACGGCAAGAAAGGGGTATGGGCCTGGAATCGGGAGCTGAGTGCCGGTGAGCACCAGCAGCTCGAGCTCGGGTTCGATCTCATCTCGTCCCAGGATGTCCCTGTCCAGGGGCTTTGATAACCGGGTGTCTCCTTGAGGGTGTGGCCGTCGTAGGGAGACTGTGGAGCATCGTCCGGCAGCCGACGACGAAGCGCTAGCGGTTGGTCACCACCGCTACGGAGACCTTTCTGTTTCAGCTGTCCACAGGCTGATCCGATTTTGTCCGGGGCATCTGCTTGTCCATGTCCCTGGCGCATCGCGCCCGGATTTTGCGGCGAGATGACACGTCGAGCCGGACCTCTACGTCATCGTCAAGCGCATGAAGCATACGGATGAGGCGATCGAGCGTGAAGCGGCCGTAACTGGCGTTGCGCATGCGGGAGAAATCGGCCGCGGCGAATCCTGTCTGCTGGCCAGCCACGCGGGTTGAAAGTGCCCGGTCGTCTAGGATGCCGATGATGCGGGCGGCGAGAAGGTCCTTGGCCTGACGGATATCGGCGTCAGAATAGTCGAGATCCTGCCATACATTCCCGCTTCCCCGGATAAGCTCCATGTCGTCATTGTTGTCGTTCATTTGAGTTGCTCCTTTAGTCGCTTCAGGCGGTCCCGGATCACTTTGATATCTTGCTTGGGCGTTGCGATGCTGGTCTTTGACTTCTTTTGGAACGCATGGATAACCCAGATGTCCTCGTCGATTTGCACTGCGTAGACCACACGATAGGCGTTTTTCTTGTGCCGCACTGCGATTTCGAAGACGCCGCTGCCAAGCCCTTTCATTGGCTTCGCGATATCGGCGGTCTGGCCTTCGGCTGCGATATTCAGTGCCCGGAGGACCTGTTCCTGCGCACCTACCCCTCGGCGGCATCCCACTGCCCGCTTGGCGTCGACTGCGGGGACATCGGCTGCGGTTTTGGGGGATCAACCGATTCCGCTGGACGCGGCGGGTTCTGTCCGCCCTTGTTCACCTTACCTTCCTGGAAAGGCGGTGTGGGTGGGTGAGAGGGCTGGTTACCTCTCGAATCATCTCTTCGTGTCATCTCCCTTCTCCTGCTTCCGGTTTATAGGGAAATTCTATCAGAAAATTGTGTTTTGGACCTCGCCCGCATCCCCTTACACACATCTCAGTTGCCCTGAGCCTGCTTGGCGTACTTGAATCCGTCGGCGAAGTCCATGACACGCAGCAGCCCCCGCCAGATCGTCTTGACGCCGGGCTCGCCGTCGCCCTTGCGCCCGAGAAAGCCTCCGAGCCCGGCGATCAGGCGTAGGACGTCATTGAGTCTGGGTGGCGAGTCCGGGACTGGCTTCTTGGCCAGCAGATAGGCGGCCTGCCACTCCTCGGGCTCGAGCATCAGATCGGCCTGGAGGTCCGGCACTTGGCGGCCGAGGCGCATGAGCCGATCGATGCGCCAGCTGATGATCAGGAACAGCACCAGGGCGCGCTCCAGGCGCTCGATAGGGCCCAGCTGCAGCGCCTCGACCTGGCAGGCCTGCTTGAACACGCCGAAGAGCATCTCGATCTCCCAGCGGGCCCGATACCACTCGATCAGCTCTGCCGCCTGCTCCAGGGTCTCGACAGGGCGGTTGGTCAGCAGGCGCCACTCGATCGGCTCGACCCCCTGCGGCGCACCGATCTCGGTCGCGATCAGGCACGTCGCTTCGACCTCGCCGCCCTGGCGGTCCGAGAGCGCCACGCGCTGGGCATGGATCTGCTGATGGACTGGGCGCGCCCGGCGCCGCCGTCCCGCCGGGAGCGTGAAATGCAGCTCGCCCAGCGCAGGCGTCTCGCGAACCGAACTCCACAGCTTCTGGCCGTTGGGCAACGCCCGGTTATGCTGGGCCCGCAGCAGCCAGTCCACGGGGGTGCCCCGATCCCGGGCACCGATCATGAGATCGAGGATGTCGGCCTCTCGATCGGCGAGGTAGACCATCTGCGTCTCGGGCAAGTCGGGGGCCAGCTCCGCGAGACGCGCGTAGCCTTCCTTCCAGCGCTCGCTCTCCTTGACCCCGGGGCGGCTACCATCCGCCTCTTTCGGCTCCCGGGCCCACATCCAGGCATCGAGCACGCCCAGCGGCTCACGCTCCGGCGTCACCGCATAGGTGGGGTGGACATACATCCCACGCTGAGCCTCGTAGCTCAGCGGCCCCAGGCCCTCGCTCTGCCGGCCGTTGAAGTTCAGCTCGGTGGTGTCCTGCAGGCACAGCACCACCGGATGGGTCGCCATGCGCTGCTGCGTGCGCTGGCGGTGCGGCTCGAGCAGATCCTGCTCATCGTAGCCCTCGCCGCGGAGCAGGCGGTAGGCGGCATGGGTCTCCGACCAGCCCTCGCAGGCCTGCGGGATGCTCGCCGTCGGGTTATCACCAAGGCGCTCGACGAGCTGGATCAACCGCCGATTCCGGCGCTGATCGCCCAGGTCCACCTCTTCGAGCTCAAGCTCTGCCCAGCTCATCGCCGCCTCCACGTCCCATGGCCAAGAAAGGCGCCATGTTGCCATAAGCGGGCGCGACAGCGGCCTCATCAGCCCGGGAAAAGCAGCAGCTCAGCGGTCAGTCACTGGCTACTGGCCGAGATGTGTGTAAGGGGATGCCTCGCCCGGGGTTCGCTGGTCAAGGGCGCTGTGCGGGCGCTCCTCTTTGTCGAAGCGGGAGTGCCGGCTAGCCTAGCTTCCAGCTCGGTGGGGTTTCGTCCTTACCTCGCAGGTAGAGGTCCTCGTACTTCATGGTTCGCCACAGTCGCTCCACCACTTCATCGCAGGCCAGCGCCCGATGGTCGAGCGCGCTCAGCTACAGCGCTCGCTGATTCAGGTGGATGAGGGCGGCTGCGCCTCAGATCCCGGAACCAGCGGGGGTTGCTCCGGCTCACCGGGCGTATCCGCTGTAGTAGCCGGGTCAGCGTCGGGCAGCGATTGGGCGCGGATGAGCTCGGCAACGGCCTTGAGGGGCTGGCTCGCGTGGACCGCCCGTGACTGCTCGAGCCGCGCCCGGGCCTTGCCCCGGGCGAAGCGCTGAACCGAGAGCTCGTGACGGGCCTGGCGCCGCACGTCCGCGCGCTCGACCAGGCTCGCGTGGCGCTCCAGGGGGGTGCCGCTCAGCAGGGCGAGCGCGATCGCCACGCCCGTGTCCGGGGGCGCCTTCTCCGAGGGGGCGGTCAGCGCCTCGAGCTCGGCATCGAGCAACAGCAGGGATCGCGCCAGCGGGGCCCCCGAACGCTCCGCGCTGTCCCGGGACCGATCGGCGAGGGGGCCGAGCAGGGGCGCACAAGCGGCGCCGAGCACGGCGACCCCGGACGTAGATGCGGGGAGGCTCTCGACGATCGCCAGCGCGACCTGGGGCGCCATGACCCAGCTGCGCGGTGCGCCGGGCTCGCCGCTCTATTTGAGAAAATCTCCAAAACGACGGGATTTGTCGCGATGATCTCTTACGGTATTGATCTGGGAGCCTGGACGTAGTATCCCTCAGGTCTCCCCCCGATCACGGTAGCCTGAAATCCGGCGCTATCGAAATCTGTGTGGGTGACGACCTCATCAGGTCAGGTCGCGGCGGCCCTACATGTTGTGCGATCCGGCCATGTCGTCACGGGGAGCCGCGTCGAGCACATCCGCGATGAATAGGTCCCCCTGGGGGTGTCGGACGGGACGCAGATGATTGGTCATCACGCCGACTCAGCTGCGCCGCTTGCGCTCGCGGTCCTGGTGCTCCCAGCGCAGGACCAGCCACGCTGACAGCCCCATGCCCACGGCGATCACGGCCATCACGATATAGGGGGTCATGGCTCTTCCTCCTCGCGTCGATGGATAGCGTAGCCAACTAGGTTCGCCGCTATGCCAAGTACAGCGGCGGCGATAGTCGCTGCGCCGGGCACGCGGTCCTCCAGGAATCCGCCCACCAGGCCTGCCACGATAGCGGCGACCCCGACCCGGCGGAAGTCTTCGGCAATGGCCTCGCCCGGCCTCATACAGCCTCCTGCTGGGGGCTGCGCTGTCTAGCATCCAACTCCCACCGGGCCACGCCGAAACCCTGGAGCCAAGCCGACAATGTATCCAGGCTCTTCCAGGTCCGCCGGTGGTGGCGCTGGGAGGCCACCACTTTCTCTTTCATCCCCTGTTGTGCGATAGGGTGACGCCGGCAGATGGCTGATCTCGCCGCAGACCCGGTAGCTGACGGTGATCAGATTGCGCGTGGTGTGAAAGCCTCGGGGCGGTTCACCTGGTGCGCTGACAGGTGTCATGGACGCGGTGGTCCCTCGGCGCCGCAGGCCGGGCAGGCGAGGCGGCTGCCGCTGGCGAAGGTGATATCGAAGTCGATGCACTTGGCCTCGGCATCGAAGCGGATATCGCTGACTTCCCAGGGCGCGCTCAGGCCCAGCGCGGCGGTGAACAGGGCGTGGTCCGTACTCATCGAGGCGTCTCCTCGGCAGGTCAAGCTCGCCCCAACATAGGGGGTCCAGGCGCCAGCTCGCTACCCCCCGCGCAACCGTCTGCCACCCACACGGATCGCGAAAGGGCCACGAGGACTGAAACAATGGAAGAGGGGAGCGGGAACGGCGAGGTCGCCATCTACCAAACCGCGCCGCAGTGCTCCGCCTATAGCCGCACAGCGGCTTAGGGGGTGGTGAAGCGGCGCATGGCGCGCAGCGCCATCACTCCGGCGTTTCCTGTTGTTCGATGTACTGTTTCAGTACTGAAAGCGGCGCACCGCCGACGGTGATGATGCAGTAGCTGCGAGACCAGAACACCGGCTTGCGCCAGTAGTAGCGTTTCAGGTGCTCCCCGTACTCCTTGCGGATCAGGCGGGAGGTTACGGTCTTGAGATTGTTCACGAACGCGGAGGGTGCCGTGCGCGGCGTCAGCTCCAAGAGCAGATGCACATGATCCGGCTCACCGTTGAACTCCAGCACCTCCCCCTCCCACTTCTCGGTCGTCGCCCGAGCGATCGCCTCCAGCCGGAGAAGCATCGGTTTCGTGATGCACTTCCGGCGGTACTTGGTTACGAGAACCAAATGGTACTGGAGCCGATATGTGCAGTGATAGAGGCGTTTTAGAGGTTGCGTATCCATAACAACCAAGCATACTGGTACTATGGTCCAGCGCAAGGTCAACTATCGGCTTTACCCCACAGCGGCCCAGCTTTCCGCCCTGGAGCACCAGCGCTGGGTCCACTGCCTGCTGTGGAACG
>CAJXLI010000010.1 GCA_913055575.1 uncultured Ectothiorhodospiraceae bacterium
GACTACAACCACAACCCGGCGTCGAGCATCTTCGATGCGCCGCTGACCAAGGCCCAGGGGCCGCGGCTGATCAAGGCCTGCGCCTGGTACGACAACGAGTGGGGTTTCTCCAGCCGCATGATCGACATCTCGGTCGCCATGATGCGCGCCTAAGGAGCCGCCACAGGCGCTGACGCGCTGCCGCCCCGCCCGGCCTGGCCGGGCGGGGCGGTCTTGTCCTCGAGCCCGGTACAGGCCCGGCGCTTCAGCCCGGGTCGCTGTCGACCACGTGCTGCAGCCCCTCCGCGTCGAGCAGCCGGATGAGCCGGTTGCGCTCCTCGAATAGCCGCTCGCGCTTCCAGCGCGCCATCACGCGGCTGACCGTCTCGACCCGCAGGCCGAGGAGCTCGCCGAGCTCACCGCGTGACAGCGGCAGGGGGAGCCACTGCGCCTGCGGCCCGTGCTTGCGCTGCCAGTGGAGGAGGAAGGAGGCGAGCCGCTCCTCCGCCTTGCGGTTGCCGAGCTCCAGGGCCAGGGACTCGACCTCGTCCAGGGCACGGCGCCAGCGCCCGAGCAGCGCGTCGCTGAAGGCCGGATCGTCGGTACGCAGCTGCTCGAGCAGGGTGTTCGGCAGCCTGCAGAGGGTGACCGGTGTCAGCGTGATGGCGGTGTGGTGGTGGGTGTCGCCGAACAGCCCCTCGGCGCCGAAGAAGTCGCCCCCGACGAGCAGGCGCACGATCTGGCTGCGCCCGCCGGGCTGGTTGCGGACCAGCTTGACGATGCCCTCGCGCAGGGTGAACGCCGCGTTCGCGGCGTGGCCCTCCCGGTAGAGGATGGTGCCCTCCGGCTCCTCGAGCTGCCGGGCCTGGTCGTGGACGCGCTGGACCGTCTGCTGATGGATCTCACCGAAGAGCGCGACGGAGCGGATCGCGCAATTTTCGCAGTCGCAGGGCTGCATGATGATCCATTCCGTGAGGTCGCTTAGTTGCCTCGACTCTACCACACTCATGGCTTCGCTATTGGGCTTGATCAATGCGGAAGGGGCGACCCGCCCCTGCCCCCGGCGTCGGGCGGCGTGCCCCAGGGTGGAGCGGGCGCAGCGCGGGGTCAGGCCGCAGCGGTGAGCAGCCGCTCGGCCTCGCGGTATTTCTCCGCCGTCTGGCGGATGGTCGCCTCGCTCAGGTGGGGCGCCGGCGGTGCCTTGTCCCAGTCCAGCGACTCGAGGTGGTCGCGGATGTACTGCTTGTCGAACGCCGGTGGCGTGGCGCCGGGCTGCCAGGCGTCCGCCGGCCAGAAGCGGGAGGCGTCCGGCGTCAGGAGCTCATCGATGATGACCGGCTCTCCCTCCGGCGTGACCCCGAACTCCAGCTTGGTGTCGGCGATGATCAGGCCGCGGGCCTCGGCGTAGGCGGTGGCCAGCTCGAAGACCTCGAGGGCGATGGTGCGGATGCGCGAGGCCAGTTCTGCCCCGATGAGGCCGATGGTCTCATCGAAGGAGATCGGCTCGTCGTGGCCGCCTACCGCCGCCTTGGTGGTGGGCGTGAAGATCGGCTCCGGGAGCCGATCCGACAGGCGCAGCCCGTCGGGCAGGGCGACGCCGGAGACGGTGCCGTCGCGCTGGTAGGCGGCCCAGCCCGAGCCGGTGAGGTAGCCGCGGACGATGGCCTCCACGGGCAGCGCCTGGAGCCGGCGGACCACCACCGCCCGCTCGCGGACCTGCTCGGCCTCCTCCGGTGCGACCACCGCTTCCGGACGGGTGTCGAGCAAGTGGTTCGTGGCCAGGTGGGCCGTCTTGCGGAACCAGAAGTTCGACACCCGGGTGAGGACTGCCCCCTTGCCGGGGATGGGATCCGGGAGGACGACGTCGAAGGCGGAGAGCCGGTCGGTGGCGACGATGAGGAGCCGGTCGTCGTCTACGGCGTAGATGTCGCGGACCTTGCCGCTGT
The DNA here is from genome assembly GCA_913055575.1 of uncultured Ectothiorhodospiraceae bacterium. GTDB lineage: Bacteria > Pseudomonadota > Gammaproteobacteria > Nitrococcales > Halorhodospiraceae > Halorhodospira. The sequence goes on from CAJXLI010000010.1 coordinate 1,926, forward strand.
GCAGCAGCGGTAGGCTCTGGATCGCGGTCTGGTAGACGGGGGTTGTCGTGCTCATAAGTTATACCCTAACCCAGGGCTTGGAACGCGGCCAGCGCCTCTTGCCGGCTGGTGCCGAGATCCACGAGCGGTTCCGGGTAGCTCCGGCCGAGGTGCAGCCCGCTGCGTGCCCGGGCGTCCGCCGGCGCCTTCCACGGCTGGTGGATGTGCGACTTCGGCAGCCCGGCTACCTCCGGGACCCACTGGCGGACGTAGTCGCCGTCCGGATCGAAGCGCTCCCCCTGGCGTACCGGATTGAAGATGCGGAAGTAGGGTGCGGCGTCGGCCCCGCAGCCGCTGACCCATTGCCAGCCCATGCTGTTGCTCGCCAGGTCCCAGTCCACCAGCGTGTCGCGGAAGTGCGCCTCGCCGTGCTGCCAGGGCAGGCGTAGGTTCTTGACCAGGAAGGAGCCCACCACCATGCGGACCCGGTTGTGCATCCAGCCGGTGGCCCATAGCTCACGCATACCGGCGTCCACCAGCGGGATGCCGGTCTCGCCGCGGCGCCAGGCGCCGAGTAGCGCGCCGTCGGGATCCTCGCGCCACGGGAAGGCCTCGAAGCGCCGGTCGAAGGGGCGGCGGTCGAGCTCCGGATCCTGCCACAGCAGGTGGTAGCCGAACTCCCGCCAGCCCAGCTCGCCGAGGAAGGCGTCAACGCTCGCCTCGGCCGCTGGCTGCGCTGCCCGGGCGTCGGCGGCGGCGTGCCAGACGGCGCGCACGCTCACCTCGCCGAAGTGCAGCCGGGGCGACAGCCGGGAGGTGCCGTCGCGGGCGGGGCGGTCGCGCTGCCCGGTGTAGTCGGCCAGGCCGCCGTCGATGAACCGGGCCAGCCGTTCCCGTGCTGCCGGCTCGCCGGGCCGCCAGTGCATCTCGAGCTTGCTGTCCCAGCGGATGCGCGGCAGCAGCCCCAGGGCCTCCGGCGGCTGCGGCTCCGGGATGGCGTCGGGCAGCGGGGGCAGCGCCGGCGCCGGTGCCGGCCGCGGCGGATCGATCTGGGGGCGGACGCTGCGCCAGAAGGGGGTGAAGGCCCGGTACGGGGTGCCGCTGCGGTTGCGGATGGCGCTCGGGTCGGTGAGCAGCCCGTCGGGCAGGATCTCCAGGGCGACGCCGGCCTCCGCCAGCGCGGCGCGGACCGCCGCCTCCTGGCGCCGGGCCCACGGCTCGGCGACGGTCGTGCAGTAGACGGTATCCGCCTCGCTGACCTGCGCCCAGTGGCGCAGCCGCTCGGCGGTAGCGCCGCTGTCGAGGCACAGCCGGCTGCCGGCGGTCGCCAGTGCCTCGGCCAGGGCGGCGAGGCTGTGGTGCAGCCACCAGCGGCTCGCTGCCCCCTCCGCCGGTGTCGCCTCCTCGGGGGCGTGGATGTAGAGCGGGACGAGGCGGTTGGCCCGCTGCGCTGCGGCGGCCAGGGCGGGCTGATCGTGCAGGCGCAGGTCCCGGCGTAGCCAGACCAGGGCGGTGCTCACGGTTCGGGCTCCTCAGTCGCAGTGGGCTTGCAGGCGGGCGATAGCCTCGTGGGGCTCGCCTGTCAGCGCCAGGGCGCCCGGCGGCAGCTCCGCCGGCCTCCCGGCGCCGGGGCCGGTGATCCCCAGGGGCGGCTGCCCTGCGGCCGCCAGCGCGGCCGCCGCCTCGTGCCAGGCCGCTTCCGGGGCCTCACCGGCGTAGAGCAGGACGGCGCTGGCCGCCCCGCGCCGCGCTCCGGCGGCGATGGCCGGCGCCGGCACCCCCTCGCCGAGCAGCAGGGGGCGGTGGCCGACCTGGATGGCGGCCAGGGCGAGGGTGCACAGCGCCGTCTCCGCTAGGGTGGGCGGGGCGCCATCGCCGGGCGGGGCCGCGAGCAGGAAGTTCCGGCCCCGGCCCTGGGGGCGCTGGCGGTAGACCAGGTGGCCGAGCCGGCCGCGCAAGTAGCGCGCCAGCAGGTAGCCCTCGGCCACGCCATCCCAGTCGCCGCGCTGGCGCTCGGCGAGGGCCGGCAGCAGGATGTGGCTGGCGGCCCGGTCTACCGGGTAGAGGCTGAGCAGCTCGCCCAGCGCCCCCGCCAGGGCACCGGGGTCGAAGCGGGCGAGCACCCGGTCCAGGTGCTCCCGCCAGGCCGGCCAGGGCTCCTCACCCGCGGCGACGGCTTGCCCGCTCGCCTCGGCGTCGAGGACCTCCCGCGCCCTGCTGATCAGCACACCCCGGTCGAGCAGCTCCAGGATGCGGCGGATGCGGGCGATGTCCGCCTCGGTATAGAGGCGGTGGCCCTTGGCCGTGCGCTCCGGCCTGATCAGCCCGTAGCGCCTCTCCCAGGCCCGCAGGGTGACGGGGTTCACGCCGGTGAGCTCGGCCGCAGCGCGGATGGGGTAGACCGGCTGGTTGTCACCCATGCGGGCGCTGTGCCACGAAGCGGTGGAGGTCGATGCGTCCGCAGCGGAAGCCGCCCTCGCAGTAGCCCAGGTAGTAGCGCCACATGCGCTGGAAGCGCTCGTCAAAGCCTTGCGCCCGGACATCGTCGCAGCGGGCGAGGAAGTTGCGGTGCCAGGCGCGGAGGGTCCGTGCGTAGTCCAGGCCGTGGGCGGTGGCCTGCTCGCAGCGCAGCCCGGCGGCCGCTAGCCCCTCGCGGACGTGGCGGGCGGTGGGCAGCATGCCGCCGGGGAAGATGTAGCGCTGGATGAAGTCCGGGCCGGCGGCATAGATCGGCCAGGCGGCCTCGTCGATGGTGATGATCTGCAGCACCGCCCGGCCGCCCGGGCGCAGGCAGCGGTGGACGGTGTCGAAGAAGGTCGCCCAGTGCTCCTGGCCGACGGCCTCGAACATCTCGATGGAGACGACGTAATCGAAGGGGCCGGCCGCCTCGCGGTAGTCCTGCAGGCGCAGGTCGGCGTGGCCGTCCAGCCCCTCGGCGGCGAGGGCATCGCGAGCCCAGGTGAGCTGCTCCTGGGAGAGGGTCACCCCGGTGACGTGGATACCCGCCCGCGCCGCCTCGCGGGCGAAGCCGCCCCAGCCGCACCCGATCTCCAGGACATGCTCACCGGGCTGCGCGCCCAGGTCGGCAAGCGTCCGGGTGTACTTGTGGCGCTGCGCCTCGCTCAGCGGCTGCCCCGGCTCGCTGAACAGGGCCGAGGAGTAGGTCATGGTCCCGTCGAGCCAGAGGCGGTAGAAATCGTTGCCCAGGTCGTAGTGGTAGGCGATGTTGCGCCGGCTGCCGCGCGGGGTGTTGGCGCGCAGCCGGTGGAGCAGGTTGAGCAGGGCCCGCGAGTACCAGCGGCCGGCCGGGGCGGTGTTGTAGGCGTGCTCGTTGCTCGCCATCACGGCGATCAGCGGCGCCAGCTCCGGCGTATCCCACTCGCCGGCCATGAAGCTCTCGGCGAAGCCGATATCGCCACGGTGCAGGACCCGCGCCGTGAGCCGCCCCGGGCTGTGCAGGGTCATCGTCGCCGCGGGGCCGTCGTAGGTCCCGCCGAAGCGCAGCGAGGCGCCGTTGGGCAGGTGCAGCTGCAGCGTCCCGGTGTGGAAGCGCCCCAGCCAGGCGAGCAGGGGGCGGGCGGTCAGCGGCACGTGGGCCCGGGCGGATCCGGCGTCGCTGATCTGCGTCATCCGATGCGCTCCTCCGGCGGCTGCGGCCTGCTGTGGAACTGGCCGCCGCGCAGGTAGATCTTCAGCGCCTCCCAGTGGATCCCGGCGAGGGCGCGTATCCCGGGGGGCGGCAGCCGCCCGAGGATGCGCCATAGCTGGCCGTCGGTCAGCGGCCGGCGCTCGCCGGTCTGGACGGCCGAGAGGCGTTGCCCCTCCGCCCCATCGTAGCCGATGGCCACGGTCAGGGACTCGGTCAGTGCCGAGAGGAGGAAGCGGTATTCGCCGTCCACGGGGAAGAAGGGCGAGACGTGGAAGACCTTGGTCGCCCGGCTGCGGATGGGGAAGGCCATGGGGGCCCCGTCCTGGTGCAGCAGGTAGCCGTAGGTCTCGCCGAAGGTGTTGTGTACCTCGCAGAGCACCGCCCGCGGCTGCTCGTCCCGGTCGAGGCAGAACCACACCGACAGGGGGTTGAAGGCGTGGTTGAGGACGCGGGGGACGGTGAGCAGCAGGACACGGCCGTCGGCGGTGTCCAGGCCGCGCTCGCGCAGGACGCCGTCGATCCACGGGCGCAGCGGGGTGCCGTCCTGGGGGCCGTAGTCCTGGTCGTAGAGGCTGATCAGGCCCCGGCGGTTGTAGGCGAAGAGCCGGCTGCGCCGGTCGAGCGCCGGCAGGTCATCCAGGTCGAGGAGGAAGGCCGCGTACCGGTACCGGAAGTGGTACGTCGGGGCGACGGTACGGCGGTGGGTGACGGCCCCGACGTAGAGCGCGGGCGCTTCGATCATGCCGACCCCTCCTGCGCTTGAGCGGTGGCGACCGGCGCGCGGCCAGCGGCGCTCGGCGGGCCGTGATCCCACGGCGCCGGGCAGCCGAGCTGCTCGGCCACGCGTAGGGCGGAGCGGAGCCCGTCCTCGTGGAAGCCGAAGCCGGTCCAGGCGCCGCAGAACCACAGCCGGTCCCGCCCCTGGATCTGGGGCAGGGCGTCCTGCGCCTCGGCGGCGGGGCCGTCGAGGACCGGATGGGTGAAGTGCAGCCGGCGCTGGATGTGCGCCTCGTCGATCGCGTCCACCGGGTTGAGGGTGACGAAGATATCCTGCTGGCTGGGGACCTGCTGCAGCCGGTTGAGCCAGTAGGTCACCGAGACCGGCCGCTGCGACTGCTCGTCGGCGGCGCTGATGTGGTTCCAGCTCGCCCAGACGTGGCGCCGCCGGGGCATGGCTGCCGCGTCGGTGTGCAGCAGCGCCTGGTTGTCCTGGAACTGGCACTTGGCGAGCAGCTGCGCCTCCGCCTCGTGGGGGGCGTCGAGCATGGCCAGGCTCTGGTCGGCGTGGGCGGCGAGGACGACCTCATCGAAGCGGCCCAGCTCGCCGCCGTCGCCGGCCAAGCGTACGCCGCCCTCGTCGAGGCGCTGCACGCTGCGCACCGGGGTGCCCGTGTGCACGGCGTGCAGCGCCGGCAGGAGGGCATCGATGTAGCGGCGCGCACCGCCGGGCACGGTGTGCCACTGCGGCCGGTCCACCAGGTCGAGCAGGCCGTGGTTGCGGAAAAAGGCCAGGAACTGCCGCGCCGGGAAGGCCCGCAGGCTGCGCGGCGTGCAGGACCAGATGGCCGCCGCCATGGGCAGCAGGTAGTGGCGGCGGAATCCCGGCCCGTAGCCGCCGCGGTCGAGGTACTCGCCGAGGGTGACGTCGTCGGTGAGGCTGCCGGCGAGATCGCGCTTGGCCCGGCGGTTGAAGCGCAGGATGTCGACGATCATGCGCAGGAAGCCGGGCCGGAGGAGGTTGCGGCGCTGGGCGAAGAGCCCACCCAGCCCCTCGCCGTTGTACTCCAGGTCGTCATCCCGGTCGGCGCAGGCGAAGGACATGTCCGAGGCCTGGCCCTCGATACCGAGGTGGTCGAGCAGCGCGCACAGGTGGGGGTAGTTGCGTGGGTTGTAGACCATGAATCCGGTGTCCACCGGATAGGTGCCGTCGTTGAGCTGCGCATCGATGGTGCACGTGTGCCCGCCGACGTAGTCGGCTGCCTCGAGCAGCGTCACACGGTGCCGGCCCGACAACAGCCAGGCCGCTCCCGCACCGGCGATGCCGCCGCCGACCACCGCGATATGCTTGTCCTGCAACGCCATCCTCCCTGCGGTCAGGGGCCCGCTTGCGAGTGTCCCGCCACGGGCCGGTTACCGAAAGCCCCTAGGATGCTCAGTGTAGAGGCTTTGTAAAACCACCGCAGGTACGCAGGCTGCCCAGGGGGCTCGCCTCCGGTATCCTCTGCCCCGAGGGGGGGAGGTGAGATCGCATGCAGCAGCCGTACCGGATCGTGCGCCGCTGGCCGGGGCGGATCCTCGCCGCGCTCGCACGGCAGATCCGCGCCGCCTATGAGGCTATCCGGGAGGCCCAGGGCGGGCCCTGGATGCTAGATTGGCCTGGCGGCGGATCCCGGGTGCCGGAGCGGGCCGGGGCGTACCCGGACGTGGGGTCGCCAGCGAGCACGGAGGAGGGCTGATGCAAGCGCGCTTTGCCGATCTGACTGTGGCGACCTGCGTCGGCGATATCGCCGCGCAGGGGGATTGCGAGGCGGTTGTCAACGCCGCTAACGCCGAGCTGATGCCGGGGGGTGGGGTGGCCGGGGCGCTGCACCGCGCCGCCGGCCCGGAGCTCGCCGACGCGTGCCGGCCGCTCGCGCCCATCCAGCCCGGCCAGGCGGTGATCACCGAGGCCTTCGCCCTGCCCAACCGCTACGTCATCCACTGCCTCGGCCCGGTCTACGGCGTCGACGAGCCCGGCGAGGAGCTGCTCGCGGCCTGCTACCGCAACACCTGCCACCGCGCCGAGGCGTACGGCCTGGCGAGCCTCGCCGTGCCGGCCATCTCCACCGGCGCCTTCGGCTTCCCCATGGAGCGCGCGGCCCGGGTGGCGGTTGGCGCTATCCGCCAGCACGCGCCGGATCTGCAGCGTGTGCGGCGGCTGCGCTTCGTCCTCGCCGACGCGGCGGCACAGCAGGTCCACGATCGGGTAATCGACGAGCTGGCGGAGGAGGAGAGGTCGTGATGGACGCCCTGGACACGCAGCACGTCGCAACGGCGTGGGATCGGGAGGCCTTGCCGGCGCTGGCGTCGTTCGTCCGGATCCCGGCCAAGTCGCCGAGCTTCGATCCCGCCTGGGCCGAGAATGGCCAGCTGGACGCTGCCCTGGAGCTCGGCGCCGCGTTCTGCCGGCGCCACCTGCCCGAGGCGGCGGTCAGCATCGAGCGCCTGGCGGGGCGGACGCCGCTGCTGTTCGTCGAGCTGCCGGGCAGCGACGAGGCGGCCGGCACGGCGCTCATCTACGGCCACCTGGACAAGCAGCCGGAGAGTAGCGGCTGGTCCGAGGGGCTTGCCCCCTGGGAGCCGGTCGTCCGCGACGGCCGCCTCTACGGCCGCGGTGCCGTCGATGACGGCTACGCCCTGTTCTCGGCCGTGGTGGCCGTGGCCTCGCTGCGCGAGGCCGGGCAGCGCCACCCGCGCTGCGTCTTCGTCATCGAGGCCTGTGAGGAGAGCGGCAGCCCCGATCTGCCGGCCTACCTCGACGCCCTGGCGGGGCGCATCGGCCAGCCGGATCTCATCGTCTGCCCGGATGCCGGCTGCGGGACCTACGACCGGCTGTGGTGCACCACCTCGCTACGCGGGATGGTTACCGGCACCCTCCGGGTGGATGTGCTCAGCGAGGGGATCCACTCGGGCGACGCCGGGGGCGTCGTGCCCTCGAGCTTCCGCATCCTGCGCCGGCTCCTCAGCCGCCTGGAGGATCCGGATACGGGCCAGGTGCTGCCCCGGCTCTGCGGCGTGGCCATCCCCGAGCTTCGCCGCCAGCAGGCCGCCCACGCCGGCGCCGTCCTCGGTGACCTGACCCGCGAGCGCTACCCCCTGCTCAGCGGGGTCGAGACCGAGTCCGCCGAGCCGGCGGAGCGTATCCTCGACCGCAGCTGGCGGCCGGCGCTAGAGATCGTCGGCGCCGAGGGCCTACCCCCGGTGGCGGCCGCCGGCAACGTCCTGCGCCCGTTCACTACGACCAAGATCGCCCTGCGCCTGCCGCCCACCGCCGACGCGGAGGCGGTGGCCGAGGGCGTGGCGGAGCTGCTCACCGAGGATCCGCCCTCGGGCGCCCGGGTGGCGTTCGAGCCCGGCGCCGTGGCCTCGGGCTGGGAGGCACCGGAGCCGGCGCCGTGGCTGAGCCAGGCCCTGGAGCGCGCCTCCCGCGCCCACTTCGGAGCTGAGCCGGTGCATATGGGCGAGGGCGGGACCATCCCGCTGATCAACTGGCTGCAGGCCCGCTTCCCGCAGGCGGACTACCTCGTCACCGGCGTTGCCGGCCCCGGCGCCAATGCCCACGGGCCGGACGAGTCGCTGCACCTGGACGCCGCGCGCCGGCTGACGGCGTGCCTCGGCGAGACCCTGAACGCCCTCGCGGTCCGGGATGCCTAGGTAGGCCCTTATTGATCCCTTCCCGGGCTCAGACGATGCGGGCGAAGGCGAGGACCGCCAGCACGAGCAGCGCGGCCGCCAGGAGGAAGGCGGTGTTGCTGATCACCTCCGAGCGCTCGCGCACGGCCACGCCGGCGCCGATCAGCACGGACATGGCCAGGAGCAGGATCAGGCCCGGCATGGGCAGATAGCCCCCTGCCGCTCGCTCGTCGGCCTCGGTTGCCCCCGCCGCCCGGCGGGGGCGCAGGCACGCTGCACCATCGGGATCCTCCCTAGAGACGCGGCTTTTCGGGTCAACTATACAGGCCGGGGCGGCGGTGACGCAGCTCGCGCCACAGGCCCACCGCCAGGGTCACGACCGTCAGCGGGATGACGAAGCCGGCCATCACCCCGCTGAATAGGGGCAGCGCCTGGTGCTGCGTGCCTGTGAAGAAGAGGAAGGCGCAGTAGGCGGCGTAGTAGCCGAGGAAGAGGATGCCCTCCCAGCGCGCAATGGTGTGCCCTGTGAAGAATACCGGCAGGCACGCGAAGGCCACGGCGAGCATGACCGGGAGGTCGAGGACCAGCGCCTGGCGGGCCACGTGCACGCCCTCCGGCGCCAGCAGGGCGGCGCAGCCGAGCACGGCGAGTAGGTTGAAGATGTTGCTCCCCACGGCGTTGCCGACCGCCATCTGCCGATTGTCGCGCGCGACAGCCACCAGGCTGGTAGCGAGCTCGGGCACGGAGGTGCCCACCGCCACCATGGTCAGCCCGATGATCAGATCGCTGACGCCGAGCGCGGCCGCGATGGCCGCAGCGGCCTCGACCAGCAGGAACGAGCCGCCGGCCAGCAGCGGGATCCCGAGCAGCAGCCGCAGGATCGCGCTCGCCATGGAGCCGGTCGCCTCGGCCTCGTCGGGCTGTAGCTGCTGCCGGTCCCAGCGTACGGTCAGCACCAGGTAGGCGGCGAGGGCGAGCAGGAGGACGGCGCCCTGGGCCGGCCCGAGATTGCCGAGGACGGCGAGCCCGGCGACGAGCAGGGAGGTGGCGATCATCACCGGTACGTGGATGCGGATGAGCCGCTGGGTGACGGCGATGGGCGCGAGGGTGGCGGCAAGGCCCAGGACGAGGAGGATGTTGGCGATATTGCTGCCGACGACGTTGCCCAGGGCGAGGTCGGCGGCGTGCTCGGTAAAGGCGGCGCGCAGGGTGATGGCGAGCTCGGGGGCGCCGGTGCCGAAGGCGACCACGGTGAGGCCGATGATCAGCGGTGAGATCCCGAGCCGCCCGGCGAGCTGGGTCGCGCCGCGGACGAGGAGCTCGCCGCCGCCGAGGACGGCGGCGAGGCCGGTGGAGAACAGCAGCAGATCGGTCATGGCGGCGTGATCGAGGTCTCGTCAGCGTCTACATGGGCGGTGAGCGGAGCGGCCCCCGCAAGGGGATGGGGGCGGAGCGCTTGCGGCTGCCAGCTACGGCGCCAGGATGACGCCGGTGAGCACGGCCGCATAGTGGCATGCAGCAGCGGCGACCACCAGGCCGTGCCAGGCCACGTGGTGGAAGGATAGCCGGTGCCAGAGGTAGAGCAGGACCCCGGCGCTATAGCACACCCCGCCGGCGAGCAGCAGCACCAGCGCCGTCGCCGGCAGGGCTGCGACCAGCGGATCGAGGACGGCCACGATGGACCAGCCCAGCAGCAGGGAGAGGGCGATCGAGAAGCCTTTCCCCGGCGGGCGGGGTAGCAGGAGCTTGGCGCCGATGCCGATCGAGGCCGCGCTCCAGACGAAGATCAGCAGCGGCCAGCCGTAAGGGGGCGCCAGGGCATTGGCGGCGAAGGGGGTATAGGTGGCCGCGACCAGGAAGAAGATCGCCGCGTGGTCGAGCCGGCGGAGGCGCTCGGCCCGCCGCGAGTGCTGGTCGGCCAGGTTGTAGTTACACAGCCCGGAGGCGACGAAGAGCGCGGTCAGGGCGAGGCCGTAGACGCTGACGCTGGCCACCAGGGCGGCATCGCCGCGCTGGAGGGCCAGGCCGATAGCGAGAGCGGCCCCGATGGCGGAGGCGACGAGGGCCACGGTGTGCAGGATCCGGTCGGCGAGCTGCTCGCGGCGGCCGTAGGAGCGGGCGCGCAGGCTCATGGCTACTAGTCTAGAGCCGCCGGGGTCGATACATAAGCGCTCGTTGGGGGTGGCTCGGACCCGGCGCGGATTTCAGTTATACTAGGCCGATATTTGAGCGCCGGATTCCGAGCCGAGCAAGGAGTAGACATGTTCTCCAGTGACATGACCATTGCGGGGTTCGACCCCGAGCTGGCCGCCGCCATCGCGGACGAGCGCCAGCGCCAGGAGGATCACATCGAGCTGATCGCCTCCGAGAACTACGCGAGCCCGCGCGTGCTTGAGGCCCAGGGCAGCGTGCTGACCAACAAGTACGCCGAGGGCTACCCCGGTAAGCGCTACTACGGCGGCTGTGAGTACGTCGACGTAGCCGAGCGGCTCGCCATCGACCGCGCCAAGCAGCTCTTCGGCGCCGACTACGCCAACGTCCAGCCGCACTCCGGCTCCCAGGCCAACGCCGCCGTCTTCCACGCCCTGCTCAACCCGGGCGATACCATCCTGGGGATGAGCCTCGATCACGGCGGCCACCTGACCCACGGCGCCAAGGTCAACTTCTCCGGCAAGCTCTTCAACGCCGTCCAGTACGGCATCGACGACCACGGCCAGATCGACTACGGCGAGATCCAGCGCCTGGCCGACGAGCACCGGCCGAGGATGATCATCGGCGGCTTCTCCGCCTACTCCCAGGTGGTCGACTGGTCCCGGCTGCGCGATATCGCCGACTCCGTGGGCGCCTACCTCCTGGTGGATATGGCCCATATCGCCGGGCTGGTTGCCGCCGGGGTCTACCCCAACCCGGTGCCCTACGCCGACGCCGTCACCACCACGACGCACAAGACCCTGCGCGGCCCGCGTGGCGGGCTCATCCTGGCCCGCTCCAACCCGGAGCTGGAGAAGAAGTTCCAGTCGCTGGTCTTCCCCGGCACCCAGGGGGGACCCCTGATGCACGCCATCGCCGGCAAGGCCGTGGCCTTCAAGGAGGCCCTGGACCCGGCGTTCCGGCAGTACCAGGAGCAGGTGGTGGCCAACGCCCGCGCCATGGCGGCGCGCGTCATCGAGCGCGGCTACAACGTGGTCTCCGGCGGTACCGACAACCACCTCTTCCTCATGGACCTGACGCCGAAGGACCTCACCGGCAAGGACGCCGACGAGGCGCTGGGCCGGGCGAACATCACGGTGAACAAGAACACCGTGCCCAACGACCCGCAGTCGCCGTTCGTCACCAGCGGCCTGCGCATCGGTACGCCGGCGATCACCACCCGCGGCTTCAAGGAGGCCGAGGCGGTCCGCCTGGCCGACTGGATCTGCGACGTCCTCGACAACATGGGCGACGAGGCGGTCGTCGAGCGGGTCCACGGCGAGGTCGAGCAGATCTGCCGGGAGTTCCCGGTCTACAGCTGATCGGGGCCGGCGGCCGCCGGGCGGTTGCACGCGGCGCATAGGGGTGGGAGCCTTATTCGCCCCGGGTGGCCTGCAGCCGCCCGGGCCCGCTCGCTGCCCGGTAACCGACCCGCTCGCTTCGAGGCCTATGCGCTGCCCCTACTGCCAGCACCCGGACACCCGCGTGATCGATTCCCGCCTGGCTGGAGAGGGCGAGCAGGTGCGGCGCCGGCGCCAGTGCCCCGACTGCGGCGAGCGCTTCACCACCCACGAGACGCCGGAGCTGGTCATGCCCCGGGTCGTGAAGTCCGACGGGCGGCGCGAGCCTTTCGACGAGGACAAGCTGCGCCTCGGCTTCCGGCGGGCTCTCGAGAAGCGCCCCGTCGAGACTGATGCGGTCGAGGCGGCGGTGCGCCGCGTCTGCAAGTGCGTCGCCGGGGCCGGCGAGCGCGAGGTGGCGGCCAGCGCGATCGGCGACTACGTGATGGAGCAGCTGCGCGAGCTCGACGGGGTCGCCTACGTCCGCTTCGCCTCCGTCTACCGGCGCTTCGAGGATGTCGGCGCCTTCCGCGAGGTCATCGAGGGCCTGGAGCAGCACCGGCGTGGCGATGGCGAGTAGCGCAAGCCTGGACGAGCACTGGATGGCCCGTGCCGTCCGGCTGGCAGCGGCGGTCTTCCCGCCCCCGCACCCCAATCCGCGCGTCGGTTGCGTGCTGGTCCGTGACGGTGGTGTCGTGGCCGAGGCTGCCCACGAGCGTGCTGGCGGCCCCCACGCCGAGGCGGCGGCACTGCAGGCTGCCGGCGCTGCGGCCGCCGGGGCGACGGCCTACGTCACGCTGGAGCCCTGCGCCCACCACGGCCGCACCCCGCCGTGTAGCCAGGCGCTGATCGACGCCGGCGTGGCCCGGGCGGTGGTCGGCCACCGCGACGCCAATCCGCGGGTGGCCGGCAGCGGCATCGCCCAGCTCGAGGCGGCCGGCATACCGGTCCGCGAGGGGGTGCTCGCCGCCGATGCCGAGGTCCTCAATCGCGGCTTCCTGCGCCGTATCGCCGGAGGCCGGCCGTGGGTGACCGTCAAGCTGGCAGCGAGCCTGGACGGGCGTACCGCCATGGCCTCGGGCGAGAGCCGCTGGATCACCTCGGCGGCCGCCCGGCGGGATGTCCATCGCGCCCGGGCGCGGGCTGCGGCGGTGGTCACCGGGGCGGGTACCGTGCGCGCCGACGACCCGCGCCTCGATGCCCGCGACGTGGAGCCGGCCGTGCCGGCGGCGCGTCAGCCGCTGCGCGTGGTTGTCGACCCGCGCCTGACCACGCCGCCCGGGGCGGCGTTGCTCCGGGCGCCGGGACCGGTACTGATCTGCCACGGCCCGTACGTCAACAAGGCCCGGGCCGAGGCGCTGCTGGCCCGCGGTGCCGGCTTGCAGGCCCTGCCGCTCACCGAGGACGGGCTCGAGGTGGCGGCGGTCCTGGACACCCTCGCCGGGCGTGAGGTCAACGAGGTGTGGGTGGAGGCCGGGCCCACGCTCGCCGGGGCGTGGGTGGCCAGCGGCCTGGCCGACGAGCTGCTGGTCTACACCGCGCCGCACCTGATGGGCGACGCCGCCCAGCCGCTGCTCGCGCTGCCCGGCATCGAGACCATGGCGCAGCGCCACCCCCTGCGCTTCGCCGACATCCGCCGGGTGGGCGAGGAAATCCGTATCACGGCAAGGTTGGTCTAGGCGGATGTTTACCGGGATCGTGGAGGCCTGCGGACGCGTTGCGGCCGTCGAGGGTAGCGGTGACGGCCGCGCCATCTGGGTCGACGCTGCCGGGCTCGGCCTGGCGCAGACCCAGGTGGGCGACAGCATCGCCGTTGACGGCGCCTGCCTGACGGCCGCTGCCATCGACGGCGATCGCTTCCGCGCCGATGTCTCCGACGAGACCCTGCGCTGTACCACCCTCGGCGGCCTGCGCACCGGGGCACGGGTCAACCTCGAGCGCGCCGTGACCCCCAGCACCCCGCTCGGCGGCCACCTGGTCACCGGCCACGTGGACGGCGTCGGCGAGATCGCGGAGCGCACGCCGGCCGGTGGCTCCGAGCGCTGGCGCTTCCGCGTGCCGGAGGGGCTGGAGCGCTACGTGGCGGTGAAGGGCTCCATCGCCGTGGCCGGGGTGAGCCTGACGGTCAACGCCGTCGCCGGGCGGGCGTTCGAGGTGAACCTCATCCCGCACACCCTCGAGGCGACGAGCCTCGGGGAACGCGGCGCCGGCGAGCCGGTCAACATCGAGGTGGACCTGGTGGCGCGCTACGTGGAGCGCCTGCTCCGCTGCGGCGCGGCCGACGGCGGTAACGAGGACCGCGGCCTGACCCTGGAGCGGCTCCGGCAGGCCGGATTCGGAGATGGATGAGGGGATGAGCGAGACGGTGGCGTTCAACAGCATCGACGAGATCGTCGATGACCTGCGCCGCGGGCGCATGGCGGTGATCCTCGATGACGAGGACCGGGAGAACGAGGGCGATCTGGTCATGCCGGCCAGCCTGGTCCGGCCCGAGGACATCAACTTCATGGCCCGGTATGGGCGCGGGCTGATCTGCCTGACGCTCACCCGGGAGCGCTGCGAGCAGCTGCGCCTGCCGCTGATGGTCCACAGCAGCGAGGCCCAGAGCACCACCAACTTCACGGTCTCCATCGAGGCGGCAGAGGGGGTGACCACGGGCATATCGGCCGCCGACCGCGCGCGCACTGTGCAGGCAGCGGTGGCGCCGGGGGCGCAGCCCGAGGATCTGGTCCAGCCGGGGCATATCTTCCCGCTGATGGCGCAGCCGGGCGGGGTGCTGACCCGGGCCGGCCACACCGAGGCCGGCTGCGACCTTGCCCGCCTGGCCGGCTTCGAGCCGGCCTCGGTCATCGTCGAGATCCTCAACGAGGACGGCACGATGGCCCGGCGGGACGACCTCATGGCCTTCGCCCGGGATCACGGGCTGAAGATCGGCACCGTGGCGGATCTCATCGCCTACCGCGTGCGCAATGAGCGTTCGGTGGCGCACGTCGGCGCCTGCGATCTGCCCACCGAGCACGGGGCATTCCGCCTGCACACCTACCAGGACAACGTCAGCGGCGCCCTGCACTTCGCCCTGGTCGCCGGCCGCGTCACCCCGGAGGAGCCGGCGCTGGTCCGCGTCCACCTGGAGAACCCCCTCGCCGACCTGCTCGGCGCCACCGGCCCGCGCTGCGGCTTCCCCCTGCGCGCCGCCCTGCGCCAGGTCGCGGACTCCGAGGGGGGCGTGGTCGTGGTGCTGCGCAACGCCGATCCCAACGGCGAGATCCTCGAGCACGTGCGCTGCTACCAGGGCGACGGCGGGGCCTGCCGCGAGGCCGAGACGACGCCGCAGGATCTGCGCACCTACGGGATCGGCGCGCAGATCCTGACCGACATCGGGGTGCGCCGCATGCGGGTGCTCAGCGCCCCGCGGCGGATGCACGCGCTGTCCGGCTTCGGCATGGAGGTCACCGAGTACGTCACCCCCGAGTGACGGCCTGGCGCTTGCGGTCGGCCCGTCAGGCCTGTAGGTTACGCTGCGCCAGCGCACCTCACCGGCTCATCTTTCAGGAGACCGGCATGCAAGTAACGGAAGGACAACTCGTCGCGCCCGACGGGGCGCGCTTCGCCCTCGTAGCGGCGCGCTTCAACGACATGATCGTCGATCGCCTGGTCGAGGGCGCCGCCGATACCCTGCGCCGCCACGGCGTGCCCGAGGAGTACATGGAGCTGGTCCGCGTCCCCGGCTCCTTCGAGCTGCCGCTGGCCGTGCAGCGCGTGGCCGAGGCCGCCCGCGCCGACGCCATCGTCGCCCTCGGCGCGGTGATCCGCGGCGGCACCGACCACCACCAGTACGTCGCCAACGAGTGCACCAAGGGGGTGGCGCAGGCGATGATGGGCTCCAGCGTACCCGTCTCCTACGGCGTGCTGACCGTCGAGACCGTGGAGCAGGCCATCGAGCGAGCCGGCACCAAGGCCGGGAACAAGGGCGCCGAGGCGGCGCTGTCGGCGCTGGAGATGGTGGACCTCATGCGGCAGCTCGAGGCCTGATGGCGGACGCAGAGGCAAGCAAGCGCCGCGCCAAGGCGCGCTCCAGGCTCGTCCAGGCGCTCTACCAGCACGCCGTTACCGGGCAATCGGCCGAGGACATCGAGCGCCAGTTCCTGGCCACCGGGCTCGGCGATATCGATACGGCGTACTTCCGCGAGCTGATCTACCGGGTCACGGAGCGGACGGCGGAGCTCGATGGGTACCTGTCGCAGCTGCTCGACCGCCCGCTGGCCCAGCTGGATCCGGTGGAGCGGGCCATCCTGCGGCTCGGCGCCTACGAGCTGGCCGAGCGCCCCGAGGTGCCGTACCGGGTTGTCATCGACGAGGCGGTGGAGCTAGCCCGGCGTTTCGGCGCCGAGCAGTCCCACCGCTACATCAACGGCGTGCTCGACCGCTTCCTGGAGAGGGTGGAGATGCGCGCCGCCGAGCGTCGAGCCAAGCGAGGTTCCTAGTGCCCATCGGGGGAGGCGAAGCGGCGCTGATCCGGCGCTACTTCCACGCTTTGACCGCGCAACGCGACGGGGTCGAGCTCGGCGTCGGCGATGACGCGGCGCTGCTCGACGCCGATACGGGCGACCGGCTGGCCGCCTGCTGCGACACCCTGGTGGCCGACGTCCACTTCCCGGCGGATATCCCGCCCGAGGCGCTCGGCCACCGCGTGCTGGCGGTCAACCTCAGCGATCTGGCCGCCGTCGGCGCGCGGCCGGCCTGGACGCTGCTGTCGGTGACGCTACCGGAGAAGGATCCGGCGTGGCTGGAGCGCTTCAGCGAAGGCTTCAAGACGCTGGCCGACCGCTACGGCGTGGCCCTGGTCGGCGGCGATACCACCCACGGTCCCGTCGCCGTCTCCGTCACCGCGCTCGGCTGGGTCAGCGACTCGATGGGGCTGCGCCGCAGCGGCGCGCGCCCCGGTGACGGGATCTGGGTGACCGGCACCCTGGGCGACGCTGCCCGCGGCCTGGAGCTGTGGCAGGGCCGCACCGGGGAGACGGTCAGCGGCGATCCGGCCTACCTGGTGGGCCGGCTCTTCCGCCCGGAGCCGCGGCTCGCCGTTGGCCAGGCGCTACTCGGTACCGCTACCGCGGCCATCGACATCTCCGACGGCCTGGCCGCCGACCTCGCCCGCGTGCTGGAGGAGAGCGGCGTTGGCGCTACCCTGAGCCTACCGGCGTTGCCGCGCTCGCCGGCGTTCATGGCTGAGGGCGGCACCCTGCGCCACGCGCTCCACGGCGGCGACGACTACGAGCTGTGCCTGACCGTGCCGCCGTCGAGGGAGGCGGAGATGGCCCGGCTGAGCGAGCGCCTGGTGACGCCGCTCACCCGCATCGGTACCGTGGAGGAGACACCGGGGCTGCGCGGCGAGGACGCCGATGGCGCTGTCTCGGCCCTCGACCCCGAGGGGTACGACCACTTCGCGGAGCGCGCGTGAGCACCGGGTTCCAGCTGCGCCGGCCTGTCCACTTCCTGGCCCTGGGCTTCGGCCTCGGCCGGGTGCCGTGGCTGCCCGGCACCTTCGGCACCCTGGGGGCGTTGCCGATCCTCGCGGCCCTCGCCGCGGCGCCGGCCGCTCTCTACCTGCTGGCCACGGCGGTGGCCATCGTCGCCGGGGTGGCGATCTGCAGCCGGGCTGCCGCCGATGCCGGTGTCGACGACGACCCGGCTATCGTCTGGGACGAGATCGCCGGCTTCCTGGTCGCGGCCCTGCCGCTGGCCCTCGGGGGGCAGGGCGTGCACCCGGTGGTGGATACCGCCGTGCTCTTCCTGCTCTTCCGCCTCCTCGACGGCGCCAAGGTCGGCCCCATCCGCTGGCTGGACCGCAACCTCCACGGCGGGCTGGGCATCATGGCCGACGACGTCGCCGCGGGCGCGGTTGCTGCCGCGGCGTGGTGGGCTGCCGCGAGCCTGCTCTGACGGCTATGAGGCTGAGGGTCGCACAGCCCGGGCGCAGCCCCCGCGAGGGTCGCGAGCGGCGGAGCCGGCGCACTAGAATGAGTTACGACAACTGCTCCATGCCAACGAGGTGGCGCCGACGGTGACGGAGCGCGTCTACGTAGAGACCCAGGGCTGCCAGATGAACACCTACGATGCCGGCCGGATGGTCGACGTCCTCGCCAGCGAGGCCGG
This sequence comes from uncultured Ectothiorhodospiraceae bacterium, assembly GCA_913055575.1. Classification (GTDB taxonomy): domain Bacteria; phylum Pseudomonadota; class Gammaproteobacteria; order Nitrococcales; family Halorhodospiraceae; genus Halorhodospira. The sequence continues at coordinate 19,632 of CAJXLI010000010.1, forward strand.
CTTCGAGCAGGTCGATCGCCCGGAGGAGGCCGATCTGCTGCTGCTCAACACCTGCTCGGTGCGCGAGAAGGCGCAGGAGAAGGTCTTCTCCCGGCTGGGCCGGTGGCGGGCGTACAAGGAGGCGCGCCCCGGGGCGCTCATCGGCGTCGGCGGCTGCGTGGCCAGCCAGGAGGGAGCCGACCTGCTGCGCCGGGCGTCCTTCGTGGACCTGGTCTTCGGGCCGCAGACGCTGCACCGGCTGCCCGAGATGCTCGCCCGCCGGCGGGCCGGCGCGGGGCCGCAGGTGGATGTCACCTTCCCCGAGATCGAGAAGTTCGATCGCCTCCCGGAGCCGCAGGCCGAGGGGCCGACGGCCTACGTCTCCGTGATGGAGGGGTGCAGCAAGTACTGCGCCTACTGCGTGGTCCCCTACACCCGGGGCGACGAGATCAGCCGGCCGGTAGCCGACGTCCTCGCCGAGGTCGGGCAGCTGGCCGCCCAGGGGGTACGCGAGGTCAATCTGCTCGGGCAGAACGTCAACGCCTACGCCGGCGCCCTCGGCGACGGCGACAGCGCCGACCTGGGCCTGCTCATCGAGGCGGTCGCCCGGATCGACGGGATCGACCGGATCCGCTTCACGACCTCCCACCCGGCGGCGTTCCATAGCGGGCTCATCGAGGCCTTCCGCGAGGTCCCGGAGCTCGCGGACTTCGTCCACCTGCCGGTGCAGAGCGGCTCCGACCTGGTCCTCAAGCTCATGAAGCGCGGCCACGATGCCGCTGCCTACGAGGACCTCATCGCCCGGATCCGCGCCGCACGGCCGAGCGCGGTGATCGCCACCGACTTCATCGTCGGCTTCCCCGGGGAGACGGAGGCCGAGCTCGAGGAGACCCTGGCGATGATCGACCGGGTCGGCTTTGACGGCGGGGCCTTCAGCTTTATCTTCAGCCCCCGGCCGGGGACGCCGGCCGCGGAGCTCACCGACGACGTGCCGCAGGCCGACAAGCGCGCCTGGCTGCAGCGGCTGCAGGCGCGCCTGCACGAGCAGCAGGCCGCAGCCCATCGGGCGCTGGTCGGCACCACGCAGACGGTGCTCATCGACGGCCCGTCGCGGCGGGATCCCGGCGAGCTCAGCGGCCGCACCTCCGGCAACCGGGTGGTCAACTTCCCGGGCGAGCCGGCGTGGATCGGCCGGTTCGCCGAGGTGTACATCACCGAAGCCTGCGCCCACTCCTTGCGCGGGCGCGTCGCCGCGGTAGAAGGTGAGGCCATGGACTATGCAGCAGCCGGGGCAGGCGGGTAAGAGCGTGAGCATACGGCCGCAAGCTATCGACCTGGAGCTGACGCCCGCGGACAACGAGCGCCTGGCGCGCCTGTGCGGGCAGTTCGACGAGAACCTCCGCCAGCTCGAGCGCCGCCTGGCGGTGGAGATCCAGAACCAGGGCCACCGCTTCCGGGTGATCGGCGAGGACCAGGCGGTCCGCGTCACCCGGCAGGTGCTCGAGGAGCTCTACGAGGCCGCTGCCCAGCAGCACCTCGAGCCGGAGGACGTCCACCTCTATCTGCAGCAGGCGCGGCTGCAGGAGCTGCACGAGGCGGCTGCCCGGGAGCAGGGCGGTGCCGCTCGCGATCCGGAGGATCCCGAGAAGGGGGACGAGGGGCCGGAGGAGCCGGCGGCCCGCCGTGACGAGCGGGACGAGGCAGCGGCGGTGGTCCGTACGCGCAAGGCCGTCATCCGCGGCCGAGGCCCCGGGCAGCGCGCCTACCTGCAGCGCATCCGCGACTACGACCTGAGCTTCGGCATCGGCCCGGCGGGCACCGGCAAGACCTTCCTCGCCGTGGCCTGCGCCGTCGAGGCGCTGGAGGCCGAGGATGTGCGCCGCCTGGTGCTGGTGCGTCCCGCCGTGGAGGCCGGCGAGAGCCTGGGCTTCCTGCCCGGGGACATGGCGCAGAAGGTCGACCCGTACCTGCGCCCGCTCTACGACGCCCTGTTCGAGATGCTCGGCTTTGAGCGCGTCAATCGGCTCATCGAGCGCAACGTCATCGAGGTGGCGCCCCTCGCCTTCATGCGCGGCCGCACCCTCAACCACGCCTTCGTCATCCTGGATGAGGCGCAGAACGCCACAGTTGAGCAGATGAAGATGTTCCTGACCCGGCTCGGCTTCGGCTCCACCGCCGTGGCCACCGGCGACGTGACCCAGGTGGACCTGCCCGCGGACAAGACGTCGGGCCTGCGCGACGCCGTGGATGTCCTCCACAACGTCGAGGGCGTGAGCTTCACCTTCTTCGCCGCCCACGACGTTGTGCGCCACCCGCTGGTCCAGCGCGTCGTCGAGGCCTACGACTCGCGCACTCGCCGGATCGGCGGCGGCCAGGCAGGGAAGCAGGGCGCGAGGTGAGCGGGATCGAGCTAGCCTTCCAGTCCGTCGCCGAGACGCCGGCGCCGGCCCGGGCGCAGGTGGCTCGCTGGCTTGAGGCGGCCCTCGCCGGCCGGGGCCTGGGAGGCGAGCTGACCGTCCGCATCGTCGACGGGCCGGAGTCGCAGGCGCTCAACCGCGACTATCGGGGGCGTGACCAGCCCACCAACGTGCTCTCCTTCCCCTTCGAGCCGCCGCCGGGGATCCCGGCCGACGCGGCCGGGATCATCGGTGACCTGGTCATCTGCGCGCCGGTGGTAGCCCGCGAGGCGCAGGCGCAGGGTAAGCCGGAGATCGATCACTGGGCGCACATGGTGGTGCACGGCGCCCTGCACTTGCTGGGCTACGACCACGAGGCGCAGGCGCAGGCGGCCCGCATGGAGGCCGAGGAGCGGCGCATCCTGGCCGGCCTCGGCGTGCCCGATCCCTACCAGGAGCAGTGAGCCAGGCTATGCCCGACGAAGAGCCAAGCAGCGCCGGCGCCGGCGACGACGCCTCGTGGCGCGATCGCCTGCGCCGGCTCATCGCTCCCCCCGAGCCGCGCTCCCGCGAGGAGCTCATCCAGTACCTGCGGCACGGGCAGTCCGCCGGGCTGCTCGATCCCGACGCCCTGTCCATGATCGAGGGGGTGATGCACGTTTCGGAGCTCCAGGCCCGGGATATCATGATCCCGCGTCCGCAGGTCACCACCCTGCCGCGCGACAGCGCCCCTCGCGAGGTGCTGCCGGCCATCGTGCGCACCGGCTTCTCGCGCTTCCCGGTTACCGGCGAGAGCAAGGACGACGTCATCGGCATCCTGCTCGCCAAGGACCTGCTGCGCCTGTTCCAGGAGGAGGGCGGCGGCTTCCGCCTGCGCGAGGTGCTCCGTCCGGTGCTGTTCATCCCCGAGAGCAAGCGCCTCGACGCGCTGCTCAAGCAGTTCCGCGAGAGCCGCAACCACATGTCGGTGGTGGTGGACGAGTACGGCGGCCTGGCCGGGATCGTCACCATCGAGGACGTCATCGAGCAGATCGTCGGCGAGATCGACGACGAGCACGACTTCGACGAGGATGCCCCCATCTTGGCCCGTGACGACGGCACCTGGATCGTCAAGGCCGTGGCCTCCATCGATGCCTTCAACGAGGCGCTCGGCGCCCGCCTGAGCGACGAGGACCTGGACACCGTCGGCGGCTTCGTGGCGCGGCGCTTCGGCCACGTCCCCCGCCGCGGGGAGCGCATCGTCCTCGGTGGCTTCGAGTTCCGGGTGCTGCGCGCCGACCAGCGGCGCATCCACCTGCTGCGGGTGGTGCCGGTGGGCGAGGAGAGCGATGGCGCAGCTTGAGCGCCTCGCGGCGGCGTGGCACGGGGTGCTCGCCGCCGGCCTGGCCGGCGCCCTGCTACCGCTGGCCTTCGCCCCGGTGGACTGGGCGTGGCTGGCGGTGGCCGCACCGGCGGTGCTGTTCTACGTCGCCGCTGTAGCCCCGCGGCGGCGAGCCCTGCAGGCCGGCTACGTCTTCGGCCTGGGCGAGTTCGGCGTCGGTGTCTCCTGGGTCTTCGTCAGCATCAACGAGTACGGCGGCGCCGGGCCGGGGTTGGCGGGCCTGGTGACGGCGCTGCTGGTGGCTGGCCTGGCGCTCTTCCCCGTGCTGGCGGTGCTCGCCGGGCGCGCCTGCAGCCCCGGGCGGACGGCGCGCCTGCTGCTGGCCCTGCCGGCGGCGTGGCTGCTGGTGGCGTGGCTGCGCACCTGGCTCCTGACCGGCTTCCCGTGGCTGTTCCTCGGCTACGCCGCCCTGGACACCCCCCTGGCCGGGTGGGCGCCGCTAGCCGGCGTCCTCGGGGTGACGGCGGTGCTGGCCCTGCTCGCCGGCGCGGTGGCCTGGTGGGCCGCAGCGCCGAGCTGGCGCCGTAGCGCCTACCCTGCGGCGCTGGCCGCGCTGGTGGTGGCGGGCGGTGCAGCCGGGGATCGGTCGTGGACGCAGGCCGACGGCGAGCCGCTCTCGGTGGCGTTGCTCCAGGGGGACTTCGCCCAGGATGTGAAGTGGGACCCGTCGCAGCTGCCGCGCATCCTGGAGCGCTACGCCCGCCTAACCGAGGAGCACCTCGGGGCCGATCTCATCGTCTGGCCGGAGACCGCCATCCCGCGGCGCTTCGAGCACGTAGCGCAGCCGCTCGAGCTGCTGGCCGGCCAGGTCCGCGAGGCGGGCGGTGCCCTGGTGCTCGGCATCCCCTACCGAGCCGGCGGCGAGGACGGCGCCCTGCACAACAGCGTTGTCGCCTTCGGCGGCGAGCGCCGCGCCGTCTACCATAAACGCCACCTGGTCCCCTACGGTGAGTATGTCCCCTTCCGGGCGCTGTTCGGCCGCAGCCTCGACTTCCTCGGCGCCCCCATGGCCGATTACGAGCCGGGCCCGCCTCCCGAGGCGCTGCGGCTCGGGCCGGACCTCGCCCTCGGTGCCACGGTCTGCTACGAGATCGCCTACCCCCGTGCCGTGCGCCGCACGGCAGCGGAGGCCGACGTGCTGGTCAATCTCAGCAACGACGCCTGGTTCGGCGACTCCTTGGCACCGCACCAGCATCTGCAGAAGGCGCGCATGCGCGCCGCCGAGTCCAGGCGCTGGCTGCTGCGCGCCACCAACACCGGTATCACCGCGCTCATCGGCCCGCGGGGCCAGGTGGCCGCACGGAGCCCGCAGTTCGAGGTGGCCGCGCTGACGGGGAAGGTGGCGAGGCGCAGCGGCGCGACCCCGTACACCCGTATCGGCGATATTCCGCTGGTGGCGGCGGCGGGGGTGGTGCTGCTCGGTCTCTGGCTGGCGGCGCGGTACCGCCGGTAGGCCGGCATCCCGGCAGCCCGGGTCAGGCCGGGCAGGGGGACGGGGTCTGCGAGGCGCGCAGGGTCAGCAGGGGCCAGCCCTGGCGCTGCGCCTCGTGGCGCAGCGGCCCATCCGGGTCCACGGCCACGGGGTGGTCGACGCGGCTCAGCAGCGGCAGGTCGTTCTGCGAGTCGCTGTAGAACCACGTCGTCGCGTGCGCCAGGCCCTGTGCCTGGAGCCAGGCGTCGACAACGCGGATCTTGCCCTCGCGGAAGGTGGGTGTGCCGGTATGCCGGCCGGTGTAGCGCCCGTGGCGGCGCTCCGGCTCGGTGGCGAGCAGCGCGTCCACACCCAGCCGCTCGGCGATGGGGGCGGTGACGAAGCGGTTCGTGGCGGTGACGATGGCCGTGTGGTGGCCGGCCCGCCGGTGCTCCTCGATCAGCGCCTCGCCCGCGGGTAGCACCAGCGGCTCGATCCAGTCGCGGACAAAGGCTGCCCGCCAGGCGCGCAGCCGGTCCTCCGGGTGCTCGGCCAGGGGGCGGAGGGCGAAGGCCAGGAAGGCGTCGATGTCCAGCCGCCCTTCCAGGTAGTCCTGGTGGAAGCGGTGGTGGGCCTCGGTGAAGGCCTCGCTGTCGACGGCGCCGCACGCTGCCAGGTACTGGCCCCAGAGGCTGTCGCTGTCACCGGCGATGAGGGTCTGGTCCAGGTCGAAGAGGGCAACGGCCACCGTATCGCCTCGCTCCTTGTCGGCTGAGGAAGATGCAGGCATACCGCGGCAACATTGCCGAGGTTACGCCCCATATGAAAGAATAACATCGGATTTTCCTCGTAGGGAGGCTTGCCTGAGTGGTCGATACAGACGGCTTTCGGCCGAATGTCGGCATCATCGTTGCCAATGAGCGTGGGCAGGTGTTGTGGGCACGGCGAGCCGGAGAAGACGCCTGGCAGTTTCCCCAAGGCGGGATCGAGCCCAACGAGACCCCGCTGGAGGCCCTCTACCGCGAGCTGCGCGAGGAGGTCGGCCTGGGTCGGCCCGATGTGGCCGTGCTCGGTGCTACTCGCCGCTGGCTGCGCTACCGCTTGCCGCGCCGGATGATCCGCCGCGGCGGGCGCTGTGTCGGGCAGAAGCAGATTTGGTTCCTGTTGCGGCTTGTCGCCGACGAGCAGCGGGTGCGCCTCGATCGTGCTCAGCGGCCGGAGTTCGATCGCTGGTGCTGGATGGACTACTGGCAGCCGGCCGAAGAGGTTATATCCTTTAAGCAGCAGGTCTATCGCCAGGCGCTGGAGGAGCTAGCCGGTTGCCTGCGCGTCGACTGGGCCGGTACCGGTACCGGCGGGGAGCGGTCCCCGGCTATCCCGGCAGCGGCCCGAAGACGATTGCGATAAGGCGCCCCCATGCTCGATATCCTCCACCGTGTCTCCCGAGAAGTGAATGCCGCGCCCGGGCTGCGCGAGGCGCTGCAGATCATCATCAATCGGGTGGCCGACGCCATGGCCGTGGATGTCTGCTCCGTCTACCTGCTCGATGCCGCCCAGGGCGACTTCGTGCTCAGGGATACCCGCGGGCTGAACGCGGATGCGGTAGGACGGGTGCGCATGGCCGCCACGGAGGGGCTGGTCGGTCTGGTTGCTGAGCGCGAGGAGCCGATCAACCTCAAGAACGCCCCCTCGCACTCGCGTTTCCGCTACTTCCCGGAGACCGGTGAGGAGCGCTACTCCTCCTTCCTCGGCGTGCCCATCATCCACTACCGCACCGTCCTCGGTGTCCTGGTGGTCCAGCAGACCGAGCAGCGGCGCTTCGAGGAGAACGAGGTCGCCTTCCTGGTCACCCTGGCTGCCCAGCTCGCCGGTGCCATCGCCCACGCGCGGGTGAGCGGCGGTATCGACGGTATCGAGACCGACCGGGCGGTGGAGGACGGCCGTGCCCTGCGGGGCCTCGCCGGGGCGCCGGGCGTGGCCATCGGCACCGCCGTGGTCCCCTACACCCAGGCGGATCTCAACGCGATCCCCGACCGCGCCGCAGTGGATCCCGAGGCCGAGGTGGCGGCCTTCGAGGCTGCGGTCGAACAGGTCAGCGCCGAGCTGCGCGAGCTCAGTGAGCAGATCGCCAGCTCGGTGACCACCGACGAGCGGATGCTCTTCGATGTCTACCTGCACATGCTCGAGGGCGATACCCTGGTCCAGGAGACGGTGGAGCGCATCCGCAGCGGCAACTGGGCCCCGGGGGCCCTGCGCCAGATTATCGCCGAGCATGTGCGGGTCTTCGAGGACATGGACGATCCGTACCTCAGCGAGCGGGCCAGCGACATCCGCGATCTCGGCCGCCGTATCCTCTCCCGCCTGCGCGACGAGGGCGAGCGGGCGCGCGATCTCCCCGAGCAGGCGGTGCTCGTCGGCCAGGAGGTCAGCGCCTCGCAGCTGGCGGAGGTGCCCAGCGAGAAGCTGCAGGGTATAGTTGCCGCTACCGGCTCGCGCAACTCCCACGTCGCCATTCTCGCCCGCGCCCTGGGCATACCGGCGGTGATGGGCATCGACGATCTCCGCCCCCGCGACCTCGATGGCCGGCCGGTGGTCGTCGACGGCTATTCGGGCCGTTTCTACGTCGACCCCTCGCCGACGGTGGAGCAGGAGTACCAGCGCCTGATCACGGATGAGGCGGAGTTCGCCGAGGGGCTCGAGGCGGTGCGCGACGAGCCGGCCGTGAGCCCGGACGGCCGCAGCGTGGCCCTCTACGCCAACACCGGCCTGATCACCGATATCAATCTCTCCCTCGCCGCGGGTTGCGACGGCATCGGGCTGCACCGCACGGAGTTCCCCTTCCTGATCCGCGATCGCTTCCCCGGCGAGGAGGAGCAGGCGGAGCTCTACCGGCGGGTGCTGGAGCAGTTCGCCCCGCATCCGGTGACGCTGCGCACCCTGGACGTGGGCGGGGACAAGTCGCTCGCCTACTTCCCCATCGAGGAGGAGAACCCCTTCCTCGGCTGGCGCGGCATCCGCCTGACCCTGGACCACCCCGAGATCTTCCTCACGCAGCTGCGTGCCATGCTGCGCGCCGATGTAGGGCTGGGGAACCTGCAGATCCTGCTGCCCATGGTCAGCCGCCTCGGCGAGATCGCCGATGTCCGCCGGCTGCTCCTGCGCGCCCGCCAGGAGCTGGCCGAGGAGGGGGTGGAGACGCGCAGCCCGTCGCTGGGGGTGATGATCGAGGTCCCGGCGACCCTCTACCAGATCGACCGCTACTGCGATCAGGCGGACTTCCTGTCGCTGGGCTCCAACGACCTGACCCAGTACCTGCTGGCCGTCGACCGCAACAACAGCCGGGTGGCCTCGCTCTACGACGAGCTGCACCCGGCCGTGCTGGCGGCCGTGCGCGATGTCACGCGGGCCGCCCGGCGCCACGGCAAGCGGCTGACGGTCTGCGGCGGGATGGCCGGCGACCCCGCCGGCGCCATCCTGCTCATGGGGTTCGGTATCGACGGCTTCTCCATGAGTGTCTCCAGCTTGATGCGGATCAAGTGGGTCGTCCGCCGCGTGCCCGTGACCCGGGCCGCGGAGCTCGCCAACCGCGCTGTGGAGATGGACTCCCCCGAGGAGGTGCGCCGCATGCTGCGCCATACGCTCGAGGAGTACGAGCTCGGCGGGCTGATTCGAGCCGGCAAGTAATTTTTTATTGACACTTAGACTTATTCTAAGTTTTTATAGAGGTGTCCGCGGGGCGCAGGGCCGCTGAGCAGGCCCCTACCGCATCACGCCCCGGACGCTGATAGACTCCAAGCGACACCCAAAGGAACTACTGGGGGACCCATGGCAAGCGACAGCAAGGTTATCGACTATCTCAAGAAGGGGCTCCGCATGGAGCTCACGGCCATCAATCAGTACCTCTTGCACTCCCGGCTGGCCCACGACTGGGGCTTCGACAAGCTCGGCGCCAAGGAGGAGGAGGAGTCCCAGGAAGAGCGTGAGCACGCCGACCGTTTCCTCCAGCGGATCCTCTATCTCGGCGGATCGCCGGAGATGCAGCCCTACGATATCCCCGTAGGCAGCAACGTCCGCGAGCTCCTCGAGGCCGATCTGCAGGGCGAGAAGGACAGCCTCGCCCTCTACCGGGAGGCGGCGGCCTACTGCGAGTCGGTCCAGGACTACGCCTCGAGGCAGGTGTTCACCGATCTGGTCGCCGACGAGGAAGAGCACGAGGACTGGCTGGAGACCCAGCTCGCCCTGATGGACAAGCTCGGGGAGGTCCCCTACCTGCGCTCGATCATGGGCGGTGAGCAGATCGCCCAGGAGACGGCCGGCGAGAGCTGACCGGCGCCGTCCCCGAGGGCTAGTACGGTAGCAAGGACCGGGACCCCGGCGTGCCTGCTCGGGCGCGCCGGGGTCTTGCGTTCCGGGCCTCGCTGCCGCGGGCGCCTAGAACGGCTTGACGACCGCCAGGATGACCACGGGGACGAGCACCAGGACGGGGAGCTCGTTGAACACGCGGTACCACCTGTGCGAGCGCTCGTTGCGGTCGTCCGCGAAGTCCTGGAGCAGCTGGCCGCAAAAGAGGTGGTAGCCGATGAGCGCCGCGACCAGGCCTAGCTTGGTGAGCATCCAGCCCGTGTCGAGCAGGCTCGGCGACAGCGTCAGCATCCAGATCCCCATGCCCACCGCCACGATAGCGCTGGGGTTCATGATGCCCCGGTAGAGCTTGCGCTCCATGACCTTGAAGCGCTCGTTGCTGATCTCGTCTTCCGCCATGGCGTGGTAGACGAATAGCCGGGGCAGATAGAATAGCGCGGCGAACCAGGTCACGATGCTGATGATGTGGAACGCTTGGATCCAGAGATAGAGCACGATAAACCTCCTGCCAACTGAACGACGACCGTATTGTAGGTGCAGGTCCGCCTCGGCAGGGACCCCACCTAGTGCGCTTTTCTGTAACCCCCTGGAGCGATACGACCCATGATCGAAGTAGGCATCGTCGGCGGTACCGGCTACGCGGGTATGGAGCTGCTGCGCATCGTCGCCCATCACCCGGCGCTCCGGCTGGCGGAGATCACCTCCCGGGCGGAGGCCGGCACGCGGGTCGACGAGCTCATGCCCGCCCTGGAGGGCGTGGTGGCGAACCGCTTCCAGGCGCCGGAGCTGGAGCGCCTGAGCCGGTGCGACGTCGTCTTCTTTGCCACCCCCAACGGCATCGCCATGGAATCGGCGCCGGCACTGCTGGAGGCCGGCTGCCGGGTGATCGACCTGGGCGCCGACTTCCGGCTGCGCGATGCCGCCTCCTGGCAGGCTTGGTACGGCATGGCGCACAGCTGCCCCGAGCTGCTCGATGAGGCGGTCTACGGCCTCCCGGAGCGCAATCGCGAGGCCCTGCGCGCGGCGCGCCTGGTGGCCAACCCGGGCTGCTACCCGACCGCCGTGGGGCTCGGCCTGCTGCCGCTCCTGGAGGCCGGTGCCCACGGCGGCGCGCCGGTCGTGGCAGACTGCAAGTCCGGGATCTCCGGCGCCGGACGCTCGGTTAAGCTGGCCACCCTGTTCAGCGAGGCCAACGAGAACTTCAAGGCCTACGGCGCCGCCGGCCACCGCCACCTGCCGGAGATCCAGCAGAGCCTCGACGACGCCGCCGGCGCGGCGGTGGACCTGACCTTCGTCCCGCACCTGGTCCCCATGACCCGCGGTATGCAGGCGACCCTCCACGTCGGCGTCGACCGCCCGCAGGAGGCGCTCCAGGCCCTCTACCGTGAGCGCTATGCGGCCGAGCCCTTCGTGGAGGTCCTCGAGGCCGGGACGCATCCGGAGACGCGCTGGATCCGCGGCACCAACCAGTGCCGGATCGGCATCGCGCAGCAGATGGGCCGGGAGGATCGGGCGGTGATCCTGTCCGTGATCGATAACCTGAACAAGGGCGCTGCCGGGCAGGCGGTCCAGAACGCGAACCTGATGTGCGGGCTCGACGAGGACGCCGGGTTGACGGGGCTGGCCTTTGTCCCGTAGCGGTTTGACGCGGCCCGGGGCCGGCGACAGAATCAGGGTACGACCCAGGGTGGGTGCCTACGGAGGCCCCCGCCAGGCCACTTGCGGAGGGATGAGTCATGAGCGCAACGGCGGAGCCTGAGACCCACAAGCCGGCCGAGGACGAGCTGCTGCTCTTTACCGATGCCGCGGCTGACAAGGTCCGTGAGCTCATCGAGGAGGAGGACAGCGCCGATCTCAAGCTCCGGGTGTTCATTACCGGCGGCGGCTGCTCGGGGTTCCAGTACGGGTTCACCTTCGACGAGACGGCCGAGGAGGGGGACACCGTCATCGAGAAGCGCGGGGTCCAGATCGTTGTCGACCCCATGAGCGGGCTGTACCTCCAGGGCGCGGAGGTGGACTTCACCAGCGGCATCGAGGGCGAGCAGTTCGTCATCCGCAACCCGAACGCCACCACGACCTGCGGCTGCGGCTCATCGTTCGGCATCTGAGCCGGGCCGGCAGTCTCGCCGGCGGCTATGCGCCCGCCACCCCCGTCGGGGCGGCGAGCGCGCAGCGCCGCCGCCTACGTACAGGCCCGGGGCGCGTAGAGGCCGCCGAGCACCGCTGCCCGCTCGGCCCCGGTTACCGCCGGGAGGTTGCCGGCTACGCCGTTGAGCCGCGCCCAGGCGAGCCAGGCGAAGGCGGCCGCCTCGACGTCGTCGGGATCGATACCCAGCGCCGCCGTGCTCGCTACCGCCATCCCGCTGCACCACGCCTGCAAGCGCGCCATCAGGTAGGTGTTGTGCGCCCCGCCGCCGCAGACCCACAGCCGCTGGCTCCCCGCCGGGCCCCAGGCTGCCAGCGCCTCGGCGACCGTAGCCGCGGTCAGCTCCACCAGCGTCGCCTGTACGTCCTGCGGCGCCTCGTCCCCGCGGCAGCGCGCGGCTAGCCACGCCGAGCTGAAGTACTCCGGATCGGTGCTCTTCGGCGGCTCGGCCTGGAAGTACGGGTCAGCGCGCAGCCGCGCCAGCAGCGCCCGGTCCACCCGGCCGCTGGCGGCCCAGGCCCCGTCGGTGTCGTGGGGAGTGCCCAGGTGGTGGTGCGCCCAGGTGTCGAGCAGGGTATTGGCCGGGCCGCAGTCGAAGCCCGTGACCGGGCCCTCCGCCGGCATGAGCGTGAGGTTGGCGATGCCGCCGAGGTTGAGAACGGCCTGGTCCTGCCCGGGGTCGTGCCAGCAGTGGGCGTGGAAGGCCGGTGCCAGCGGCGCGCCCTGGCCGCCCTCGGCCAGGTCGCCGCGGCGGAAGTCCGCCACCACGGGCAGGCCGGTCAGGGCGGCGATCCGGCTGGGATCGCCGAGCTGCACCGTGGCGCCGTCCCCGGCATCCCCGCCGCGGTGCCAGACCGTCTGGCCGTGACAGCCGATGGCGTGGATCGGAGTCTGCGCCGGCGCGCGGGCGCGGAGCCGCAAGGCCGCCTCGGCGAAGGCCTCGGCGAGGCGGCGATCCAGGGCGCAGGCCTCGCCCAGCGGGGTGTCCTCGCCGGCAGCGTGAATAGCCGCGCGCAGATCCTCGCCCAGGGGCAGGCAGTCGCGGGCTGGCGCTGCGCGGGGCCTGCCGTCGGGGTCCAGGTCGAGGAGCGCCGCGTCCACGCCGTCGGCGCTCGTCCCGGAGATGAGCCCCAGGAACAGGCCGGGCGTAGGCTCCCTCAAGGCTCCTCGTCCCTCTCCTCCCTCGCGGCCAGGCGGACCTCTTCCGCATCGCTGCGCAGCACGGTGAGGAGCCTGTCGGCGTGCTCCTCGAACGCTGCCCGGTGCTCGTCGGGGAGGGGCTCGGCTCGGGGCAGCTCGGCTGTCACCGGGTTGCGGTGGCGGCCGTTGATGATGAGCTCGTAGTGCAGGTGGGGGCCGGTGGACATGCCGGTGTTGCCGACGTAGCCGATGACCTCGCCGCGCTCGACCCGCTCGCCCGGGCGCAGGCCTTCGGCGTAGCGCGACAGGTGGGCGTAGCGTGTCCGGTACCGAGCGCTGTGGCGCAGGGTGACGACGCGGCCGTAGCCGCCCTTGCGGGTGCGCTCCGTGACCCGGCCCTTGCTGGCGGCGTGCACGGGCGTCCCCCGGGGAGCGGCGAGGTCCACGCCCAGGTGCGGGCGGCGCACCCCGAGGATGGGGTGGCGGCGATTGCGGTCAAAGGGTGAGCTGATGCGCTGGAAATCCACCGGATAGCGGTTGAAGGTCCGTGTCAGGCTGGTGCCGTCCGGGGTGTAGAAATCCGCCTCCCCTTCGGGGGTCTCGAAGCGGATGGCCTCCAGGGTCTTGCCGGTAGCATCCAGGCGCACCGCCTTGAGGCGGGTGTCCAGGAGCTCGCCCGACGGGGCGCGCGTCCTCTCGTACAGCACGGAGAAGGTATCCCCGGGGCGTAGATCCCGTCCCAGGGCGATGTCGCCGTTGAGGATACGCGCCAGCCTCATGACCAGGCGGTCGCTGAGCCCGGCCTGACGGGCGGAGCGGTAGAGTGAGCCCGTCACCTCGCCCTGGCTCTGCGCCAGCTCCCGCTCCAGGTCGCGTGGCACCAGCTCGGCCTGGAAGGCGCCGGCCTCGCGCTCGATACGGAGCTCGTGCCCGGGGTCGACGGGGTAGTGGACCCCGGCCAGCTCCCCTTCCGCGTCGTGCAGCAAGGTCAGGGTGTCGCCGGGGCGTAGCTGGGTGAGGGCCTCGGCCTCCTCGCCGGCGTCCAGGATCCGGACGACCTCGGCGGCCGAGTAGCCGGCGCGGTCGAGGATGCGGGAGAAGCTGTCGCCGGCGCGTACCTCGACCTCTTCCTCGTCCCAGCTCGCCTCCGCCGACGCTGTCCGCTCCGCCGGTGTCTCCGCCGCGTCAGCCGCCTGGCCCGGCTGTTGGCCGGCGGCGCGCGTGCCGTCGCCCCCGGCCGGCGCGCTGCCCGGCCCGGCCGGGGAGGTCTCGGGGGGAAGCAGGTAGGCTGTCTGCAGGGGACCGGGCAGGGCGATCAGGCTTGCAGGCTCCGGCTCCGGCGATATGGCTGCCACGGAGGCGCCGTTCTCCGGAGGGTCGGTCTTCTGGGGGGCCGGCTGGCCGCGCATGCCCAGCCAGGCCAGCGCCGCGGCGGCGCCGGCCACGCCTACGGTGGTCGCGAGGGGAGCTAGTCGTCGCCGGCGTGATCGCCGGCCGCCGCGGGTAGGACTCTTGAGGTCGAGATCCGTCAGCCTGCTCTGCAACGTTCGCACTCCCGTAGGGCGGCTGGGACGGCCGGTCCGGCACGCGGGAGGCCGCTCCCCGTGGCCCCGTCGATCTGCGCGCCGGGTCCTGTTGGACCGCTGGGGCTAAGATATAATACGCGATTTCATAGTGAGACGGCTAAGGGGCGAGCCATGACAGCGGAAGATCCACTAGCGATGATCCGGCGCGGCGCCGAGGAGGTCATCCCGGAGGAGGAGCTCACCGAGCGGCTGCGCTCCGGCAAGCGCTTGCGGGTCAAGGCGGGGTTCGATCCGACGGCGCCGGATCTCCACCTCGGCCATACCGTACTGATCAACAAGCTGCGCCAATTCCAGGCCCTCGGCCACGAGGTGGTGTTCCTCATCGGGGACTTTACCGGCACGATCGGCGACCCGAGCGGCAAGAGCGCCACCCGGCCAGCGCTGATGCCCGAGGAGGTGCGCCAGAACGCGCAGACCTACGAGGAGCAGATCTACACCATCCTCGATCCGGAGCGTACCCGGCTGGTGTTCAACTCCGAGTGGATGGGCCGCATGCAGGCGGCCGACCTGATCCAGCTCGCCTCCCGCTATACGGTAGCGCGGATGCTCGAGCGGGACGATTTCCACCAGCGCTACCACGGCGGCTCGTCGATCGCCGTTCACGAGTTCCTCTACCCGCTGGTCCAGGGCTACGACTCGGTGGCGCTGGAGGCCGACTTCGAGCTCGGCGGCACGGACCAGCGCTTCAACCTCCTCGTCGGCCGCGAGCTGCAGCGCCAGTACGGCCAGCGGCCGCAGACGGTGCTCACGATGCCGCTGCTCGTCGGCCTCGACGGCCACAAGAAGATGTCGAAGTCCCAGGGCAACTACGTCGGGGTCAAGGAGTCGGCGGAGGAGATCTACGGCAAGCTGATGTCCATCTCCGACGAGCTGATGTGGCGCTACTACGAGCTGCT
>CAJXLI010000011.1 GCA_913055575.1 uncultured Ectothiorhodospiraceae bacterium
CCGACGCCGCCGGACTGGAAGTGCCCAAGCTGCGGGCCCTCGCGGCCGATCATAGCGACTAGGGACCGCGCCTAGCACGACCCTGGATTCCAACCCGCATTCACGCCCCGCTTTCTGGAGAGTGCCATGCCTCATAACGAACGCAGCCGCGCTACCACTCAAGGGGTCCGCCGGACCCCCAACCGCGCCATGCTGCGCGCGGTGGGCTTCGATGATGACGACTTCGACAAGCCCGTGGTGGGCGTCGCCAACGGCTTCAGCACCATCACGCCCTGCAACGTCAAGCTGAACGACCTGTCGCACAACGCCGAGGAGGCCATCTTCGCCAGCGGGGCCATGCCGCAGATGTTCGGCACCATTACGATCTCCGACGGCATCTCCATGGGCACCGAGGGCATGAAGTATTCGCTCGTGTCCCGGGAGGTGATCGCCGATTCCATCGAGACCGTGTGCCAGGGCCAGTCCATGGACGGGGTGATCGCCCTCGGCGGCTGCGACAAGAACATGCCCGGGGCCATGATCGCCCTCGCCCGCATGAACATCCCGGCGATATTCGTCTATGGCGGCACCACCAAACCCGGCTGGTACAACGGCGAGGACCTGACCATCGTTTCCGCCTTCGAGGCGGTGGGCCAATTCCAGGCCAATAAGCTGCCCGAGGCGGATCTCAAGGGCGTGGAGCGCAACGCCTGTCCCGGGGCCGGCTCCTGCGGCGGCATGTTCACGGCCAACACCATGTCCTCGGCCTTCGAGGCCATGGGCATGAGCTTACCCTACTCCTCCACCATGGCGGCCGAGGACGCCGAAAAGGCCAAAAGCGCCGAGGCCTCGGGGGAAGCGCTGGTGAACGCCATCAAGCAGAGTATCCGCCCGCGGGATCTGATGACCAAAGCGGCCTTCGAAAACGCCATCGCGGTGGTCATGGCCCTCGGCGGCTCCACCAACGCCGTCCTGCACCTGCTCGCCATCGCCAACACCGCCGAGGTGCCGTTCTCCATCGACGACGTGGAGGCCATCCGCCGCAAGGTGCCGGTGCTCTGCGACCTCAAGCCCTCGGGCCGCTTCGTGACCAGCGCCTTCCACGAGGTCGGCGGCACGCCGCAGGTGATGCGGATCCTCCTCGAGCACGGCCTGCTCCACGGCGACTGCCTGACCATCACCGGGCAGACCGTCGAGGAGCAGATCCGCCACCTGCCGCCGGAGCCCCCGGCGGACCAGGAGATCATCATGCCCTTCGACCGGCCGCTCTACCCGCAGGGCCACCTGGCGATCCTGCGCGGCAACCTCGCCGAGGAGGGCGCCGTGGCCAAGGTCACCGGGATCAAGCAGCGCCGGATCAGCGGCCCGGCGCGGGTCTTCGACTCCGAGGAGGCGTGCCTGCAGGCCATCCTCGACGACCGTATCCAGGCCGGCGACGTGGTGGTCGTCCGCCACGAGGGGCCCAAGGGCGGACCGGGGATGCGCGAGATGCTCGCCCCCACCTCGGCGATCATCGGCAAGGGGCTCGGCGATTCGGTGGGCCTGATCACCGATGGTCGCTTCTCCGGTGGGACCTATGGGCTGGTGGTCGGTCATGTGGCCCCGGAGGCCTTCGATGGCGGGACCATCGCGCTGGTGGCCGAAGGCGATAGGATCACCATCGACGCCGACGAGAACCGCCTCGAGGTAGCGGTCGACGAGGCCGAGCTCGAGCGCCGCCGCAGCGCCTGGCAGGTACCGATGCCCCGCTACCGCCGCGGCGTGCTCGGCAAGTACGCGCGCCTGGCCTCGTCGGCCAGCCGCGGGGCGGTCACCGACGCCGATCTGTTCCCGGAGCAGTGATCGCCGCGGCGCGTACCGGGGCGGGGCCGGCGCCCACCCTCGGCGCCGTCCGCGGCCGTAGGCGGCCGGGGCCAGGGAGGAGGGCGGCGTGTCGGCGCTAGGGCCACGACCCACGGAGCCGGAGGCCTGGCAGCGCTGGGTGCGCGAGGCGGGGGCCCTGCTCCTGCGGCGGCCTGGCGCCTTCCTGGGCTACACCGCCGCCGTGGCCGCCGCGCTGCTGGCGGCGCACCTGGTCGCCTGGGAGCTGCTGCGGGCGCTGATGACGCTGCTCGTGGTTACCGTGGCCCTGGTCCTCTTCGTGCGCCTGGCCCTGGTGGTGGACCACAACCGGGACGCGCGGCCGCTCTACGTCGTCCCGGGGAACCTGGACAGCGCGGTAGCGATCACGGTGGCCGCTGGGCTCTTCGCAGCCTTCGGGGCACTCAGCCCGGCGCTGTTCAGCCCGCTGGCCGCCTCCCTGGAGGGGGCGCTAACCGGCCTCGGCCTCTATGAGCCGCGCCTGGAGACAGGGGCGCCGGCGCCGCCGCCGATGCGGGCGCTGCTCATCGGGCCGGTCCTGGTGGTTGGCGGGGCCTGGGGCGCGGCGGCCCTGGGCGCGGTCACGGCGCTGCTGGCGTTCGGGCAGTGGTTCCTGCTGCCCATGGTGGCGCTGCACGGCGCCCAGCCGGGGATGGCAATGCTGCTGAGCGTCCGGGCCTACGCCGCCAATCCGGCGGCGATGACGGGGCTGGTCGGGGTGCTGCTCGTCGCCGTAGCGGTGCTGGTCCTCAGCCTGGGCTGGCTGGCCGTCCTCCTGCTGCCCTTCTTCGGGGGGCTGCTCTACACCGCCTACCGGGATGTCTTCCTCGCTCGCGCCCACAACCACCCGCCGGGCGCGCCGGTGTACACCGAGGCGGAGCGGCTGGACGGCCTGGACGATCCGGGCTGAGGCCGCCCCTCAGCCGTTGACGGCGGTATCCGGGGCTGCCTGCGCCTGGACACCGGCCCGGTGCAGGCAGTTGATCATGTCGCCGATGGCGCCGGCGGCATCGGCCCAGACTGAGTCGCCGTCCACCTGGGCCATCTCCAGGTAGCGATCCCGCTCCGCCTCCAGGATGGCCTCGAGGCGCTCGGCCGGGAACGGCTGGACGTGCTCCGGGTCGGCGGAGTCGGGCTCCCCCGGCAGGAGGGCGTAGAACCACCCCGCCTGCTCGCCCCGGTCGCGATGCGGCGGCACCAGGCCGTGGGCGATGAACCCGCCGGCGACCGCGGTCGCCTGGCCGTACCGATCCGCGTAGTCCGGGCTGACAAGTGCCGTGAACATGGCGTTCCACTCCCCGGGGCGCTCGGCCCCTGCGCGGTAGGATCAAGGCAGCTTATGCTGCTATGCAACATATCCTACGCGCCTGAGCGGGGAATGTGAACAGGTAGTCATGTTTGGGCGCGTCACCCCGTCGGCGCGTCCTCGCCGATGCGGAAGAAGCGGCGCGCCACCCGGCTGGAGGTCTCGGCCAGCTCCGTCACGTCGCGGCCGGTGAAGTGCGCCACGGCGCGGCCGATGTGCGGCAGCAGGCACGGCTCGTTGCGGCGGTTCTTGACCGGCAGGCCGGCCTCCTGGGGGTCGACGTCCCGCGGCAGCAGGTAGGGGCAGTCCGTCTCCACCATCAGCCGCTCGGCCGGGATGGCCCCGACCGCCTGGCGCAGGGCCTCGCCGCGGCGCTCGTCGCAGATCCAGCCGGTGACCCCGATGTGCAGCCCGAGCTCGATGTAGTCGCGCGCCGCCTCAGGCCCCTCCGTGAAGCAGTGGGCCACCCCGTCGACCAGGTGCTCCCGGTGCGCGCGGAGGATCTCGGTGAAGCGCTGGTGGGCGTCGCGCTGGTGGAGGAACACCGGCAGCTGCAGCTCCGCGGCCAGCTCCAGGTGGCGCTCGAAGACGCGCTGCTGGACCGCCGGCGGCGAGTGGTTGCGGTAGAAGTCCAGGCCCGTCTCGCCGATGGCCACCACCTCGTCGCGCGCGGCGAGCTCGCGGAGTACCGACTCCGAGTCGCTCGAGAACGACTGGGCCATATGCGGGTGGAAGCCCGCCGTGGCGTAGAGCCGGCCCGGGTGCCGGGCGGCGAGGGCCTGCGCGCGCACCGACTCGTCCTCGTCCATGCCGGTGACGACCAGCTGGGAGACCTCCGCGGCGGCGGCCCGCTCGAGGACCTGTTCCAGGTCCTTGCGGAAGGTGTGGTGGGTGAGATTGGCTCCGATATCGATCCATGCCATAGCCGCGCGAGTCTACCGAGGATCGCCCGTGCAACGCCAGCCTGGCCGCGCGCAGGCCCGGGGTCGCCTTGCCGCTGGCGGCGCGTCGGGCTCACGGGCGCTAGGCGGCGCGGCCCGGCAGGCCCGAAGGGCCGCCGTGCGCCGCCGGTGGCCGCCGCAGGCGTCGTCGCGGGGCCGCGTTGCCGGCAGCGCAGCCCGGGGTGCAGAATCGGGCTTATGGCCAAGCTCCTGCTCAACCTGCGCGGTGTACCGGACGAGGAGGCCGACGAGATCCGCGGCCTGCTCGATCAGTACCGCCTCGACTACTACGAGACGCCGCCCAATCGGTGGGGGATCACCAGCGGCGGGATCTGGCTGCGGGACCCGGAGCAGCACCCCCAGGCGAGGCGGCTGCTGGACGAGTACCAGCGCCAGCGCCTGGCGCGCGTGCGCGCCGAGCACGAGGCGCTGCGCCGCCGGGGGGAGCTGGAGGGCGTGGCGCAGCGCATCCGGCGCGAGCCAGTGCGCTTCGCGCTCTACGCTGCAGTGATGGGGGTGATCATCGCCCTCATGACGGTCCCCTTCCTGCAGCTGGCCCTGCGCTGAGGCAGGGGCGGCGGCCGAGGCCTCCGCGCCGGCCCCGAGGGCTTGGGCATGGCCGGCACCTCTGTGGTAATCTGCAAGGGACGTAAACGGTCGTACCGGAGAGTACTTAAGATGCAGGTAGCTAGCGAGAAGGTCGTCACCTTCGATTTCACCCTGACCGGCAGCCAGGGTGAGGTGATCGACCAATCCCATGGGGGGCAGTTCGCGTACCTCCACGGGAGCCAGAACATCATCCCCGGCCTGGAGAACGCCCTGGACGGCAAGGAGCCGGGCGAGCAGATCAATGTCACCCTGGAGCCGGCGGACGCCTACGGCGAGCGCGACGAGCGGCTCATGCAGAACGTCCCGCGCGATGCGTTCCCCGAGGAGGCCGAGCTCAACGTCGGTGAGCGGTTCCAGGCCCAGGGCCCGGACGGCAACCCGATCCCGATCACCGTCTCAGAGGTCGGCGAGGAGGAGGTCACCGTCGACGCCAACCACCCGCTGGCCGGCGAGACCCTGAACTTCGACGTCAAGGTGGTCGACGTCCGCGACGCGACCGAGCAGGAGCTCGAGCACGGCCACCCGCACAGCGAGGACGCTGCCTAGCGGCTTAGGCCACGTCCGTAAGGATCGAGGCAGGGCCGGTCCCGCGGGGGTCGGCCCTTTCTTTACGTGCTAGGGGGCGGCAACTCGATGTCGGTTGCCTGGCTGCGGTGGGTGCCCCTGACGGGAACGGCCCGGGCACGGGCCCGGGCCGGAGGGAGCGGAACCGGGCTCCGTGCCCGGTACGGGGCGCCCTAGAAGTCCACCTGGAAGCGCGTGGCGACGTAGCTGGCGTCGCCGTAGGCGTCCTGGTCGGCGTCGACGTAGTTGAGCATCCACTTGGCGTGGGCCACCGGGTACCAGTTCAGGCCGAGGGTGGTCACCGTCGTCTCGGCCACGCCAGGCGAGCCCACAGTGCCGCCGCCCTGTAGCGCCTCCCCGGCCAGCTCCTCGGCGTCGAGGCTCGAGTAGCGGGCGACGAGCTCCCAGGCGCCGGGCCCGGTGTTCATGCCGGTGAAGGGGCTGGCCGGCTTGACCCGGTCGAAGCCGCCGTCGGCCTTGTCGTAGGGCCGGCTCTCGCCGGTGAGGAAGACCCCGCCCTGGGCGTAGTAGGTGTCGACGCTCGGGTCGCTGCTGTCGGTGCTCACATCAACCTGGCCGTACTCGCTCTGGAAGTGGGCGGGGCCGAGGACCGCGCCGAGTTCCAGCCCGGAGACCAGGGTGTCGTCCACCGCGATGTCGCCATCGGTCGTCACGAAGTCGTTGGTCTTGTGGACCTCCGGCTCCAGGCCGAGGCTGTAGTCGTCGACGTTGCGCTGGGACAGGCTCGCGCCGACGTGCAGGACCTGGCGGCCGTCGCCGGCGTAGACCAGCGGCGAGGTGATCCGGCCGGTGATGGCGCCCGTGCCCCCCTGGTCGATATCGAAGACGCCGAGGGCGACGTTGACCTGGTCCTCGCCGTAGTGGTCGGTGAGCATCAGGCCGTGGCTGCGGCCTTGGCTGATGACGCCGTCCGTGAGCATGGTCCGGGACATCAGGGAGATGTACTTGCTCGAGGTCTGCTCCTGGAGGCTGATGGGCTCCTTGAAGTGGCCGACCTTGACGCTCGGCAGGGTGCCAAGCCCGTGGGCCTGGAGGTAGGCGTCCTTGGTGGAGACGTCGCCGTCGCCGAAGTCGATCTGCAGCTTGTAGGCGAGCCACGGCGCCACCGAGCCTTCGGCGAAGAAGCGGGCCCGGCGCAGCTCGGCGCCCTCCTCGAGGTCATCCCCGCCCGCTACCGCGTCCTCCAGGCTGCTGTCGCTGTCGACGCTGAAGGTCTGGTCGTACATGATCCGGCCGCCGAACTCGCTGACGTACGGGCTCCAGCTCGCCTGGCCGCCGCCCTCCTGGTCCTCGATCTGGGCCTCGAGCTCGTTGAGCCGCTGCTCGACGTGGTCGTAGACCTCGCTCTGGGTCTGGGCGTCCGCATGGGGCGCCGCGAGCCCCCCTGCAGCCGCCATCAGCACGGGTGCGGCCGAGCGCAGGTGTGTCGTCAGCAGATGTCTCGTCATGGGCATTACTCCTTGTTGATTATGGAGTTGGCCGAGATCCTCCTCGGATCAACCCTTGGGCGTGATGCGCGCTGGCGTGAAAAGCAAGAATCAGGCCATGCATGTCGATCGCCAGTGCCTCATGGCCCTCTGGCAGGCCAGCGCAGGGTCTCCGGATCGGCTCCCGGTTGCGTCTACGGCATGGCAGAGATTGCCCGAGAGATTTGAAAGGCGATTTGCCGTGGGGCTACGGGTCGATGACAGGCCGTGGCTCGGGGGAGGGGAGAGGGGCTCTTACAGGCGGTGGCCCGGCGAGCCGTGGGCGAGGCCGTCCGGGGGAGGGGTGGCAGTCCGGCCCGAGGGTGCCGGTGGGCCCGGCCTCAGGGGCGAAGCGGCGCGCCCCCGGCAGGCGCCGCGCGGCACCCGGGTGGCGGGCTCCTCTGTGAGCCGGTGGGCCGGGTCCGTGAGCCGGTGGGCCGGGTCCGGTGTGCGGCTAGGGGCGCTCAGCTGGCCCGCTTCTGGCGCTTGCGCTCGCTCTCGGTGAGCTCGCGCTTGCGCAGGCGGATGGAGGCCGGGGTGATCTCGACGAGCTCGTCGTCGTTGATCAGCTCCAGGGCGTACTCCAGGGTCAGCTGCATCGGCGGCGAGAGGATGACGTTCTCGTCGCTGCCGGCGGCGCGGACGTTGGTCAGCTCCTTGGCCTTGAGCGGGTTGACCGTCATGTCCGCGTCGCGGCTGTTCAGGCCGACGATCATCCCCTCGTAGACGGCGTCGTTGGGCGTGACCATGAGCCGGCCGCGCTCCTGGAGGTTGAACAGGGCGTAGGCCACGGCCTTGCCCTCGTTGCCGGAGATCATCGCGCCCTCGCGGCGCTGGCCGACCTCCTTGTCGCTGCGCGGGCCGTAGCGGTCGAAGACGTGGGTGAGGATCCCCGTGCCCGAGGTCAGGCTCATGAACACCGTCTGGAAGCCGATGAGCCCGCGCGACGGGATGCTGTACTCCAGCCGCACGCGGCCGTTGCTGTCCATCCGCATGTCCTGGAGCTGGCCGCCGCGCTCGTTGAGGGCGTCGATGACGGCGCCCTGGTGGTCGCTGTCGATGTCCGCGACGAGGTGCTCGTACGGCTCCTCGATCCGCCCGTCCTCGCCCCGGCGGGTGATGACGGCCGGGCGCGAGACGGCGACCTCGTAGCCCTCCCGGCGCATGTTCTCGAGCACCACCGACAGGTGCAGCAGGCCCCGGCCGGAGACGTGGAAGCGGTCGGCGTCCGCGGTGTCCTCGACGCGCAGGGCGACGTTGGACTTGAGCTCGCGGTCCAGCCGCTCGCGGATCTGGCGGCTGGTGACGTAGCGGCCCTCGCGCCCGGCGAAGGGCGACTTGTTCACCTCGAAGCCCATGCTCACCGTGGGCTCGTCCACGGTGAGCGCCGGCAGCCCCTCGACGTGCTGCGGGTCGCAGAGCGTGTCGGAGATGTCCAGCGGATCGATGCCGGTTATGGCCACCAGGTCCCCGGCCTCGGCGGACTCGATCTCGACGCGCTCGAGGCCGCGGAAGCCGAGCAGGGTCTGGACCTTGCCGTTGCGGGTCTGCCCCTCGCGGTCGACGAGGGTGACCGACGTCGCCGGCGTCAGCCGGCCGCGCTTGATCCGGCCGATGCCGATCTGCCCGAGGTACTTGGAGTAGTCCAGGGTGGTGATCTGCATCTGGAACGGCCCCTCGCGGTCCACGTCCGGCGGCGGGACCTGGTCCACGATGGTCCGGAACAGCGGGGTCATGTCGCCGTCGCTGATCGAGGGCTCCTCGCCGGCGTAGCCGCCGAGGGCCGAGGTGTAGATGATCGGGAAGTCCAGCTGCTCCTCGGTGGCCCCGAGATCGGCGAACAGGTCGAAGGTCTGGTCGATGACCCAGTTCGGCCGGGCACCGGGGCGGTCGATCTTGTTGACCACCACGATCGGCTGCAGGCCCAGGGTGAAGGCCTTCTCGGTGACGAAGCGGGTCTGCGGCATGGGGCCGTCGTGGGCATCCACCAGCAGCAGGACCGAGTCGGCCATGGACAGCACCCGCTCAACCTCGCCACCGAAGTCGGCGTGGCCGGGGGTGTCGACGATGTTGATCCGGTAGCCTTGCCAGTCGAGGGCGGTATTCTTCGACAGGATGGTGATACCGCGCTCGCGCTCCAGGTCATCGGTGTCCATGACGCGGTCGGACTCGCCGCCGGCGTCCATGGTGCCGGATTGGTTGAGGAGCTGATCGACCAGGGTCGTCTTGCCGTGGTCGACGTGGGCGATGATAGCGATGTTGCGGAGGTTTTCGACCATTCGGTTTACCAGGTTCCCGTGTTTTCCATGGAGGCCCAGGGCTCCTGCTCGGGCAGGGGATCGCCGGCCTGCAGTAGCTCGATGGAGATCCCGTCCGGGGAGCGGACGAAGGCCATGTGGCCGTCCCGGGGTGGGCGGTTGATCGTGATGCCGGCGTCCATCAGGCGCTGGCAGGTGGCGTAGATGTCGTCGACACGGTAGGCCAGGTGCCCGAAGTTGCGTCCGCCGGTGTACGTCTCCGGGTCCCAGTTCCAGGTGAGCTCGAGCATCGGCGCCTGCTCGTCGCGGGCCCGCTCGGCGTCGTCGGGTGCGGCGAGGAAGACGAGGGTGAACCGGCCGCGCTCGCTCTCGCGTCGACGGATCTCCACCAGCCCGAGCTTGTCGCAGTAGAAATCGAGGGACGCGTCCAGATCGCTGATCCGGACCATCGTGTGCAGGTATTGCATGGCCCACCTCGCACGCCGTCTGCGCTGATCGATAAACGATCAGTATACCATTCCCGTAGCGGCCGCGGATATCGCCCTGGATCGCTGTCGCGGCGGGCCTTACGATAAGCCCGTTTACCCGTGGCGGGGGAGCGCGTTGCGAAAGAGCCGGGCGAACGACTACAGCGGCCAGCGCCCCAACTGGCGGATCATTGCCAGCGTCTTGCCGTACCTGGCCGAGTACCGCAGGCGGGCCCTCCTCGCGGTGGGGCTGCTGGTCCTCGCCAAGGTGGCCAATGTCCTGGTCCCGGTGGCGCTCAAGTACCTGGTGGACTACCTGGACGGCCTGGAGACCACCGAGGCGGCCCTGTTCGTGCCCCTGGCCCTGGTAGCGGGGTACGGGGCGCTGCGCTTCGCCTCGACCCTGTTCCAGGAGCTGCGCGACGCGGTCTTCGCCCGGGTCGCCGAGCGGGTCATGCGCCGGGCGGCGCTGCAGGTTTTTGAGCACCTGCACCGGCTGGATCTCGGCTTCCACCTGGCGCGGCGCACCGGCGCGCTCTCCCGGGATATCGAGCGCGGCACCAGCGGCATGGCCTTCCTGCTGCGCACCCTGGTCTTCAACATCGGGCCTACCCTGCTGGAGGTCGTGCTGGTGGCGCTGGTCCTGGCCGTAGCCTTCGACGCCAGCTTCGTGGTGACGGTGCTCGTGGCGGTGACGCTCTACGTGGGGTTCTCGCTGGCCGTGACGGAGTGGCGGACGCGCTTCGTCCGCGAGGCCAACGAGCTGGATAACCAGTCCAACACCCGGGCGGTGGACAGCCTGCTCAACTACGAGACGGTCAAGTACTTCAATGCCGAGGCCTACGAGGCGGAGCGCTACGACCGCGACCTCGCCGCCTGGGAGCAGGCGCGGATCAAGCACCGCCTCTCCCTGGCCGCGCTCAACACCGGCCAGGCCCTCATCGTGGCGGCGTCGATCACGGTGATGATGGGCATGGCCACCTACCAGGTCGCCGAGGGGCGCATGAGCCTCGGCGACCTGACCATGATCAA
The DNA here is from genome assembly GCA_913055575.1 of uncultured Ectothiorhodospiraceae bacterium. Lineage (GTDB taxonomy): Bacteria > Pseudomonadota > Gammaproteobacteria > Nitrococcales > Halorhodospiraceae > Halorhodospira. Next base: position 10,504 of record CAJXLI010000011.1, read on the forward strand.
CGCCTACCTGCTGCAGCTTTTCATCCCGCTCAACAACCTCGGCTTCGTCTACCGCGAGATGCGCGAGTCGGTGATCAACATCGAGCGGATGTTCGGGCTGCTCGACCAGGCCCCCCAGGTGGCGGATCGGCCGGACGCTGCCGAGCTGGTCCCGGATGGCGGCCGGATCCGCTTCGAGGACGTGACCTTCGGCTACCAGCCGGAGCGGCCCATCCTGCGCGGCGTGGCATTCACCGTTGAGCCGGGGCAGAAGGTGGCTCTCGTCGGCCCGAGCGGGGCGGGCAAGTCGACCATCGCCCGGCTGCTGTTCCGCTTCTACGACGTGGACAGCGGGCGGATCACCATCAACGGCCAGGACCTGCGCGACGTTACCCAGCAGAGCCTGCGTGCCGCGATGGGCGTCGTGCCGCAGGATACGGTCCTGTTCAACGATACGATCCGCTACAACATCGCCTACGGCCGGCCGGACGCCAGCGAGGCGGAGATCCAGGAGGCGGTCCGCCGGGCCCACCTCGACGGCTTCATCAGCGAGCTGCCCCAGGGGCTCGACACCCTGGTCGGCGAGCGCGGGCTGAAGGTCTCGGGCGGGGAGAAGCAGCGCATCGCTATCGCCCGCGTGCTGCTCAAGGACCCGCCGCTGCTCATCCTCGACGAGGCCACCTCGTCGCTGGACTCCGCCGCGGAGCGGGCCATCCTGGGCACCCTGCAGGAGGTGGCCGCCTCGCGGACCACGCTGGCCATCGCGCACCGGCTCTCCACGATCCAGGACGCCGACCAGATCCTGCTCATCGAGCACGGCCGGATCGTCGAGGCGGGGACGCACGGCGAGCTGCTGGCCCGCGATGGCGCCTACGCGCAGCTGTGGCGCTACCAGGAGAGCGTCGCGGGCTGAGCCGGCGCCGGGTTCCCTTCCGCGGTGGGGGGGCTGCCGGCTGCCCCGGAGGCGCGCCGCTGCCCGCGGCGCTTGCGGCACTATGCCCCAGCCCTGTGGCACCCTATCGGTGTTGTCGCACCCGAGAGGTTGGGTCCCCGTGAGCGGTCTCTACGATCTGCACTGCCACTCTACCGCCTCCGACGGCCACCTGACCCCTACGGAGGTGGTGGCACGGGCCGCGGGGCTGGGCGTGGCCACCCTGGCGCTCACCGACCACGATACCGTCGCCGGGGTCGCCGAGGCGCAGCGGGCCGCGGCGGCCCGTGGCCTGCGCCTGATCCCCGGCGTCGAGCTCTCGGTGCTCTGGCAGCGCCGTACCCTCCACGTGGTGGGCCTCGGCGTAGATCCGCAGGAGCCCGGCCTGCAGGCGGGGCTGGCCCAGATGCAGCGGGCCCGGCAGGAGCGCGGCGAGGCCATCGGCGAGCGCCTCGAGCGGGCCGGCCTGCACGGCGCCCGGGCAGGGGCCCGGGCGCTGGCCGGCAGCGCCGACATGACGCGGGCCCACTACGCCCGCTGGCTGGTGGAGAGCGGCCAGGTACGCGGTTTCGAGCAGGCCTTCCAGCGCTACCTGCGCCAGGGCCGGGTGGCCTACGTGCCCGGCGATTGGGTGGCCATGGAGCAGGGGATCGAGTGGATCCGTGGCGCGGGCGGGATCGCCGTGCTCGCCCACCCCCTGGGGTACGACCTCACCGGTGCCTGGCTGCGCCGGGTGCTGGACGCCTTCACCGCCGCGGGGGGTGGCGGCATGGAGGTCGCCTGCGGCACGTCACCGCAGCCGCGGCAGGTCCAGAAGCTCGGCGGCTGGTGCCGGCGCTACGAGCTGCTCGCCTCGGTGGGCTCGGATTTCCACGCCCCCGGCTATCCGAGTCGCGAGATCGGTGCGGCCCCGGCACTGCCGGAGGACCTGCCGCGGCTGCTCGATGCGCTGCCGTAGCGCCCGTGCTGCTCGGTGTGGCCGAGGGCCCTGGCCCCGCGGTGCGCGGGTGACGGTCCGGCGCCCGGATCGCCCGGCCGGTCGGGCTGTGTGGGCCGCTCGATCGGTCGCGTTGACGCGAGGCAGCGGCTAGCTAGGCGGCGTTGGCGGCGTTATAGTACTGCGTGGAGTGCCTCGGACTGAGCGGCTGCTGCAATGAAGCGAATCTGCTGGATCCTGTCCGCCCTGCTCGCGCTGAGCGCGGGCCCGGCCCTCGCGGCGGAGGCGCCGGCCGAGCCGCCGATCCCCGGCGCGTCGAATGAGGAGCCCGTCGGCTCGACGGCCGACCACAGCCAGTTCGGCGTGCTGGAGGGGCCGTTCGAGACCGGGCAAGAGGTTACCCAGGCGTGCCTGACCTGCCATACGGAGGCCGCCGAGCAGGTCCAGAGCAGCATCCACTGGACCTGGACGTACCAGCAGCCGGCGACGCAGCAGACCCTCGGCAAGCGGTACGTGGTCAATAACCTGTGCATCGGGGTTGCCGGGAACTACCAGCGCTGCTCCTCCTGCCACGTCGGCTACGGCTGGGACGACAGCGACTTCGACTTCAGTGCCGAGGAGCGGGTCGACTGCCTGGTCTGCCACGACACCACCGGTGAGTACGTCAAGCTGCCCACCGGGGCCGGCCATCCGCCCTACGAGGACACCGAGCTCCACGGCAAGCGCTTCGAGGCGCCGGACCTGGCCCACGTGGCGCAGAATGTCGGCGAGACGAGCCGCGAGACGTGCGGCAGCTGCCACTTCGAGGGGGGCGGCGGTGACGCCGTCAAGCACGGCGATCTCGACAGCTCCCTGCTGGATGCGCCCCGTTCGCTGGACGTGCACATGTCCCCCGAGGGCGGCGACTTCAGCTGCTCCGATTGCCATACCTTTAGCGGCCACATCCAGCGGGGCAGCCGCTACCACGTGAGCATGCCCGACTACGAGGACTCGCCGCTCGCCGCCCACCCGCACGACAAGCCGGCCTGCGTCGCCTGCCACGGTGGTGAGCCGCACGAGCCGGGCCTGCACGACAAGCTCAACGCCCACGGCGATCTCATCGCCTGCCAGACCTGCCACGTCCCGGAGATCGCGCGCGGCGGCCTGTCCACCAAGACCCGCTGGGACTGGTCGGATGCCGGCCGGATGGGCGCGGACGGGGAGCGCATCGTCGAGCGTAACGAGCAGGGGCGGCCGGTCTACGACACCATGAAGGGCTCCTTCGCGTGGCGAGAGGACTACCCGCCGACCTACCGCTGGTTCAACGGCGAGGTGAGCTACACGCTGGTCGGCGACACCATCGACCCGGATACCGAGGTCCCCCTCAATCGCCCGCTCGGCGGCCCCGATGAGGCGGGCTCGAAGATCTGGCCCTTCAAGGTCATCTACGGCCGGCAGCCCTACGACGCCGGCAACGACCACCTGGTGGTGCCCAAGCTGTTCGGCAGCGAGGGCGAGGACGCCGCCTACTGGCGCAGCTACGACTGGGACCGGGCCATCCGTGCCGGCATGGCGGAGGCGCAGGCCATCGGGCAGACCGACGCTGGCTACAGCGGCGACTACGGCTTCGTCGATACCCGCATGTACTGGCCGGTCAATCACATGGTCGCGCCCGCCGAGGAGAGCGTGGCCTGCGGCGAGTGCCACAGCCCCGGGGGCCGCATGGCGGGGGTGGCAGGGGTCTACGTCCCCGGCCAGGACGGCCATCCGCTGATCGAGCGGCTCGGCTGGGCGGCGGTGTGGCTCACGCTGCTGGCCGTCCTCTTCCACGGGGGGCTGCGCTACTACCTCTACCGGTACCAGCGCCACGGCGGTGGGCACAGCGAAGCGGAACGGGGCTCGTGAGCATGATTCGGATCTTCACCCGGTTCGAGGTCTTCTGGCACTGGACGCAGGCGGCGCTGATCTTCGGGCTGCTGTTCACCGGGCTGGAGCTGCACGGCAGCTACGCCCTGCTCGGCTTCGGCCAGGCCTTCGCCGTCCACATCGTCCTGGCCTGGGCGCTCATCGCGCTCTGGGCCTTCGCCATCTTCTGGCACCTGACCACCGGCGAGTGGCGGCAGTACGTCCCCACCGGCACCGGCGTGGCGCGCATGGCGGCCTACTACGCCTACGGGATCTTCTCCGGAGAGGCCAAGCCCTTCGTCAAGACCCGCTCGGCCAAGCACAATCCGCTGCAGCGGCTGGCGTACTTCGCCTTCAAGGCCGCCATCGCCCCGGCCCTGTGGATCTCCGGGCTCCTGCTGCTCTCCTACAACTACTGGGACGGGACCTGGCTGTCCGGGCCGCTGAGCCTGGCCGCGGTCGCCGGGGTCCACGTCACAGCGGCCCTGGCGCTGATCGTCTTCCTCATCGCGCACGTCTACATGGCCGCCACCACCGGCTCGCCCTGGTACGAGTACCTGCGGGCCATGGTCACCGGCTACGACTGCGAGGAGGGAGAGTGCCTGCCGCGACGGCGCTGAGCCCCGCTCCGCGGCGCGCCGGCCCGCCGCTGTAATCAATAAATATTCCGTGCGGTGTGGTTCAGGGATGCCACCACACCGGTCCCGCCGTCTCCGTAGGCTCTGTCCCTGCGTTCAACCAACGGAGAGGCAAGACCATGAGCGAGCAGACGAGCGAGAACGCCGCTACCGGTACGGCGGAGACTGGGCAGCAGGGGCCGCAGCCGAGCGGCGGCCAGGGGGACGGGCAGCAGCAGAAGAGCATGTCCATCATCGTCACCAAGGGCACCCTGGACTGGGCCTATCCGCCCTTTATCCTGGCGACTACGGCGGCAGCCATGGACGTGAAGGTGAGCCTGTTCTTCACCTTCTACGGGCTGCAGCTCCTCAAGAAGCGGCTCGACCACCTGCGCGTGTCCACGCTGGGCAACCCGGGCATGGAGATGCCGATGATGGGCGGGCACATGAGCATGCCCAACCTGATCTCCGTGCTACCGGGGGCCGACCGCATGGCCTCGACGATGATGCGCAACCTGATCGCCCGCAAGGGGGTGAGCTCGGTCGAGGAGCTGCGCGAGGCGGCGCAAGAGATGGACGTACGCATGATCGGCTGCCAGATGACCCTGGATCTGTTCGAGTTCAAGCAGGAGGACCTCATCGACGGGGTCGAGCTGGCGGGCGCCGCAACCTACATGGAGAGCGCCCTGGAGTCGGACATCAACCTCTACATCTGACCTGTGACGCCGTCGGGCCGTGCCTGCCCAGGGCCCGACGGCGATCTATCACCTTCGGGGAATAGGCCCTGCCTCGCGGGAGCCCTACGCTGGCCGGGCGTGGTCATCGTCGAGGAGGCACGCCATGCCCGAGGCCATCCCGATGGGGGCGCTATCCGCCTGGCGCGACGGCGCCGAGGCCGGCGCGTGGGGGGAGACGCCGCTGGAGCGGATGTTCAACCGCTGCGCCCCGGCGGAGGAGCGCGGTGCCTATGAGCCGGAGCGCCGCTCCCTGCGCGTCGCTGGCCACTGCACCACGATCCGCCTGGAGCGTGCCTTCTGGTCCGTGCTCGACGAGATCTCGGCCGGCGAGGGAATGACTGTCCCGGAGATCATCGCCCAGGTGCAGAGCCACTGCCAGCGCGTCAACGACAAGAACCTGGCCAGCTGCCTGCGGGTGCTGTGCCTGAGGTACCTCAATACCCGTGCCGCGAGCGGCACGGAGGCCCCGGACCCTGAGCCGCACCCGGCACCGGACCGGGGTGCGCGGATGGAGCTGGACACGCGGGGTCTGGGCTGCCCGCAGCCGATCCTCAAGACCAAGCAGGCGCTGCACAGCCTGGCCTCGGGAGAGGCGCTACGGGTGATCACCAGCGATCTGGGCTCGGCCATGGACTTCGAGGCCTTCTGCCGGTCGGTCGGCCACCACCTGCTCTGGGAGCGGCACACCGAGGAGACCTTCGTCTTCCTCATCCGCAAGGGGTAGGGGCCTCGGGGACGGATCCGGCGAGGGCCATCCCGGGCCCGCAGTCGATCCCCGGCCGCCGTGGCGAGGGGGAAGCCCTTGCGGGGCGGTCTAGGGGCCGGGCTCGCCAGGGCCCCGCTGCGCCGGGGCAGGGTCTCGGTGGCGGTGCGCGACGGGCCGCAGGCCCCGCGTCGCGCCAGCGGACAGGCCATCGGGGATGCCGGGATGCGGGCCGCCGCTGCGGCCGGTGTCCGCGCTGCCGCGGGGGGTGTCGATGAACGCGAGCAGCTGCCCGGCCAGCGCGTCGGCGCTCAGGGCCTGGGCCCGCTCCAGGCGCCGCCGTGCTCGCTGCGGGTCCCCGGCGGCGAGCGCTGCCACCGCCCGCTCGCGTAGCACGGCCGCGGCATGCTCGGTCCTGCGGAGCAGCTGCAGCTCCATCCCGCAGCGCCGGCAGTGCTGCGCTCCCTCCTCGAGCCGGGCGCGGCAGTTGGGGCAGCGCTCCATCAGGACTCCAGGTAGAAGACGAGGTCCGAGAGGGTGTCGCCGGCACGCCGGATCGCCTCGGTGTCGCCCTGGTCCTCGGCGTCGCGCAGGGCCTCGATGGCGTCGACGAGATCCTCCCGGTCCTCCGGTGTGGCCGTCTCCAGGAGCCGCTCGGCGCGCTGGATCAGCTCCGCGCTCGGTGGTGCCCCGGCGGTGGCCGGCGCCTCCGGGGCCTGGGCGTCGCTGTCGATCAGCGCCTGGACCCGCTCCCGGGCAGCGCCCATCTCCTCGCGCTCGAAGCGCGCAGCGGCGCTGTCGATGGTGATCTCCTTCTGCAGGCCGGTGAGCTTCTCCACCGAGGAGACGTGGAGGATGCCGTCCACGTCGAGGGAGAAGGTCGTGATGATGACGTTGCCGGCGGGGACGTCGCTGAGCCCCTCGATACGGAAGGAGCCGATCTGGGTGTTGTTCAGCGCGTCCGGGTCCTCGCCCTGGTAGACGCGGACATCGATGGCCTCCTGGCCGTCGTAGGAGGTGAAGAAGGCCTCGCTGCGCGTGACCGGGATCGGGGTGTTCTTGCGGATGACGGGGATGAAGCAGTACGGGTAGCGCTCCCCGTCGAGCTCGGCGATGGCGCTGGTGCCGAAGGTGTAGGGGGTGACGTCCACCAGCATGCCGGCGATCCGCTGGCCCCCGATGACCCCGCCCTGGATGGCCGCGCCCATGGCCACGCACAGGTCCGGATCCAGCTCGCTGCGCGGCTGCAGGCCGAGCAGCTCCTCCAGGCGCCTTTGGATGAGCGGCGTCCGGGTGGCGCCGCCGACCAGGACGATCTCGTCCAGCTCGGCGACGGTCAGCCCCGCCCCCTCCAGCGCCGTGCGCACGGCCTCCAGGGTCTGCTCGACCAGCGGCTCGATCATGGCCTCGTAATCGGCCCGGGTGAGCTCCAGGGCGAGGTTGATCGGGCCATCCCGGCCGTCGAGCAGGTACGCCTCCTCGATGCGGGCGATAGGTCCGCGGGAGAGCTCCACCTTGGCCGCCTCCGCAGCGCGGCCCAGCCGGGCCATGGCGCGCGGGTCGTCTACGGGGTCGAGGCCGTGGGCCTCCTTGAGGTGGGCGCGCAGCTGATCGAGGATCAGCGCGTCGAAGTCATCGCCCCCGAGGTGGTTGTCGCCGTGGCTGGCGAGGACCTCGACCACCTCCGACTCCATGCGCACCACGGAGACGTCGAAGGTGCCGCCGCCGAGGTCGTAGACCAGGCTGTGGTGGCGCTCGCCCTGGCCGCCCTCGTAGGCGAGGGCGGCGGCGGTGGGCTCGTTGATGATGCGCGCCACCTCCAGGCCGGCGAGCTGGCCGGCATCCCGGGTCGCCTGGCGCTGGGCGTCGGAGAAGTAGGCCGGGACGGTGATGACGGCCTGCTGTACCGGCTCGCCGAGCTGGCTCTCCGCCGCCTGCTTGAGCCGGGCGAGGATCACGGCCGACAGCTCCTGGGGCGTGTAGCTGCGCTCGCCGAGCGGGATCTTGACGTCCTCCCCCATGCGGCGCTTGATGGAGCGGATCGTGCGCTCCGGGTGCAGGGCGTGCTGATTGCGGGCGGCCTCGCCGACGAGCAGGTCGCCGCTGTCATCGAGCCCGACGGCGGAGGGCATCAGGTACTCGCCCTCCACCTCGACCAGCTGCACCCGGCCGTCGCGGACGACGGCGACCTCGGAGTTGGTGGTCCCCAGGTCGATACCGACGATGGTGTCGTTCACGTCTTGCTGTCCTTCTTGTTGACGATGACCTCAGCGGTGCGCAGGACACGGCCGTTGCGCAGGAAGCCTCGGCGGACCTCCTGGACCACCGTGCCGTCCGGCATGCTGGGCTCTTCGGTCGTCTCCACGGCGTGCATGGTCTGCGGGTCGAAGGGCCGATAGACGGTCTCCTGCGCCTGGACCCCGCGCCGGGCGAGGATCTCGTCCAGGTGGCGGAGGTTCATCTCCATGCCCTCGGCCATGCGCGCCAGGTACCGCCGGCCTCGGCCGAGGCGGGCGAGCAGCCCCAGGCGGTACCCTGCCGCCTGGCTGTGGCCTGCCGCCATGCGGTCGCGGAGGTCGAGGAGCTCCTGGAGCACGCCCTGGTCCGCCCCCTCGCTGGCCGCCTCGGCCCGGCGACGCTCGCGCTGCAGCCCCTCCTGGAGCTCCTGGTTCTGCTCACGCAGCGTCTCACACGCCGCCGAGAGCTGGTCCAGCGCCGATTTGAACTGGCGGGACTCGAGCCGCACGTCGTTCTTCAGCGCGGCGAGCTCGGCGAGCAGGGTGAACAGGTCCGGCACCTCGCCCTGCCCCGCGTCCGTGGCCGGCTCTGAGGCGGCCTCTGGCGCGGCCTCCGGCTCCGCGGGGACCTGCTCCAGATACGCCCGGAAGCGGGAGACCAGGGCCTCGCGCTCGCTGGCATCCATCAGCCGTCGCCCCTCAGCAGCGCCCGGAAGGTGCCGGCATCGGGCTGGCCCGGTCCGGTCACCGGTGCGGCCCGCTCCAGCAGATCCAGCGCCCCGGCGGGGGTCGTGTCGAGGTACGCGTGGGCCAGCCGGTGGCGCTCGGTGCGGATGGCCTCGTAGGCCTGCCGCAGGGCCTCGAACCGCTCCGGGTCGTGCTCCGGCGGGCACGCCTTGATCGCCGTCAGGTAGGCGGCGTGGACGGCCTCATCGTCGGCCTCGCGCCCGATACCGAGGATCAGGTACGGATCGTACATCGTCGATTCCCCCTCCGTGTCGCCCTCCGGTTCTTAGCCGCTGCCGGCCGCCCGGGTCAAGGGGCAGCGGGCGTGGCTCACGGCGCCTCGGACGCCGGCACCAGGCGCTTGATCAGCGCGCCGAGGCGGTGGGCGGTGCGCTTGTCGTCCATTGCCTGCGCGCGCCGGAAGGCGCGCTGGAGCTGGTCGATCTCGCGGCTGGTGGCTCGGCGCCCCCTGCCGGGCGGATGGCGCGCCTCTAGGGCGTGGAGGATGAAGGGCGGCTCCTCCGGCCGGTGGCGCAGCGCCGCCCGGGCGAAGGCCTCGCGCAGCCCTGGCTCCCCTACGGCGCGCAGGGCCTCGCAGGCGGTGGCGTAGTCGGCCAGGGCCAGCCCCTTCAGGCGCGCGGCGCGCTTGAGCGGCCGCCGGAACGGCGCCAGCGCCCGCTCGAGCTGCTCCGCAGGGGCGTCGGCGGCCTGCTCCAGGGCGCTGCAGAGGGCGAGGAGGTCCGCGCGCGCCGGCGGGCCGCCCGCGGGCAGCAGGCGGCCCTGGTCGAGGATCTCCCGGGCGCTGGCGCCGAGGCGCTCCGCCTCCAGCGCGACCGCGAAGGCCCCGGCCAGTCCGTTGCCGTAGCGCTGCGCTGCCTCGCGGATCGCCCGGGGGCTGCCGCCTCGCTCGTGGCTCCTGTCGATCACGGTGCGGATGCGCTCGATCTGCTCGCGGGCGGGGCCCGACTCGCTCCAGCGGGCCGCCTCCGCCAGGGCCCGGCGGGCCTCGTCCGAGTCCCCGGCCGCGGCGCAGGAGCGCGCCCGGGCGATGAGGGCGTCGTGGAGGGCCGTCCGCGCCCGGCGGTTGATCGGGTCACGCTCCAGGAGCTGCTGGGCGTAGCCGGCGGCGGCCTCGAGGGCCTGCTCGTCCAGGGCCGTCTCGAGGGCCGCCTGGAGGAGGTCCGGCGCCTGCGGCCAGCGCGCCAGCGCCGCCTCCGCCGCCTCCCGCGCCTGTCGCGGCCGCCCCTGGCCGCGGAGGTGCTCGATCAGCAGCCGGTGGCCGGGGGCGTAGTCCGGGTCCAGGGCTACGCTCTCGGCGAGGGCGGCCTCGGCCTCGTGGGCCCGGCTGGTGTGCGCCAGCTGCAGCCCGGTGGCGAGGTAGCGCTGGATAACGGCGATGGGAAGGGCTGCCGAGCTGCCGGGCGTCGGCTCCCCCGCGGCGCGCAGGGCGGCGATCACCCGCTGCCAGGCGCCGAGCGCCGCCTCGGGGTCGTCCGGGTGGTCGCGCTCGGTCTGCCAGGCGGCGAGCAGGGCCCGGTCCGCCGCCGTGAGCCGCGCCGTCAGCGTCTCATCCAGCGGCTCCGGCAGGTGGTGGTAGGCATAGCGGATGAGCTGCTGGCGGCTCCAGCGGTCACCGAGCTCGGCGCGGTGCTCGAGCAGCACCGACAGGCGTGCCTCGAGCGCCGCGGCCTCGTCGCCGTGGCGGTAGAGCCGCGCCCAGAGGGCATAGCGCTCTGCCGACCAGCCCCGCAGGGCGGTCGCGAAGCGCCGGCTCGGCTCGTCGACCGCGGCCAGCGCCTCGACGAGCTCGGCCTCCGGCAGCAGGGCCAGGCGCGCCGCGGCGGCGGCCCGGGCGAAGGCCGACGCATCGTCGATGCCCGCGAGCAGGCGCTCGCTGCGCCCGGGGTCCTCCGGGTAGGCGAGCAGGGCCTTGAGCAGGATGGCGAAGTCCCGGTAGGGGGAGCGGAAAGGGATCGCGCCCAGGTGCTCGGCGGCGGCTGCGAGATCCCCGGCGCAGTAGGCGGCCAGGGCCGCTTGGGCGCGCTCGCCGTGGCTACGCACCGGGTCGTCGTCGGCCAGGGCGGTGAGCGCCTCCGGCTCGGCGAGGTAGTGGGCGGCCAGGCGGGATTGGGCCTCGGCGACCAGCTCGGGTGCCTCGGCGGCGACGAGCTCCCGGTAGGCGGCGAGGGCGGCGTCGAGCTCGCCGAGCGCCAGCAGCAGGCGGATCTCCTCGGGATCCGGCAGGGCACCGGGACACCGCCACCGGCGGTTGCCCCAGATGGCCAGCGCCTCCCGGGGCATGCCCTTGGCCTCGAGCTCCAGGGCGCGGCCCCGGTAGGCCCGGGACAGGCCTTCCGCCCAGAGGCTCGCCGGCTCAGTCTGCGCCAGGGTCCGGTAGGAGCGGATGGCCTCGCGGTAGCGGCCGGCGGCCAGAGCCTCGTGGGCGTCGGGCGCCACCGTCTGGCGTGCGGCGCCCAGGGCGCTCGCCTCGTGCCTCGGTTCCCGGTGCTCGGCCACGTTCTCTCCCTGGCTGCTGCGGGTGGCGATGCTGGGCCCGGACCGGCCTTGCTGGACATGATACCCGCCGAGCCCAGACGGCTCACACCCTGCGCCGCACCGGAGCCGGAGAGGCCGGGATTGCCATCAATCGTCTTCTGAGTGACGAAAAGTCCTGTTGATGATGGTCAAAGGAGGTGCAAGTTGATAATTTGTCGCACACTGCTACGACTAGCCCCGTCCGACGAGGCGTAGGGAGCGGCTGTCGCGGCGGCTCGATGGGGCAGTGCACAAGCCAGCAGAAGGTGCGGGATGAGGTTTGATTTCTTCTACAATTTCCTGGCAAGCCTAGGGTACAACCACCCCGTCCATCCAATCTTGGTCCACATCACGATCGGCCTGGTCGTGGCATCGTTCCTCTTCGCCCTGGTCGCGACGGTGCCGCGCTACAGCAAGTTCGCGGTAACCGCCCGGCACTGCACCACCCTGGCCGCCATGACGGTCCCCCTGACCTTCCTGGCCGGGATCATGGACTGGCAGCACTTCTACGCCGGGGCCTGGACGGGCACCTTCAAGGCCAAGCTCACCCTGGGTAGCGTGCTGATCGCGTTGCTCGCTACGGGGGTGTTCCTCTCGCGCCGGCTCGCCTACCGGTCGCCGGGGATCTACGCGGTCTATCTGGCCGCCTTCCTGACGGTGGTAGGGTTGGGCTACTACGGCGGTGAGCTGGTCCACAGCGGCGCTGAGCCGGCCTCGGCCGAGTCCGGAGGCGGTAGCAGCGGGGATGCGGCCGCGACGGATCAAGACGGCGAGGTCGCCTACACGCAGATCGACTCGATCATGCAGAGCCGGTGCGTCTCCTGCCACAGCACCGGCAACCCCATCTGGGGGCTCGATGCCAGCTCCTACGAGGCGCTCATGGACGGCAGCAAGAACGGCCCCATCGTCGAGCCGGGAAACCCGGCCGATAGCGAGCTGGTCAAGCGCATCAAGGGGATCACGCAGCCGCAGATGCCCCTGGGCGGCTCCCCCCTGTCCGAGCAGCAGGTGCAGCGCATTGAGCGCTGGATCGAGCAGGGCGCCCCGGGGCCGGACGGCGAGCCCGCGTCCGGGTCCGAGGCGGGCTGAGCCCGCGCCAGCGCCAGGAGGCGCGCGATGAGCGGAAAGATCCTAGAGCCGATCCACACGCCGCGCACGGCCCACTACCCCGGCGCCCTGGGGCAGCTGGGCGCCTGGGCCGCCGAGCTCTGCCCCGCCGGCAGCCGCCTGACGCTGGTCACCGGCCGGCAGACCGTCGAGCGTCTACCCGCCCTGGCGAGTGCGGTGGCTGGGCTCAGCCAAGCCGGCTGGCAGGTGACGACCGTCCGCGTCGACGGTGAGCCGAGCGCCGAGTGGGTGGACGAGCAGCGCGGCCGGCAGGCGCAGGCCGGCGCGGATCTGGTGGTCGCGGCCGGCGGCGGCAGCGCCCTGGATACGGGCAAGGCCCTGGCCGCCATGGCCTGCGAGCCGGGGCCGGTACGGGCCTATACGGAGGGGATCGGCGACCGTGCCCCGAGCGGCGAGCGGCTGCCCTGGATCGCGGTGCCGACCACCATGGGCACGGGCAGCGAGGTCACGCACAACGCTGTGCTCGGCCGGCCTGCCCTGGAGGGCGGCTACAAGAAGTCCCTGCGCCATCCTCGCTACGTCGCCGACCGCGTGATCCTCGACGCCCGGCTGTCCGTTTCCCTGCCGCCCAGCGTGGTCGCCAGCGCCGGCCTGGATGCCTACTCCCAGCTGCTCGAGAGCTACCTCGCGCCTACCTCGTCACCGCTACTCGATCGCTGGCTGGCGTACGGCCTGGGGCTCGCCGGCAGCGCCCTGCCGGCGCTGCTGTGCCGCCACGGCGACGAGGACCTCGAGGCGCAGCGCCACGATATGGCCCTGGCGGCCATGCTCTCCGGGGTGGCCTTGACGTATACCGGCCTCGGCGTGGTGCACGGGCTCATCGGGCCCCTCGGCGCGGTGGCGCCGGTTGGCCACGGTGTCGCATGCGCCAACTGCCTGCCCGGCGCCATGCGCCATACCCTCGCGGCGGCTCGCGCTGCGGGCGGCGAGCGGCGGGCCTTCGTGGAGGGACGCATGGCCCGTGCCGCGTCGGTGCTGGACGAGCCTGCCGTAGCGGGCGCCGGTGCGGACGACGCGGCGGGCGCGGACGCGCTGGTCGAGGCGCTGGAAGGCTGGCGGCAGCTCGCCCGCGACGCGGCGGGGCTGCCCGGTCTGGCCCAGGCCGGAGTCGAGGAGCGCCACATCCGGGCCGTGCTCGATAAGGCCTCCGATCGCCGCAACCCCGTGCCCCTCGACGGGGCCCGCCGGCGCGCCATCCTGGACGAGGCCCGGGGCTAGGTGCCCTGGCTGCGGCCCTCTAGCTCCTGCCAGCGCTCGTAGGCCTGCTCCAGGCGCGCCTCCAGATCGGCGAGCTGCTGCTGGAGCTCGCCGGCCTGCCCGCCGTCCCGCTGGTACAGGGACGGATCGGCGAGCTGCTCGTGGAGCCCGGCCTGCTCCGCTTCCAGGGCCTCGATCTGCCCGGGCAGGGCGGCCAGCTCCGCCTCCTCCCGGCGCGTGAGCCGCTTCGACGGCATACCGCTGCTGGAGTCGCTCCCCCCGGTGCTGCTGCCCGAGTCCTGGTGCTGGGGCGTCGTCTCGCCACTGCGGCCGCTGCTCCGTCCGGAGCTGTCGTGATTGTCGCCCGCGCTGGCCGGGCGCTGCTGGACCCAGTCGCTGTAGCCGCCCGGGTACTCGCGGAAGACCCCGTCGCCCTCGTAGGCCAGGCTCTGGGTGACTACGGCGTCGAGGAAGGCGCGGTCGTGGCTGACCACCAGCACCGTGCCGTTGAACGCCAGCAGCCGCTCCTCGAGCAGCTCCAGGGTCTCGGTGTCGAGGTCGTTGGTGGGCTCGTCGAGCACGAGCAGGTTGGCCGGCTGGCTGAACAGCCGCGCTAGCAGCAGCCGGTTGCGCTCGCCGCCGGACAGGGCGCGCACCGGCTGGCGGGCCCGCTGGGGCGGGAAGAGGAAGTCCTGCAGGTAGCTGAGCACGTGCCGGGAGCGGCCGCCGATGTCGAGGTGCTCACGGCCGCCGCCGACGTTGTCCTGGACGCTGGCGTCCTCGTCGAGCGCGGCGCGCTGCTGGTCGAAGTAGGCGATCTCGAGCCGGGTGCCGCGGCTGATCTCGCCGGCGGTGGGCTCGAGGTGGCCGAGGAGCAGCCGGATGAGCGTGGTCTTGCCGCAGCCGTTGGGGCCGATGACGCCGACCTTGTCGCCGCGCAGGATGGAGGTGCTCAGCTGCCGGATGACGGTCTCGCCGTCGTAGGCGAAGGCTGCGCCCTCGGCCTCGGCGACGATCTTGCCCGAGCGCTCCGCCTCCTGGACGCTGAACCGCGCCTGGCCCTGGCGCTCGCGGCGCTCGGCGCGCTCGGCGCGCATGCGCTGGAGCTGGCGGACGCGCCCCTGATTGCGGGTGCGGCGCGCCTTGATCCCCTGGCGGATCCAGGCCTCCTCCTGCGCCAGGCGCTTGTCGAACTCGGCGCGCTGGCGCTCCTCGGCGTGGAGGCGCTCTTCGCGGCGGCGCAGGTAGCTCTGGTAGTCGCCGGGGTAGCTGATCAGCGCGCCGCGGTCGATCTCCACGATGCGCGTGGCCAGGCTCTGCAGGAAGGCGCGGTCGTGGGTGACGAACAGCAGCGCCCCGGACCAGTCCTTCAGGAACCCCTCCAGCCAGGTGATGGCGTCGATGTCCAGGTGGTTGGTCGGCTCGTCGAGCAGGAGTAGATCCGGGTCCGTGACCAGGGCCCGGCCGAGCAGGACGCGCCGCTGCACGCCCCCGGAGAGCGCGGCCATGGGGGCATCCGGGTCGAGCTGCAGGCGGCTGAGCACCGCCTCCACCCGCTGCTTGAGGTCCCAGCCGCCGTGGGTGTCCAGGGCGTCCTGGCAGGCCTGCATCTCGCCCAGCTGGGCCGTGTCGCCGGCGGCCACCGCCTCGGCGAGGCGGTGGTAGCGCTCCACCATCCCGCCGAGCTCGCCGAGCCCGGCGGCGACGTGCTGATAGACGGTACCGCTGGTGTCCTCGGGCAGCTGCTGGGCGAGCTGCGCCACCCGGACGCCAGGGTCGCAGACGACCTGGCCGTCGTCCGGCTCCTCGGCGCCGGTGAGGATGCGCATCAGGGTGGACTTGCCCGCGCCGTTGCGGCCGACCAGGCAGACGCGCTCGCCGTAGTCGAGGGTGAGGTTGAGATCCTCCAGCAGTGGCGGGTGGTGGCCCAGGGCGAGGTGGACGTTGCGTAGCTCGAGTAGCGGCACAGCTCCCTCAGTCGGCAGTCTCCAGGCGGTAATGGTAGCGTATTTCCAGCGGCGCTCGTACCATTCAAGCAAAGGAGGTCGGCCGTGGACAGTATTCGCTCGCGCACCGGTGTCCCGGTGGAGGTCATGGACCTCCACTTCCAGGGCAAGCCGGGGCTCATCGCCAGCTACCTGATCCGTCACCAGAACGGCGTGATGGTCGTGGAGAGCGGGCCGGGCAGCACCATCGGCGGCCTGGAGCTGGAGCTCAGCCGCCGCGGGCTGAGCCCGGGGGATGTCACCCACGTGCTGCTCACCCACATCCACCTGGACCACGCCGGCGCCGCCGGCTGGCTGGCCAGCCACGGGGCCCACGTCTACGTCCACCCCAACGGCGCGCCCCACCTCGTGGAGCCGGAGAAGCTGCTCCAGAGCGCGGCCCGGATCTACGGCGACGCCATGGAGGCGCTCTGGGGGGATTTCTACCCCGTCCCCGAGGCGCAGGTCACGGCGCTGGACGACGGCGACGAGATCGCCGCCGGCGGCGTGGCGGTGGTCGCCCTGGATACCCCGGGCCACGCCGAGCACCACCTCGCCTACGTCCTCGACGATATCTGCTTTACCGGCGATGTCGGCGGCGTACGGATGCAGCACTCGGGGGTGGTAATCCCGCCCATGCCGCCGCCGGAGCTCTCGCCGGACCGCTGGCGGCGCAGCCTGGAGCACATCGAGGCGTACGAGCCCGAGTACCTGGCACCCACCCACTTCGGGCTCTTCCTCGATCCGCCCGAGCACCTGGCGGCCCTGCGCCGAGGGCTGCAGGCGGTAGAGCAGTGGGCCGAGGAGGGCGTGCCGCAGAGCGAGGACGTGCCCGACCTGCAGGCCCGCTATGCCGCCTGGCTGCAGGAATGGGCCGCGGAGCAGGGGCTGGACCCGGGTGACTGGCCGCGCCACGAGGCCATCAACCCGAGCTGGATGTCGGCGCTGGGGCTGCGCCGCCTCTGGAAGCAGCGGCACAGCTGAGCGGCCTGTGGCGGCTGCTACGCGGAGGAGCTGCATGGCAGCGGCACCGAGCTACGACCACCTGCCCATGGCGTGGGTAGGCAACTGGGCGGGGCGGCGAGCGGCCTTGACGCCGGGGCGGCCGGCCCTCTACGAGCCGGACAGCGGCCGCCGGTGCACCTTCGAGGAGATGGACCGGCGCGCCGAGCGGGCTGCCGCCTTCCTCGCCGAGGGCCTCGGTATCGGGCCAGGCCAGCCCGTGTGCCTGCTCGCGCGCAACCGCCTGGAGGCCGTGGACCTCTACCTCGCCTGCGGCAAGATCGGGGCCGTGCTGGCGCCGCTCTCCTACCGCCTGGCGAGTCCCGAGATCGACGGCCTGATCCAGCGCATCGCCCCGCGGGCGCTGCTCTACGATGAGGCCTTCGCCGGGCTCGCCGATGCCCTCACGCTCCCGGCAGGCGCGGAGCGCGTCGAGCTCGCCGACGGCCGCGGCGCCTACCACGAGGCGGTAGATGCCGGGGCTGATCCCGGCGGCACGTACAACCGCCCCCTGGCGCTCGCGGACCCGTTCCTCTACGTCCACACCGGCGGCACCACGGCGACCCCGAAGATCTGCGTGGTCTCCCACCGGCAGATGGTCTGGAACGCGGTGGACATCCTGGTCAGCAGCGGCGGCGCGCTGGGGCCGCAGCAGGAGCTGCTGACCTTCCCCCTGTTCCACATCGGCGGCTGGAACACCCTGACCCCGGTCTACTACGCCGGCGGCCGCACCGTGCTGCTCCGCAGCTTCGATCCCGGCCGGGCGCTGGCCCTGATCGAGTCCGAGGGGATCACCCACCTGGGTGCCGTGGAGGCGATGCTCCAGGCCATGGCGGAGCATCCGCAGTTCGCCGGCACGGACCTGAGCGCCCTGACGAGCGTGACCACCGCCGGCGCGCCGTGCTCGGCGGCGGCGATGCAGCCCTTCTGGGCGCGCGACATCCCGGTCAGCCAATCCTACGGCCTCACCGAGGCGGGGCCCTCGGACTTCCTCTACGTCGGCGACGGCCAGGGCATCGAGGCGCTGCGCGAGCGCCACGACTCGGTGGGTACCGCGATGTTCCACACCGATCACCGCATCGTCCACCCCGAGAGCCTGGAGCCGGTGGCGCCCGGGGAGGTCGGCGTGCTG
Organism: uncultured Ectothiorhodospiraceae bacterium; assembly: GCA_913055575.1. Taxonomy (GTDB): domain Bacteria; phylum Pseudomonadota; class Gammaproteobacteria; order Nitrococcales; family Halorhodospiraceae; genus Halorhodospira. The sequence goes on from CAJXLI010000011.1 coordinate 28,234, forward strand.
CTGATGCGCAGCCCCCACACCTTCGACGGCTACCTCGACGAGCCGGAGCGCACCGAGCGGACCCTGCTGCCCGGCGGTTGGCTCTACAGCGGCGATCTGGCCCACGAGGACAGCGAGGGCTGCGTCCGCATCGTCGGCCGGACCGACAACATGTTCATCAGCGGCGGCGAGAACGTCGCCCCGGAGGAGGTGGAGCAGGCGCTGCTGCGCCATCCCGGGGTCCACCAGGCCGCCGTGGCGGGCGTCGCCGATGGCCGCTGGGGGGCCGTGCCCGCGGCGGCCGTGGTGGCCCGCGCCGGGGCCGACGTCGATGCCGCGCAGCTTCGCCAGCTGGCCGCCCAGGGACTGGCCCGCTACAAGGTCCCCCAGCGGATCCACTTCGTCGAGGCCCTGCCGCTGACCGGCGCTGGGAAGGTGGATCGCTACCGCCTCCGCGACCAGCTTGAAGGCCTATCGTCCGCCAGCTCTGTATAAAGGATCAGGCATGACCGACCGTTTCGGTAACGCCCGCGTGTTCATCGTCGCCGGCTCGGACTCGGGCGGCGGCGCCGGCATCCAGGCCGATCTCAAGGCGGTGATGGCCCTCGGCGGCTACGGCGCCACCGCCATCACGGCCCTCACGGCGCAGAACACGCGCGGGGTGCAGGACTTGCACACCGTGCCGCCGGCGTTCATCCGGGCGCAGATGGCCTCGGTGCTCGACGATATCGGCGCCGACTGCATCAAGACCGGCATGCTCCACGATACGGCCGTTATCGAGGCGGTCGCCGAGGAGCTCGAAACCCGGGCGCCCGGCGTGCCCCTGGTCGTCGACCCGGTCATGGTGGCCCAGAGCGGCGACCGGCTCCTCGCCGAGCCGGCCGTCGCCGGCCTGAGCCGGGTCCTGCTGCCCCGGGCCGCGCTGCTGACCCCGAACCTGCCCGAGGCCGAGGTGCTGCTCGGCCGCGAGATCGCTGGCGCCGAGGCCATGGCGGAGGCCGCGGCGGCGCTGCGCGAGCTCGGCCCGGACGCGGTGCTGCTCAAGGGGGGGCACGCCGAGGGGGCCGAGGTGGTCGACTGCCTCGCCACCGCCGAGGGCGTCGAGTGCTTCCGGACCCCGCGGATCGAGACCACCTCCCGTCACGGCACCGGCTGCACCCTCGCCAGCGCCATCGCCGCCGGCAGGGCCCAGGGGCAGGATAGCCGGGCGGCCGTCGTCCGCGGCCGGGCCTATCTGCTCGAGGCCCTGCGCCACGCCCGCGGGCTGGGCAGCGGCGCCGGCCCGGTCGAGCACGCCTGCCACGTGCCGCCCTTCCAGGGTTCGTAGCGGCGCCGGATCGGGTTGCGACAAATTGGCACAAACCGAAAAAGGGACTAGAATGGTCCAAAATCCTGAGGGCCGACACCGCAAGGGGTGAGCCATGTACGCCAGCGCCGATCCGCATACCCTCGTACAAGTCACCGCCCGCGGCCGCTACGCGGTAGGGGCGGTCCTCCACATCGCCCTGCACGATGAGATCGGGCCGGTGCCGCTCGCCGAGATCTCGGTCTGCCAGAACATCTCCACCTCCTACGTCGATCAGATCTTCGCGGACCTGCGCCCCTACGGGATCATCGAGGGCCTCCCGGGCCCGGGCGGCGGCTACCGGATGGCGCGTCCGGCGGGGGAGGTGAGTGTCGGCGAGATCCTCGCCGCCGTGGAGCGCCGCGAGGTCGGGACGAACTACCGCAGCGCGCTCGAGGGCGCCGTGTGGAACCGCCTGATGGCGGACATCGCCGACTTCATGGAGTCGATCACGGTGGCCGACCTGGTAGACCGGCCGGCGGCGCGCGAGTGGCTGGCCCGGCAATACCAGAGCGGCCCGTGGCGCTGCGAGGTCTGCGGCGTACTCACCGACCGCGGCCCGGAGCCGACCCAGGTCGCCCGCGCCCGGCGCGCCCGCTGATCCGGCGCACCGGGTCAGCGGGCGGGGCGGCTAGCCGAAGCGGCGCTCGACGTAGTCGTCGACGATGCGCTCGAACTCCTCGGCGATGTTGTCGCCCTTGAGGGTGACCGAGCGCTCGCCGTCGATGAATACCGGCGCCGCTGGCTGCTCCCCGGCGCCGGGGAGGCTGATGCCGATGTCCGCGTGGCGGCTCTCGCCGGGGCCGTTGACCACGCAGCCCATGACGGCGATCCGCATGCCCTCGACCCCCGGGTAGCGCTGGCGCCACTCGGGCATGCGGGTATCGATATGGCCGCGGATGTGCTCGGCGAGGCGCTGGAAGAAGTCGCTGGAGGTGCGCCCGCAGCCGGGGCAGGCCGTTACCCGCGGGGTGAAGTCGCGCAGGCCCATGCCCTGCAGCACCTGCTGCGCTACCTCGACCTCGCGGGTACGTGCGCTGCCGGGCTCCGGGGTCAGGGAGACGCGGATGGTATCGCCGATCCCCTCCTGGAGCAGGATGGCCAGCGCCGCCGTGGAGGAGACCATGCCGGGGACGCCCATGCCGGCCTCGGTCAGGCCCAGGTGGAGGGGGTAGTCGCAGCGCCGGGCCAGGTCGCGGTAGACGGCTACCAGGTCCTGGACCCCGCTCATCTTGCAGGAGAGGATGATCCGGTCGCCGGGCAGGCCGAGGGCCTCGGCGCGCTGGGCGCTCTCCACCGCCGAGGCGACCACGGCGTCGCGCATGACCGCCTCCGGCGGCCACGGCTCGTCGCGCTCGGCGTTGGCGTCCATCAGCCGGCTGAGGACGCTATCGTCGAGGCTGCCCCAGTTCACGCCGATGCGCACCGGCAGGCCGTACTCCTTGGCGATCTCGACCATCTCGGCGAACTGCGGATCCCGGCGGCTGCCCTTGCCGACGTTGCCGGGGTTGATGCGCATCTTGGCGATGGCCTCGGCGCACGCCGGGTAGCGGCGCAGGAGCTTGTGGCCGTTGAAGTGGAAGTCGCCGACGAGGGGGACGTCGAGGCCCATCTGCTCGAGGCGCTCCCGGATGCGCGGGACCGCGGCGGCGGCCGCCTCGTTGTTCACGGTCACACGGACGAGCTCCGATCCGGCGCGGGCGAGGTCGGCCGCCTGGGCGGCGGTGGCTACCTCGTCGGCGGTGTCGGTGTCGGTCATCGACTGCACCACGACCGGGGCGTCGCCGCCGATGCGGAGCCCCCCGACGCGGACCGCTCGGCTCCGGCGCCGCGGCGCCGGCTCGGCTGCTAGGGGTCGGGTCTGTGTATCCATGGCGCCATTGTAGCGGAATTGGCCATCGACCCGGAAAACATTCGTATCCTAGGATGCCAGGCCGCTGCGCAGGCCCACGCCCGTGCATCCATCCAAGGAGGCGCCATGATCGAGCTCTATAGCTGGCCCACCCCGAACGGGCAGAAGGTGCATATCGCCCTTGAGGAGATGGGGCTCGCCTACCAGGCCCATCCGGTGAACATCGGCCAGGGGGAGCAGTTCTCCGAGCAGTTCCAGCGCATCTGCCCCAATTGCCGCATCCCGGCCATCGTCGATACCGACGGGCCGGAGGGGGAGGCGTTCCCGCTGTTCGAGTCCGGCGCCATCCTTATCTACCTGGCGGAGAAGACCGGGCAGTTCCTCCCCGCCGGGACCGCGGCGCGGATGCGGGTGCTCGAGTGGCTGATGCTCCAGGTGGGCGGCATCGGGCCGATGTTCGGCCAGGCCGGGCACTTCCGCAACCAGGCCCCGGAGCGGGTCGAGTACGGCATCGAGCGCTACACCAACGAGACCGCGCGCCTGCTCGGCGTGCTCGATCAGCGCCTCGAGGCGGCCACCTACCTCGGCGGCGAGGCCTACACCATCGCCGACATAGCCACCTTCCCCTGGGTCCAGGTAGCGGAGCGCCTCGGCCAGCGCATGGGCGACTTCCCCAACGTCCTGCGCTGGTCCGACGAGGTCGCCGAGCGGCCGGCGGTGGAGCGGGGCATGGCCCTGCTGAAGGAGTGACGCCGCTGAGGGGCAGCGGCGGCGAGCGGATGGCTCGTGCCCGGGCTGACGGGCGGCCCCGCCGGGGCTAGACGCTGGTGTCGTCGTCCGGGACGAGGCCGTTCTGGATGAGCGCGGTGGCGGTGGCGACCGACTCCTCATCCGGCAAGGCGTTCTCCCAGATGAGGTTGCGCTGCCCCATGAAGAAGGCCACCCCGATGAGCGCCAGCGCCTGGGTGTAGGGATCCCCCGGACGGACCTCGTCGCGGGCCTGGGCGGCCCGGAGCCGCTCGGCGTAGCCGTTGGCCAGGGTCTGGAAGTACCAGCGGTGGGCCTCCGGGTCGACGAACTGCGACTCCATGACGATCCGGTAGAGGTCCTGGTGCTCGCGGCAGAAGCGCAGGAAGGCCTCCAGCCCGATGCGCTCGGCCTCGGCACGGTTCCGCGCCGCCTCGATGGCCTCGCTGAGGTAGCGGCGCATGGTACGGTTCATGTGCTCGACCAGGGCACGGAAGATCTCCTCCTTGGAGCGGTAGTAGAGGTAGAAGGTCCCCTGGGCGACCCCGGCACGCTGGGTGATGCTGCTGATGGAGGCGTTGTGGAAGCCCTTCTCGCCGAACTCCCCCTCGGCAGCGCTGAGCAGCTTGCGGCGGGTGCGCTCGCCGCGCTCGGTGGCCGGATCGGTCCCTCGGGTCAAAACGGGGTTGGTCTTCTCCATCTCGGATCTGCCGTTGGCCGGGTAGCGGATCTAAACTAAGTTGCCCCTTTTAACCCTGTCAAATCTGAGCGGATGGGCGAACAGGAGGTCGATCCTTGGAAGCTGTCGACCGCTTACTGCAGATCATGGCCCGGCTGCGCGATCCGGAGCGGGGCTGCCCCTGGGACGTGGCGCAGGACTTCCAGTCCATCGCGCCGCACACCGTCGAGGAGGGCTACGAGGTCGCCGACGCCATCGAGCGCGGCGATATGGACGGGCTCCGGGACGAGCTTGGCGATCTGCTCCTGCAGGTCATCTTCCACGCCCAGATGGCGGCGGAGGCCGGGCATTTCGGCTTCCAGGGGGTGGCCGAGACGCTCGAGGGCAAGCTGGTGCGCCGCCACCCGCACGTGTTCGGCAGCACCGCGGAGGGCGACGCCGAGGACGGGTCCCACGACTGGGAGGCGATCAAGGAGCAGGAGCGTTACGAGAAGGGCGAGGCCGGTAGCGCGATGGACGGCGTAGCGACCGCGCTACCGGCGCTGATCCGGGCTGCGAAGCTGCAGCGCCGGGCGGCGCGCGTCGGCTTCGACTGGCCGGATCACCGTGGCGCCGTCGACAAGGTCCGCGAGGAGCTCGACGAGGTGGAGGCCGAGGTCGGCGGCGAGCCGCAACGCCTCGAGGCGGAGGTGGGCGATCTGCTCTTCGCCGTGGTCAACCTCGCCCGGCACTTGGACGTGGACCCGGAGACAGCGCTGCGCCGCGCGGGCTACCGCTTCGAGACCCGGTTCCGCGGCGTCGAGGTGGACCTCGGCGAGCGTGGCCAGTCCCTGCGCGAGCAGCCCCTCGAGGCCCTGGAGGCGGCCTGGCAGCGCGCCAAGCGCCGCGGCGATCGCGGCTAGCGCAGCAGGAGCAGGGCGCAGACGTGGCGGTCATCGCCTACGAGCATGTTGAAGGTCCGGCAGGCCGCCGCGGTGTCCATGGCCTCAAGGCCGATACCGGAGCCGATCAGCCCGCGCATCAGCGCCCGGTCGGGGAAGGCCTGCCGCTCGCCCGTACCTAGCAGCAGGATCTCCGGGTCGAGGTCGGCCGCCGCCTGCAGGTCCTCGTCGCCGAGCTCCGCGAAGGTCTGCGCGCTGATGCCGGTGCTCAGCTGGCCCGGCGTCAGCAGCACGCTGTGCTCGTAGGTCTGCTGATTGACCTGGATCCAGCCTGGCTCGTAGGCGCGGATCCGGTAGGCGGCCGCACCCTGGTCACGGGCGAGCTTCATGGCGACTCCCCTCCAATTTGACAGCTAGTCTGCTGGTGAGTACGTTCGCAGGCTTCATTGCCCCCGGTTCCCAGACTGAATACCTCGAGGTTCGCCCGTGGACGCCGACCTACCGAAAGCCGACTTCCCTCGGATCAAGCGGCTGCCCCCGTACGTATTCAACATCGTCAACGATCTCAAGGCGGCTGCCCGCAAGCGCGGCGAGGACATCGTCGACTTCGGGATGGGCAATCC
>CAJXLI010000012.1 GCA_913055575.1 uncultured Ectothiorhodospiraceae bacterium
CACGGCGCCTACATCCTGCGCAACGCCGACCTGGCCGGCTTCTCCCGGCACGAGCAGCAGCTGCTGGCGTTCCTGGTACGCGTCCACCGCCGCAAGCTCGCCCGCGGCCAGATCAAGGCGCTGCCGAAGCGCTGGCGGGAGACGGGCAAACGGCTCGCCGTGGTGCTGCGGCTGGCCGTGCTCCTCCACCGCAGCCGGGACGACAAGGCCGTTGTCGAGCCGGCCCTGGAGCCGCTGGATGGGGGGGTGCGGCTGCGCTTCCCCGCGGGGTGCCTGGAGGCGAGCCCGCTGCTCCACGCCGACCTGCGCCAGGAGCAGAGCTACCTGGAGCGTGCCAAGGTCCACCTGGAGCTCGCCCCCGGGGCCGGCTGAGCGCCGGCCCCGGGGGCGCGTGCGGTATCGCCTCGCCAGAGGCGGCTAGGTGTCTTCCGCCAGGCGTTCCAGCAGCGCCTGCTGGGCGCTGAAGGCGGGGGCGTCGTCCTGCGGCGCGGCCCGGACGTAGCTGCCGTCAGGCTGCAGCAGCCAGGCCTGGCGCGTATCCATCAGGTAGTACTCCAGGTCCTTGAGGATCCGCCTCCGCGCCTCCGGATTGTTGACCGGGAAGGCGGTCTCGACCCGCCGGAAGAAGTTGCGGTCCATCCAGTCGGCGCTAGCGCAGCAGATCTCCGGTGAGCCGGCGTTGCCGAAGTAGAAGACGCGGGTGTGCTCGAGGAACCGGCCGATGACCGAGCGCACCCGGATGTTCTCGGAGACACCGGCCAGGCCGGGACGCAGGACACACATGCCGCGGACGATGAGGTCGATCTCCACGCCGGCCATGGAGGCCCGGTAGAGGGCCTGGATGGTGCGCGGCTCGGTCAGGGAGTTGACCTTGGCGATGATCCGGCCGCCGCGGCCGGCCCCGGCGTGCTCCGCCTCGCGCTCGATGCGCTCGAGGACCGCCTCGTGGAGGGTGAAGGGGGCCTGCAGCAGCCGGTGCAGGTCCTTGAACTGGCCGAGGCTGGTCAGCTGCAGGAAGATGTTGCGCACGTCCTCGCTGATGCGCCGGTCGGCGGTGAGCAGGCCGTAGTCGGTGTACAGCCGCGCCGTGCGCGAGTGGTAGTTGCCGGTGCCCAGGTGGACGTAGTTGCGTAGCCGGCCGGCCTCGCGGCGGACGACGAGGATCATCTTGGTGTGCGTCTTGTAGCCGACCACGCCGTAGACGACGTGGGCCCCCGCCTCCTGGAGCTGGTTGGCGAGGCGGATGTTGTCCTGCTCGTCGAAGCGCGCGCGCAGCTCCACCACCACCGTCACCTCCTTGCCGGCGCGGGCGGCCTCGACCAGGTGCTCGACGATCGCCGAGTCCGGATCGGTGCGGTAGAGGGTCTGCTTGATGGCGAGGACGTTGGGGTCCTGCGCGGCCTGCCGGACGAAGTCGATCACCGGCAGGAAGGACTGGAAGGGGTGGTGGAGGAGGATGTCCCGCTCCCGGATGGCCTTGAACAGGTCCGTGCCGGTGGTCAGCGCCGGCGGCAGCCCCGGCGTGAAGGAGGGGTACTTGAGGTCCGAGCGGTCGACCAGGTCGTAGACGGCCATCAGGCGGTTGAGGTTGACCGGCCCATCCACCTGGTAGAGGTCCTCGCGGCCGAGCTCGAACTCCTCGAGGAGGAAATCGGCCATGGCGTCCGGGCAGTTGGCAGCTACCTCCAGGCGGACGGCCTGCCCGTAGCGCCGCTGAGGCAGCTCGCCCTCGAGGGCCCGCATGAGATCGTCGACCTCCTCCTCGTCGACGAACAGATCGCCGTTGCGGGTCACCCGGAACTGGTAGCAGCCGTGCACCGTCATGCCCGGGAAGAGGTCCTCGACAAAGGCGTGGATGATCGAGGAGAGGAAGACGAAGTTGTAGGGCGCGCCCTCCTCGAGTTCCCCGGCCGGCATCGGGATGATACGGGGGAGCGCGCGCGGGGCCTGGACGACGGCGTAGCCGGAGTTGCGGCCGAAGGCGTCCTTGCCCTCGAGCGAGACGATGAAGTTGAGGCTCTTGTTGAGGACCTTGGGGAACGGGTGCGCCGGATCCAGCCCCAGCGGGCTGAGGATCGGCAGCAGCTCCGTCTCGAAGTAGTCGCGCAGCCAGTTGCGCTGCGCCTCCGTCCACTCCTGGCGCCGGAGGAAGCGGATGGACTCCGCCTCGAGCGCGGGGATGATCTCCTCGTTGAGCACCCGGTACTGCTCGTGGACGATCTCGTGGGCCGCGGTGCTGTTCACCCGCAGCACCTCCTGGGGACTCCGGCCGTCGGGCTCGGTCTGCACCGAGCCGAGCTCCACCCGCTGCTTGGTGCCGGCGAGGCGGATCTCGAAGAACTCGTCCATGTTGGTGCTGAGGATGCAGAGGAACTTGAGCCGCTCGAGCAGGGGGGTGTCCGCGTCCTTGGCCTGCTCCAGCACACGCCGGTTGAATGCCAGGAGGCTGAGGAGGCGATTGTTGTAGTACTCGGGCTGCTTGAGATTGATCTGTCTATCCATAGCCCTCCAACCATAGCAGAGTTGCCTCCCCCGCAGTTTTGCGTTTTGATGACGAGATACGCATAGATGGGCATCGGCTTCAGGAGGGCCGTGATGGGTAACGAGAGCGAGACGGTGCCGGACGGCGCAGATCCGGACGGACAGGGCCCCCTCGACCGCGCCCTGGCGGGGCTGGTCCTCTACGAGAAGCCTTGGTGTCCCTTCTGCATGCGGGTGAATGCGACCCTCCGCAGTCTCGGGATCGACCTGGAGCGCCGGGATATCGGCCAGGATGCCCAGGCGGCCCGGGAGCTGGCCGAGCAGGGCGGCAAGCGCATGGTCCCGTGCCTCTACATCGCCGACGGCGGAGCGGGGCGGTGGCTCTACGAGTCGTCGGCTATCACCGCCTATCTGCGGGCCCTGGTCGAGGCAGATGATCCCGAGGCCGGCGAGGGGTGATCTCGCCGCGGCCGCTAGCCCGCCTCCTCGCGCAGCCGCTCCAGCAGCGCCCGATCGGGGTAGCCGTCCGCCGGCAGGTTGCGGTTCTGCTGGTAGGCGCGGACGGCGGCCCGCGTGGCCGGCCCTAGTAGGCCATCGACGGGGCCGGGGTCGTAGCCCAGGGCCGCCAGGGCCTCCTGGCCCGCCTTGAGGGCTGTCCGGCGCGGTGGGGGCTCCTCGGGCGGCTCCGCGCGCAGGGGCGGCTGGCCGTCGATCCGGTCGGCGAGGACCCCGACGGCGAGGGCGTAGGAGATCGAGTGGTTCCAGCGTAGGAGCCTGCGGAAATTGTCGTAGACCAGGAAGGCGGGGCCGTGGCGGCCCATGGGGAGGAGCAGCGCTGCCTCCAGGTCGGCCGCCGGGAGGTCGCTGCCGTCGGCGCGGCGGATGCCCTGCCGCTGCCAGCTCGCCAGGGATTGCGGCTCGTCGAGGCCCAGGTGCTTGAACTGGAAGGCCTCGGTGAGCCGCACCTCCCGGCCCCAGCGGAACGCCGGGTCCCAGCCCATCGCATCCAGGTAGTTGGCCGCCGAGGCGAGGGCGTCGGGCACGCTGGTGCGCAGGTCGATGCTGCCGGAGCCGTCGTAGTCCACCGCGTGCTCGCGCAACGTACTGGGCATGAACTGCGTGTGCCCGATAGCGCCCGCCCAGGAGCCGCGCAGCTCATCGTGCTCGAGGCGGCCGCTCTCCAGCAGCGCCAGCGTGGCGTTGAGCTCCTGGCGGAAGAAGGCCTCGCGCCGGCCGTCGCAGGCCAGGGTGGCCATGGCGTCGATGACGGGGGTCTCGCCGAAATAGCGCCCGTAGTGGGTCTCCATCCCCCACAGGGCCAGGAGGTAGCGGGGGCTGACCCCGTACGTGTCGTAGAGCTGCCAGAGCAGCCGTCCGTGCTCCTCCATCATGGCGCGGCCGCGGGCGATACGCCCGTCGGTGACACGGGCGTCGAGGTACGCCCAGAACGTCTGCACGAGCTCCGGCTGCTCGCGGTCGCGATCGACGACGCGCTCGAGCCGCTCCACCTCGCCGAGGGTCTCGTCAACGAGCTCGGGGTCCCGCCCCTTGGCCTCAAGCTCGGTGCGCAGCCCGGTGACGCACTGCTCAAAGGATCCGGCCGCGGCGCTGGCAGGGGCGGCCAGCAGCAGCGCGACGAGCACGGGCCAGCGGGAGCGACAGGGCATGGGTCGTTACTCCACCGCGGTCGGCACCCAGACAGGGCGATAGCCGCAGTGTAAGATAACCCGCTCGAATCGGTCGATTCTCCTCAAGCCGCTGTAAGGAGCGCCATGTATCGAGCCATCCGCGCCCTGCTGTTTCGCCTGGAGCCCGAGCAGGCCCACCGCGTGAGCCTTCGGCTCGCCCGGTGGGGGCTGCGCCTCGGGCGCATGCCCGGGGTGCAAGGCCTGCCGGCGGTACCGCGACGGGTCATGGGTCTCGACTTCCCCAACCCGGTCGGCCTCGCGGCCGGGTATGACAAGGACGGCGAGTACCCCGACGTGCTCGCCGCCCTCGGCTTCGGCTTCCTGGAGCTGGGCACGGTGACGCCGCGGCCGCAGCCGGGGAATCCGCAGCCGCGGGTCTTCCGGCTGCCGGCGCACGAGGCGCTGATCAACCGCATGGGCTTCAACAACCAGGGCGCCGAGGCCCTGGCCCAGCGGGCCGCCGGGGCCGCCCACCCGGGCGTGATCGGGGTCAACATCGGCAAGAACCGCGACACCCCGGCCGAGCAGGCCGAGGCGGACTACGCCCAGGCCCTGGGCGCGGTCTATCCGGTCGCCGATTACGTCGCCGTCAACCTCTCGTCGCCGAATACGCCGGGATTGCGCGATCTCCAGCATGAGGAGGCCCTGCGCAGCCTGCTCCAGCGGCTCAACGAAGAGCGCCAGCGGCTGGCCGAGGCCCACGGCAAGCGGATGCCTTTGGTGGTGAAGATCGCCCCGGACTGGGAGCCGGATGAGCTCGATGCCACCCTGGAGATCCTGCTGGCGGCGGGGGTCGACGGTATCATCGCTACCAATACCACCCTGGGGCGGGCGGAGGTGGCCGGCGCGCAGCACGCCGATGAGCCCGGCGGCCTCAGCGGCGCGCCGCTGCGCGAGCGGGCCGAGCAGGTGCTGGCGCAGGTGGCGCAGCGCTGCGGCGGGGAGATGGCCGTGATCGCCGCCGGCGGGATCCACAGCGGCGAGGACGTGGCGCGCCGGCTGGCGCTCGGTGCGGACCTGGTGCAGCTGTACACCGGCCTGGTCTACCGCGGTCCACGTCTGGTCCAGGAGGCGGTTCGTGCCGCTGCCCGCCATGGCGGCGAGGCTGCCCGGGACGGGGCCGCGTAGCGCCTCGACCACGCAAGGCGGCTCGAGATGGATGACCTGCAGCAACTGGCCTTGATCTACGGGGTCTCCCACGCAAGCTGGCGGGGGACGGCCGAGCTGTCCGCAGCCTACCGGTGGCAGGAGTTACGCACGGATTTCCTGCTCGGCCCGCTGCGCCAGGCCATCCAGGTCTGGTGCGCCGACATCCCGTCGATCGCGGACGAAAGCGACGGTCAGGGCGCCGCTGTAGGCGGACGCGTGCTGGTCCTGCGCTACTTTGATCGCCACGAGGATCAGCTCGCCACCACCCTGGCGGTGTTCCTACCGGCCGCCGGGTGGCTGGAGACCGACGCTGATGGCCTGTACGGGGTGGCGCGGCAGCAGGGATGGCAGAGGCAGGCCCGTCGGCAAGTCGGCCGCGCCCTCGGCGGCGCGGTGCTTGCGAATTCGGAGGACGATGATCCTTTCCAGCTTCTGGGCCGGTCGGGGCACATCCACGCAGACGTGCCACCCCCTGCGGAGGGGATCGCTGCAGCGTCGCGCCTGCTGCACCACGCGCGGACGCTCGGCGAGCAGGATGGGGACCACTGGTACCGTCCGGACGGGCGGGAGACGGCTGTCCTCGCGACCGCTGCCGGCTTCGTGGTGTTCTCGGCAGCGGCTCGCTTCTCGGTCCGCGATGCCGGGGATCGACCCAATCAGTTCGAGCGCTTCCTGATCCTGCACGGCCTCGCCTATGCCTGCCGCCAGGCCCTGGTCGGGCCCTCGCGTTGGCTGGCCCAGGAGGCCCTGCCATCGGGCAGCCACGACACCCAGGTCACCGAGGAGCGTTATCGGACCGTGCGCCGGCTCTACGATCGGCAGGTCCAGTTCGAGGCGCGCTACCTCTTCTCGAACCCGGTCCGGGAGGCGTACCCCGAGGCGCACGGCATGGCCCGCCTGGTCATGGAGAACCAGGGGCTGGAAAGGCTGCGCGAGGCGCTCAACGCCCAGCTCGACCGCCTCCAGGGCCTGGCCCAGCACTACCTGGCGGAGCGGGAGGCCGAGCGCCGCCGGCGGGAGGCGCAAGCCTCGGCTCGGCGGCAACGCTGGCTGAACGGTATCGTCACCGCGCTCGGCCTGTTGCTGGCCGCCGGGCAGACCTGGTTCGGGTGGCTGGCGGTCCCGGGGTGACGGCGCAGGTACCGGGGCGGCGCCGCGAGCCGCGCCCTCGGCATGGCCTGCCCTGCCTGCGCTTGTTATCTTGATGTTGCCCACACGCGGCATATGCCCGTTGAGCAGTGCATCCGGCTCTCCAAGCGCTGGTCCAGAGGTACCTGCACAGGCAACAGCCTGAGGCCGCGGAGACTGGGGCTGCCGGAGCGGGCGCCAAGACAAGGAGAGGTGGCTGAGTGGTCGAAAGCACCCGACTTGAAATCGGGTGAGGGCACGCGCCCTCCGGGGGTTCGAATCCCTCCCTCTCCGCCATGACCAGCGACTCAGTAGCTCGCGCGATGGCGCGCGGGCCCGCCGCGCACGGCGCTAGGCAATGCTCGGCCATTCCTGCCGGGGGTGGCCGAGCGCTCGCCTAGGCCGTGGCCCCTCGTACGCCGCGGCGGCGTGTCCATCTCGACGCCATGCCAGAATCGGCCCTCGCGGGCGATGAGCCGCTCGATGGCCGCATCATCCCGCTCGAGGCGGTGGATCTCGAGCCGCTGACCGGCGAGCAATACGGCGATATCCGCGGCCTGTTGGCCGGTAACGCCGAGTTGATGCTGGACCTGGAGCCGGACGTCCTCGGGGACGCCGCCGCGCCAGCGCCGGGCGCCGTGGGAGCCCACGGTCTTGATCTCGAGGATCTGGACCTGCGCGTTGCCCACGACCTCGCGGTCGATGTCGGCGAGCATCCAGGGGTGGGCCGGGTGCTGGAGGATAGCGCTGACCGGGGCGATGCGGTTACCTGTCCTTCGGGCATAGGCATCCGCCACCCAGGGCTCGAGGAGCCGCCCCCAGTTCGGGGGGCCGTTGCCGTCGACTTCTTCCGCCGGCCCGCCCGGGTTACGGCCCGTCTTGTCGAGCCACAGGTCCTGGGGAGAGCGATACGGGCTGAGGCCCACGGCGGCTGCGGCATCCGAGCTACCGAGCCCGCCTCTGCGGATCGTCAGCCAGGCCTGGCGATCCAGGTCCCGCGTATCGGCCAGGCGGTAGGCCTGCCCGTACCGATGCTGGGCGCTATGCGCCTGGGGAGCCGTTCCCGCTTCCGTCGCAGCTATTTCGATCATGTCCATCAGCTCCTCGTCGTTGGACGATCCCTATCCCGGCTAGATACACCCGAGAGGCTGCCCGCTGCGGTTGACAGGCGTCATGCGCGGGCATGAAAGGATTGTTACGGCGTCCGGTGACGGGGCCCGGCAGCGGCTGGCTCGGGGATCTTGAAGAGCGGATCGATCCGCGACAGCATCGGTACGCTGTCGAGTCGCGCCCACGGCGAAGGGGGCGTCGCGGTTTATCCCTGCCGGAGCTCGGCGCTGATGATCGCCGCGAGGCATGGCATCCTCTCGGCGCACACCCAACTGAGGAGAGATGGTCGATGGCGCTTTGGAAGTTGATCGTATGGGTTGCGCTGCTGATCGCGAGCCTTGCCGCCGGCGTGTGGTTTGTCTGGGCGCAAGAGCTTGCACCGCAGCTGCAAGGCGCCGGCGGGCAGGCTCTCGCTGAGCAGGGGCGGGCCGCCCTGGACGGCGGGATGGTCGGCCAGATGCTGGTCACCGGAGCCGCGTTCTTCCTGCTCTCCGCCCTGGCCGGGGCGTTGGTCGGAGTGCCCTTCGCCATCGTCGGCTACTACGCCGCCGCGGTGCCGATCGCCGGCTGGGGCGCCCTGGTGGTGTTCACCTATCTGGCGATGACGGGGTGATGAGGTAGTCTGCCCCGGCAGGAAGGCGGCCGTACCCCCGCTATAGGCCTGCCTAGCGCGGGGGCGTGGGCGTGCAGGGTGCGGCGCAAGCCGCTCCGGGCGGGAGCTGGTCCCCCGGCTGGGGTCGGCCTAGCAGGAACCCTTGCCCGAGCCTGCACCCCTGGGCGAGGAGGAAGTCCGCCTGCGCCTGCCTCTCGATCCCCTCGGCGATCACCTCCAGACCGAACGTCCGGCTCATGGCGATGATGGCCTGGGTGATGGTCGCGTCCTCGTAGTGGGCCTGCGGGTCGTCGCCGAGGCCCTGGATGAAGGTCCGGTCGATCTTGAGGGCGTGCAGCGGTAGCCGCTTGAGGTGGTTCAGCGACGAGTAGGCCGTGCCGAAATCGTCGATGGAGACGCGCAGCCCGGCGTCGCTCAGCCGCCGCAGGATGTCCACGGTCTGCGCCACGGAGTGCATGGCCGCGCTCTCGGTGATCTCGATCTCGAGCATGTGGGGCTCTACGTCGTATGCCCGCAGGGTCTCCATGATGCGGTCGTAGAGCTCGGGATGCTGGAACTCATTGGCCGACAGGTTGATGGCGATGGGCAGGGGGGTATCCCCCTGCCGGCGCCAGGCCTGGATCTGTCGGCAGGCCAGGCGCAGGACCAGGCGCCCGATCTCGTGGATGAGCCCGCTCTGCTCGGCTACGGGGATGAACTGGTCCGGCGGGAGCCACCCCCAGCTCGGGTGCTGCCAGCGTATGAGGGCCTCCAGGCTCTCCACGGCGCCGGTGCCCAGGTCGACGCGGGGCTGGAAGTGGAGGAAGAGGCTCTCCTCGCTCAACGCCTTTTGCAGGGCGTCCTCGAGCTCCAGCTGGCCCTGCAGCTGATCGTCCAGCTGGCGTGTATAGAAGTGGTAGCAGCGCTTCCCCCGCTCCTTGGAGCGGTACATGGCGAGGTCGGCGCAGCGGATGAGATCCGCCGCATCCTGGCTGTCGTCGGGGGCTACCGCGACGCCGATGCTGCACGCGGGGACGATGCGGCTCTCCGCCAGCTGGACCGGCTCCGCACAGACGCGCTGTAGGCGCTCGAGGACAGGTACCGTGGTCCAGGTGTCGTCCAGGTCCTTGAGCATCAGGAGGAACTCGTCGCCGCCGAAGCGGGCGAGGGTATCGCTGTTGCGCAGCTGCCCCTCCAGGCGGCGGGCGAGCTGGATGAGGAGGGCATCCCCCTGCTCGTGGCCCAGGGAGTCGTTGATGTCCTTGAATCCATCGAGATCGAGGAATATGACAGCGACCGTCCTGCCGGACCGCTCGGACTCGGCGACGGCCTGCTGGATGCGGTTGAAGATGAGCGCCCGGTTCGGGAGCCCGGTGAGGGGGTCGTGGAAGGCCAGGAACTCGAGGCGCTCGTGGAGCGCCTTCTGCTCGGAGATGTCCTCGGCCATCTTGATGTAGTGCGTCACCTCCCCGTGGCTGTTGCTGATGGGCGAGATACGGGCCTTCTCCCAGTAGGGGTCACCGTTGCGCTTGCGGTTCTTGAACTGCCCCTCCCAGATCCGGCCCGCAGCCAGCTCCTGCCCGATCTCCGAGTAGAGGTCGATGTTGTGCGCGTCGTAGCGCATGATGCCGGGAGACTGGCCCACCAGCTCCTCTTGGGTGTAGCCGGTCACCGCCTGGAAGCGCTGGTTGACGTACTCGATGCGCAAATCGGTATCGGTGATCACGACCAGGGAGGGGCTCTGCTCCACGGCGTAGCCGAGCCGTGCGATCTGCTCCTGGGCGCGCTCGCGCTCGGTCAGGTCCACGTCCATGCACAGCATCCGCGGCTGCTGCCCGCCATAGGGGATGGCAGTGTGCGCCGAGTAGACCGTGACTCGCTGGCCGTCCTTGCGCTGGAGGTGCAGGACCCTCGGCTCCGGGATCTCCGCGCGGGCCATTTGGTCGCGGACCGCATCCTGCATCTCGGGCGGGATGATGAGATCGAGCAGGTTGCTCGCCAGGGCCTCGTCGCGGGTGTAGCCGTACAGCTGCTCGCTCGCCTGGTCCCAGAAGAAGACGGAGCCGTCCATGTAGTAGCCCTGGATAGCGACGCCGGGCACCGACTCGAGCAGCTCGAAGATCAGGTGCTCGTTGACGCCGTTTTCGCTGGGTGCGCTGCCTGGTCCACGATCCATATCGCCCTCTATCGATTTGCCAGCGAAACGGCTCAGATCGGATCCGCCTCGACCACGCGGTTGCGGCCACCCTCCTTGGCCGCGTACAGCGCCGCATCTGCTGCGTCGCGGAGCGAGCCGGGGTCGGCCGCCCTGTCGCTCGCCGGTGCGCGCGTCGCCACGCCGACGCTCAGGGTAACTGTCGCGGAGGTCAAGGAGCGGGCGTGGCTCAGGCCGAGCTCGGCGGTAGTTGCCCGGAAGCGTTCCGCCACCGCCCGGGCGCCCGGCGCGTCGGTGCCGGGCAGGAGGGCGATGAACTCCTCGCCGCCGTAGCGGGCTACGCGATCGGCCTTGCGGGTTGGCACGGCGGCGATCGCGCGTGCCACCCGTCGCAGGCAGCCGTCGCCCGCGCCGTGGCCGTAGTCGTCGTTGTAGGCCTTGAAGTGATCGATATCCATCATGACCAGCGACAGGGGCGTGCCGTCCCGCTGGGCGCGGTGCCACTCCTCGGTCAGTCGCTGGTCGAGGGCCCGCCGGTTGGGTAGCCCCGTGAGGCCGTCGCGCAGGGAGAGCCGCTCCAGGGCGTCGGTCTTGAGCTTGAGATCGATGTGGTTGCGTACCCGGGTCCGGGTGATCGTCGGGGTGAAGGGCTTGGTGATGTAGTCCACGGCACCGAGGTCCAGGCCACGCTCCTCATCCTCGGTCGTGTTGCGGCCGGTGACGAAGATGACCGGGATGTCCTGGGTGCGCGGGTCCGCCTTCAGCTGGCGGCAGACCTCGTAGCCGTCGGGCTCGGGCATGACGATGTCGAGCAGGATGAGGTCCGGTGGGGTGTCGCCGGTAGCGATCTCGAGCGCCTTGGCGCCGCCGGTGGCTACCTGGATGTGGTAGTCGCCCCGGAGCAGGTGGGCGAGGGCCTGGATGTTCGTCGGCTCGTCGTCGACGAGCAGCACCGTGGCCTCGTGGGCGATGAGTTCGTCCCTCATGATGGCTCGAGCCCCGCCTGTTGGGTGAGCGCCGTCAGCAGGTGCGCGGCCGTATCGTAGTCGAACTGCTCGACACGCTGGCGCAGCTCGCTGACCTGCTCGGTGTCCGTGTAGCGCTGGAGGTAGCCGACGGCCGTATCCAGGACCGCATCGTCGACGAGCTCGCTGCCGCGTAGCGCTGCCCCCAGCCGATCCAGGGCCGCGCGGCCTGCCGCCTCGTCCACGTCGGGGGCCGCCGCTACCTCCGGCGTCTCGAGCCGGCTCAGGCCCGCTGCGACCTCGTCCAGGGCGGCACGCAGCTCGTCGCAGAGCGCCTGGGTGATCGGCTCGCCCGCCTTGAAGGCGTGGTCGATCTGCTCTGCCGCTGCCGAGAGCCGGCTCGCGCCGACGGTGCCCGCGGTACTCTTCAGGGTATGGGCTAGCCGCCAGGCATGCGTGTCACCGCCCGCCTCGAGGGTCTCTGGGAGGCTCCCGAGCTCCCCCGCCAGCTGCGCCCGGAATCGCATCAACAGCCGCCGATAGAACGTGGGATCGTCATCGGTGTGGCCGAGGCCGATCGCCTGGTCGATGCCGGGCAGGGTATCGGGGAGCTCGGCCGGGGCGTCCGCGATGGCCTCGCCCGGCGCCCCGGCCTCGCTCGATGGCCTGGTGCTTGGCTCCGGGAGCCAGCGCGCTAGGGTGTCGTAGAGGGCCTGGCTGTCGATGGGCTTGGCGATGTGGTCGTCCAGCCCGGCATCCTGGGCCCCGGTGCGGTCGGTCTCCATCACCGCGGCTGTCAGGGCCAGGATCGGGATCTCCGGCTGGTTCGCCCGGATCCGTCGGGTCGCCTCGTAGCCGTCCATGACCGGCATCTGCAGGTCCATCAGGATGGCGTCGAACGCCTCGCTCTGCGCCTGCTCGACGGCCTCGGCGCCGTTATTGGCCAGCACCACCCGGGCGCCGGTCTTGGCCAGCATGCGGTAGCCCACCTCCTGGTTGATGCCGTTGTCCTCGACGAGGAGCAGGGAGGTGCCCGCGAATTGGGGAATCTGGGGCTGCTGCTGCGGGCGCTCGGTCGTCCGGGGCTCGCCGCCTACGGCGTTGTTGATGGTATCGAAGAGGGTCGAGCTGGTGACCGGCTTGGGCAGGAAGCCATCGATGATGCCTGTCTCGCTGGGGAGGCTCTCCCGGCCGTAGGCGCTGACCAGGATGGCCGGGCCCCGTGTGTCCGGTAACTGTGCGCCCTCGCGCATCCGGCGCAGCTCCTTGGCGACCGCCCAGCCGTCGAGCCGGCCCGGCATCTGCCAATCGATGAGGATCAGGGCGAAGGCCTGGCCCGCCTGCTCGGCGGCTACCGCGGCGGCGATGGCCTGCTCGCCGTCCTGGGCCTCCTCGACCGTAAGGCCCCAGGCCTCCAGGTGCTCGCGCAAGATCCGCCGGGCGGTGGCGTGATCGTCGACGACCAGGGCGCGATCGCCCGGCACAGGGGGCGGCCTGGTCGGCTCGGGGCGTTCCTCGGCGACGGGCAGGGTGAGCTCGAAGTGGAAGGTCGTCCCGGCACCCGGTCTCGAGTCGAGCCGCAGATCGCCGCCCATGTACTCGACGAGCTGCTGGCTGATCACCAGCCCCAGGCCGGTCCCGCCGTAGTTCCGCGTCGTCGAGCTGTCGGCCTGGGAGAAGGCCTGGAAGAGGTTGCGCTGCTGCGCCTCGGAGATGCCGGTGCCTGTATCCGCGACCTCGAAGCGCAGGCGTACGTGCGCGTCGTCGCCGCCGAGGCGGGTGACCGACAGCGCCACGTGGCCGCTGGCCGTGAACTTGATGGCATTGGACAGCAGGTTGCTCAGGATCTGGCCGAGGCGCAGGGCGTCCCCCTGCAGCCCCGGCGGGATGCCGGGCTCGATGCGGAGGAGCAGCTCCAGCCCCTTCTCGCGCGCCGTATCCCGGAAGAGCGTGCTCATCTGGTCCATGAGGTCGTGGAGATCGAAGCGCTGGATATACAGCTCCAGCTTGCCGGCCTCGATCTTGGAGTAGTCCAGGATGTCGTTGATGATGCCGAGGAGCATGCGCGAGGCGTTGTGCATCTTGTCCGCGTAGTCGCGCTGCTCGGGGGTCAGCTCGGTCTGCATCAGCAGCTGCCCGAGCCCGATGACGGCGTTCATGGGGGTGCGGATCTCGTGGCTCATGTTGGCCACGAAATCGCTCTTGGCCTGGTTGGCGGCCTCGGCGGCCTCCTTGGCCTCGCGCAGGGTCTGCTCGACGGCCTTGTGCTCGGAGATGTCCTGGACCACCGACCAGATGACCTCCCGGCCGGTGCCGGGTTCGGTCATATTGAAGCCGTTGAGCAGGGCAGGGAGGCGGTGCCCTTGCTTGTGGATGAACTCCTTCTCGTAGGGGCCGTAGGCGCCCGTGCGCTCCATGGTGCGCAGCTGCTCGGCCTCCTGCTCCGCGTATTCATCGGGCGTCAGCTCCCAGTACGAGAGCCGGGCGAACTCCTCGGCGGAGTAGCCCAGCGTCTCGTGCAGGGCGGCGTTGAAGTCCAGGAAGGTGCCGGTCTCGAAGTCGTTCATGGACAGGCCCACGGGCGAGAGCTCGAACAGGCCGCGGAACTTGGCCTCCTCGGCGGCGAGCCGCTCCTGCTCCCGGACCCGCTCGGTGATATCCTCATTGGTGCCCACCAGGCGCTCGGCGTTGCCGTCCGCGCCGAAGATGGCGAGGCTGACCGCCTTGATGTGGCGGGTCGCGCCATCGTCCTGGCGCTGGATCCGGAACTCGGCCTCGCACGGCTCCGAGGTGCCCAGGCTGCGCTGGATGAGGTCCTCCGCCGTGTCGCGGCACTCGGGGATCACGACACCCCGCCAGTCGTCCGGGTGGTTGCGGAAGGAGGCGGGGTCCACGCCGTAGACCCGGAACATGCCGGCGTCCCACTCGAGGTGATCGTGCCGGAGGTCGAGCTCCCAGATGCCGATCCGGGCCGCGGTGGTGGCCAGGCGCAGCCGCTCGTTGAGGCGCTGCTCGGTGCGCTGGGCCTCCTTCTCGGCGGTGATATCCAGCCCCGTCCCGCGGAAGCCGGTGAGCTGTCCGTTCTCATCGAAGATGGGGGTGCCGCTAACGCGCTGATACACGCGCGTGCCATCCGGGCGCAGGGAGGCGTGCTCCAGGCCCTGCCAGGACTGCCCTTGCCGGGCCCACTCGGCCAGCATCCCTTGGACCCGCGCTGCCTCCTCTGCGGGCATGAACTCGGTGGGCGAGTGGCCCAGGAGCGCCTCGGTGCTGCGGCCGAGCAGCGGCTCGATCTGCGCGGTCACCATCTGGTAGATGCCGTTGCGGTCGGTCTCCCAGATGTACTCACCGGCGGCGTTGACGATGTCCAGGAAGCGCTGCTCGCTGGCCTGCAGGGCGCGGATGTTCTGCCTTTGCTCGGTAGTGTCGCGGAATACCGCCAGCAGGAGGGTTCGGCCCTGCAGCTCGATCTGCGAGACCGTGACCTGCACGTCGAGGATCGTGCCGTCGCGGCAACGGTGCTGCGTCTCGAAGTCATCGCGCCCCTGCGCCTGGATTCGGTCGAGGTGGGCGGCGATATCCTCGGGGCTCTCGAGGGCCTCGAAGTCGAGGATGTGGAGCTTCAGGAACTCGTCGCGCGGGTAGCCTAGCTGCGCGACGGCGGCCGAGTTGACCTCGAGCACCTCTTCCGTCTCGGGGTCGATGAGCAGGGTCGCGTCCGGGAGGTGGTCGAACAGCGAGCACCAGCTCGCCGGCTCACTCGGCTCCTCCCGCAGTGGTCCCACCGTGCCTGCCATGGATAGGGGTCTCTCTCGGTCGAGGGGCCTGTACGTGTAAACTACCTTGACAGGCGTTGCACGTCGATCACGGCTCTGCCGCTCCCCCCTCGTCCGTACCGGGAGACGGGCTGTAGGCTGACGGGGCCTTCAGGAGGCATCGGATATGCGGAGTTGGTACGTACTTGCCGGGCTCCTCGTGGTGGCGGCCCTGATAGGTGGCTGCCCCGGGGCGGATCCGCCCGCCGAGGCCGCCGACGGGCATGGTGGGCCGGAGCCGGTGCGGATCGCCTACGTGCCGTGGGATTCCGAGATCGCGAGCACCCATCTGGCCGCGGCGGTGATCGAGGAGCGGCTCGGCGTGCCCGTGGAGCTGGTCACTGTGCCGCTGCCGGCGCTTTGGGAGGCCGTGGCCTCCGGCGATATAGATGCCACCCTGGCCGCCTGGCTACCCAGCCTGCAACAGGAGCAGAAAGCGGCCTACGGCGACGAGCTGGAGATCCTCGGCCCCCACCTCGTAGGGACGCGCATCGGCCTGGCGGTGCCCGAGTACGTCCCCGTCGACCGCATCGGTGAGCTCGCCGAGCACAGCGAGGCCTTCGACGGCAAGATCATCGGCATCGACCCGGGCGCCGGGATCATGGAGCAGACCCGAGCGGTCATGGCGCTCTACGGCCTGGAGGCGGACTTCCAGCTCGTCTCCGGCAGCGACTCCACCATGACCACCGTGCTCGGCCGGGCTATCGAGGAGCGGCGCTGGGTCGTCGTCACCGCCTGGACCCCCCACTGGATGTTCGCCCAGTGGGACCTGAAGTACCTGGCGGATCCCCGCGACGGCTTCGGGGAGACGGAGCGGATCCACACCCTGGTCCGGGAGGGACTGGCAGCGGACCGGCCTCGCGTCTACGCCTTCCTCGAGCGCTTCTCCTGGGAGGTGGCGGACATGGAGGCGCTGATGCTGCGCACCCAGCAGCCGGATACCTCGCCCAGCGAGGCAGCGCGGGCCTGGATGGGGCAGCATGAGGAGCAGGTGGCCCGATGGCTGGAGGGATGAGCCGGCTGTGATCGTAGGGCGCGAGCTGAAGGTCTCCGAGTCCCGGACCCGCTGGCTCCTGATCTCCTTCCTGATCAGCGCCCTCCTGCTCCTGCTCCTGGTCGGCAGCCTGCTCCATACCCAGCGCACACTGGCGCGTTTCGAGGCGACCCATATCGAGCTGGAGCACGCCGCCGGTGAGCTGCTCGTCCATATCCAGGGACTCCAGAGCTCAGCGAGGCTCGCCGCCTCGACCGGCGACCTGAATTGGCGGCAGCGGCACAAGAGCCACCGGCGAGCGGCCCACCGGATCCTGGAGCGAGTCGGCGAGCTGGCCTCGACGGTGGCGCTGGGGGGGACGCTCGATACCCTCCGCGAGCGCCTGGACGAGGCCGAGGGCCTCTACCGGGAGGTCTTCAGCGCCATCGTCCGGGGGGAGGTCGAGGAGGCCGAGGCGATCCTCAAGGGTTGGCCGTACGTGCGCAACCGCAGGGCGCTGCGTAACAGCAGCGAGGCGCTCAGCCGCCTGCTCCGCGAGGACGTCCGCAGCCGGATCGCTGTGGAGCAGCAGCTGGTTCGCTCCACGATGGCGGCCGCCGCCGCCCTCTCCGTGGTGATGCTGTTCTGCTGGTATATGTCCCTGCGCCGGTGGAGCGTGCACCTGCGTCAGCGCCAGGAGAAGGAGGCGGAGGTCCGCTACCTCAGCTACCACGACGGGCTCACCGGCCTGAAGAACCGGCGCGGGTTCCTCGAGGCCGCCGAGGAGGCGGTCTCCCGCTCGGTCCGCTACGGGCGGCCGTTGTCGGCGCTCCTCCTCGATGTGGACTACTTCAAGCAGGTCAACGATACCTACGGCCACGTGGCCGGGGATCGGGTCCTCGCCCGCCTGGCCGAGCTCCTGGGCGGGGAGTTGCGCGATTGCGACGTCCTGGGGCGATTCGGCGGCGAGGAGTTCGGCGTCCTGCTCCCGGAGACCGATCGGCAGGGGGCCCTGCAGCTGGCGGAGCGGATCCGTGACCGGGTGGCGGAGATGGCCGTTGATGACGGTGGCTACCGGATCCGGATCACCGTCAGCCTCGGGGTCGCCGAGATGGATGCCGGGATAGCGGAGGTGGACGGTCTCCTGCGGGCGGCGGACGATGCCCTGTACAAGGCCAAGGACGTCGGACGGGATCGGGTTGTAGCCAACCAGGGGGCCTGAGGGGGGACGTTGCCACGGCCAGCCGGGCCGTGCATGCAGGAGCCTGCGCCCACGCCTGGGGGCGCGAGGATAGGCACGGGCGGGGCTACGTCTCACGTACCAGGCGCGCGCACCGGCTGAAGGCGGGGATGCTCAGCGAGTCCCGCCGGCTGGCGAGCCAGTACGCGTGCAGCTGCGCGGCGGTCCGCTCCTCCGCTACGCGCCAGCCCGCCTCGGTGGCGTAGCGGGCCAGGGTGTCCGGCTCTAGCAGCCCGATCAGTGGATCCTGCTGGGAGGCCAGGGTCAGGCCCACGCCCTGCAGGAGGACCTGCGAGTGCCACGGTAGCCGCTCCGTGGGCAGCCAGTAGTCGAGCACGAGCTCGCTGCCCGGGGCCGCGACGCGCCCGAGCGCGGCCAGGGAGGCTTGGATCGCCGGCGGGGAGAGGTAGTAGGTGCAGCCGAGCCAGGTCGCGAAAAGCGGCGAGCCGCAGGATACACCGGCCGCGCTCAGGCGCTCGTCGAGGCGCTCGCTCTGGAAGTCGACGGGTACGAACCGGGTACCCTCGGTGACAGCCGGCGGTAGGTGATCGCGCTTCCAGGCCTGCATCGAGGGTCGGTCCACCTCCGTGAGCGTGGCGGCGCGGAGGAGATCGGGCCGGCGCAGGCCGGTAGTGTCCAGGCCGGCGCCGAGGATGAGCAGTTGCCGGCACCCGTCGGCCACGGCGCGATCCAGGGCATCCTCGGCGAAGCGGGCGCGGACCACCGCTTGACCGCGCAGGGCCGCGAGCTCCGGCTGCATGCCCTCCAGCGCCCGCAGGCCCCAGGCGCTGCCGGGCAGCAGGTCCAGCAGGCCGCGCGTACCGGGACCCAGCAGCGCGCGGACGGCGCGGTCGTCGAAGATGGCCGGCGCGTCGTCGGCGATCGTATGCCAGACGCGCAGGGCGGCAGCCCCCTCCGCGGTCCGGCACGGCGGGGGCGCCTGCGCCGGGGCGATGGCGCCCTGCGGTGGCTCCTCGGCCCGGTGCTGCATCGGCTCGACCCCCGTCGCTCTCCCTTCGGGTAGCCTAGCAGCCACCACGGGCAGGGGTTAGCGGCGTCCGAGGATGTCGCTCAGCGCCTCGTCGAGGGTCGGGTACGTGAAGGTGAGGCCGGCCTCCTGGAGACGCTGGGGGCGCATCTTGGCGCCGGTCAGCAGGACCCGGGCCATCTCGCCGAAGACCAGCCGCAGCACCGGCGCAGGCGCCGGGAGGATGGCCGGCCGGTTCAGGTGGCGGGCCAGCGTGCGGGTGAACTCGGCGTTGGTCACAGGCTCCGGGGCAGCGGCGTTGAATGGCCCGGCCAGGTCATCCCGCTCGAGGAGGAAGAGGATGACCCGCACCAGGTCGGTACGGTGGATCCAGGGCATGTATTGCCGGCCGCTGCCCAGCGGTCCACCGAGGCCGAGGCGGAACGGGGTGAGCAGCTTGGCCAGGGTCCCGCCGTCGCGGTCGAGGACCAGGCCGATGCGCGGCAGCGCCACCCGGACCCCGTAGGCCTCCGCCTCGCGGGCGGCCGCCTCCCAGCGGGCGCAGAGCTCGTGGACGAATTCCTGGTGGGGTGGGGTGTCCTCGGTGACCTCGCGATCGCCCTGGTCCCCGTAGTAGCCCATGGCCGATGCGGAGACGAGCACCCGGGGCGGCTGCTCGAGCTGGCGGCACAGCTCCACGACCGCGTGCGTCGTGCTCAGCCGGGAGTCGAGTAGGCGCTGCTTCTTGGCGGCTGTCCAGCGCCCCTCGGCGATGGAGTCGCCAGCGAGGTTCACGACAGCCTCCGGCTGGTGCTCCGCGAAGTCCTGCACCGCCGGACGCACCTCGGTGCCAGGCGGCAGGACCCCCCGGGCCCGCTCCGGGGAGCGGGAGACAACCAGTGGCTCGTGGCCTTGCCCGTGGAGGTGGGCGCAGAGCTTCTGGCCCACGAAACCGCTACCCCCCGTGATCAAGATCCGCATGGCGATCTCCCTTGTGCCTGTGCCTGGGTATAGTATGGTTCAGCCTACCGCGGTGGGGTGTGCTGACAACCCTGCTGAGCCATCCGGTCCGGAGGTGGGCCGGTGCCGTGGGCGGTTGTGGCGAGAGACCGCCCGCGATTGGGGCCTGCGCCTTGCGCGCGGCACGGCAATCTTTACGTTATGCCGTAACCGAAGATATCGTTACACGAATAGATCAATGAGCAACAGGGGGTCTACATGACGGACGAGGCACCGGATGAGCTGGATCATGGTCGGCGGCGGTTCCTGACCGGGGCGGCGACCGTGGTCGGAGGCGCTGGCGTGGTTTTCGCCGCGATCCCGTTCCTGGGCTTCCTGCGCCCGAGCGCGGAGGCGGAGTCCCGGGGGGCGCCTATCGAGGTGGATATCGGCAAGATGGAGCCCGGCCAGCGGCTGGAGTTCAAGTGGAAGGGTAGCCCCATCTGGGTGATCAACCGCACGGAAGAGCACCTGGAGGCACTGGATAAGGATGTCGGACGCCTGCGGGACCCGGATTCCGAGGTAGACCAGCAGCCGTCCTACTGCGACAACATGTACCGCTCGGTAGACCCCAACGTCTTCGTCGTCATACCGATCTGCACCCACCTGGGGTGCATCCCGACCTACTACCCGGAGATCGGGCCCATGGACTTCGACCAGAACTGGCTCGGCGGCTTCTTCTGCCCGTGCCACGGCGCCCGCTACGACATCGCCGGCCGTGTCTATAAGGGGCAGCCCGCACCGCGGAACCTGGAGGTGCCGCCGCACCACAGCGACGGGGATACGCTGATCGTCGGCGAGCATCCGGACGACTACCAGGCCTGAGCCTGGGACGGGTCGCCGGTCTTACGGGATAGAGGCCCGCTCCGTGAGGGGCGGGCCTCGCTCGTTGTGGGCTGCCGGCGTGCGCCGGAGCGGCCCACGCGAGGCGCGTGGGCGCCGGGTCAGGCGTCGTCGCCGGGAGCGTCGTAGGGTGGTCGGGTATCGGCCGAGCCGCTGGCGGACCCGTCTTGGGCCGATCCCGTCCTGGTTGGCGCGTGGCCGGCATCGGGCGCGTGCCCTGCAGGGGCGGCAGCCGCGCCGCTCTGCTGGACCCGCAGGGGCGGCGCCTGCCCCTGCGGGTCCTCGCCGAAGTAGATGGTGCGGTGAGGGAAGGGGATCTCGATGCCGGCAGCGTCCAGGCGCTTCTTGACGAGGGCGTTGTAGGCCCGTCCCACCGCCCACTGCATCCCCGGGGCGGTCTGGATGCGGACCCGGATATCCACCGAGCTCTCGCCCAGATCGGCGACGCCGTCCACCACGAAGTCCCTGTAGAGGGCGTGGCGGATCTCCGGGTCCGGGTGCGCCTTGAGGTCCTCGTAGGCGGCCTCGAGCTCGCGGCAGACTCGATCCACGTCCTCGCGGTACGCGACCCCGTAGCTGCCGACGTGGTAGGCGAAGTGGCGGGTGAAGTTGGAGATGCTGTCTACCGAGGAGAAGGGGATGAAGTGGTAGGTACCGGACAGGTCCCGGAGGTTCACCGAGCGGATGGTGAGCTTCTCCACGGTGCCGGTGATCCCGGCAGCGGTGATGATGTCCCCCACGTCGATGGCGTTCTCCAGCTGGATGAAGACGCCGGTGATGATGTCCTGGACAAGCTTCTGGGCGCCGAAGCCGATGGCCAGGCCCAGGACACCGGCGCCGGCGATCAGCGGCCCGATATTGATGCCGAGCTCGGCGAGCACGATCATCGCTGTCAGGGTGACCAGGGTGATCGCCAGGGCGTTGCGGAACAGGCTCAGCAGCGTCTGCTCGCGGGCCGAGGGGTGGCCGCGGCCGGCGTCCGGGTTCAGGCGGTACTCGATGTAGCTGGTGGCGAGCAGCCAGGCGGCGACGGCGGCGAGGATCACCAGGGTCACGGACAGGAGCATCCCTAGCGTGCCCAGCCCGGCGGCGGAGGTCAGCCAGCCCGTAAAGTCGATAAGCCGCCAGGCGTCGAGCACCGTGGCGATGATGGCGACGGTGATCCCCGCCCGTAGCGCCTTCAGGCCCATCGGGATGTAGGCGTTGAGGCGCTGCTCGAGCAGCGGGAAGTGGCGTCGCTTGGTCTCGCTCAGCTGGATGCGCCGCGCCGTTGCCTGATCGAGCGAGATGACCAGGAAGACGCCGGCGCCGATGGCGGCGGCGGTCTGCAGGGTCGCCCGCCCCATGAAGGCGAAGGCCGTCGCCGGCTCGATGATGGTGACCACGGTCAGGGTGCCGAAGTAGAGGATCACCACCCAGTGCCAGGTCCAGGCCAGGCCGGTGAGCAGTGTGCGCGTGAAGAGCAGCTCGGAGGCGGCAGCACCCGCCTGCAGCCGCTCCCGCACCTGCTTGCGGTTGTGCACGGCCAGGAAGAGGGCGTAGAGGAACGCCAGCACCATGACGCCCACCACGGTGGCGCGGCCCAGAGCGGCGGGGCCGGTGAGGTTGATGAGCGGTGCGAGGAACAGCAGCCCGTAGCCGATGAGCCCGGCCATTCGGGCCAGCCGCCCGTTCCAGTACAGCGCTCGCCGGTCGTCGCTGGGCACCAGGCGCAGCTGCGGGTTCCGGGGCGCAAAGAAGATGCGCAGCACCGCCTTGGCGCCCTCGACCAGGAGGAAGGCGTTGAGGAAGAGCGACTCGCGGGGCTCGATGCTGCCGGTCTCGCCGAGCACCGTTAGGGCGATGGCGTAGCCGGCGAGCCAGGCGATGAGGAGGGCGATCAGGTCGGCCGCCGCGGCGCTGAGCACGCCGACGGTCCGGCGTACGGAGCGCAGGCGCGTATCCCCGCGCTGGGCCCAGCCCTCGATGCGGCTGAAGATCGGCCGCCCCAGCGGGTGGAGCAGGAGCAGGAGGCCGACGCTGATCGCGATGATCAGGCCGAGATCGGTCATCTCCTGGGCCCACGCCAGAAACCGCGGTACGAGCTCGTCGGCTTCCACCTCACCGAGGTTGGCCAGGAGCCAGCTGCCCTGCTCCCCGACCGCCTGTGCCAGGCCCCGGGTTACCTCCGCGATGCTGCGGCTCGGCGGGGCAGGCTCCTCCTGGGTGACGGCGAGCGTCGGCAGGAAGGCGATAAGGGCGGTGAGAAGCCGGGCGAGCGTCGGATGCTGGCGGGGCACGGTATCCTCCCCTGTTGAGCGGACGGTTCCAGATTGCTGCTTACCCTAGCGGGAATGGGTCCCGTAGCGCCAGGTGCCTCCCGGCGCGGCCCTCCGCCCGGGTGCCTTTTCAGGCGGCGCTGCCGATCGCGTAGACTTGAGAGGCGAGCACGAGAGACCGGGAGGATGGGCCGTGAACTGGCTGAGACTCGTACCCTGGGCGAGACGGGCGGCGCGGCTGGCGCAGGGCGCCGAGCAGGAGCGGCGCCAGCGTGGCGGCCAGCGCGTGAGCGGCTACGATACCGGCAGGGCCGCCGGCCGGGCGCTGCGGCGCATGTTCAGGTAGCTAGCTGCCGGCGCAGGATCTTGCCGCTGGGCGTCTTGGGCAGCTCGTCGACGAAGTGGATCTGCCGCGGGGCGACGGCGCTACCCAGGCGCTGCCGGGCGTGGGCGATCAGCTCGCGCCGCAGCTGCTCCGGTCTCTCCGGTGGCCGGGGCGGTACCACCCACGCGGCGACCAGGGTGCCGGCCACGGGGTCCGGGACGCCGCTGACCCCGCACTCGGCCACCTGCGGGTGGTGGTTGAGCACCGCCTCGACCTCGGCCGGCCCGACCATGTGCCCGGCGGTCTTGATGACGTCGTCGGCGCGGCCGATGAAGCGCAGCTCGCCGCTCTCGTCCCACTGGGCGAGGTCCCCCGAGCGGTACCAGTCCTCGACGAAGGCCTCGCGGTAGCGCTCCGGGGCCCCGAGGTAGGTACGGAACATCGACGGCCAGCCGCGGCGGATGAGGATCTCGCCGGTCACGCCGGCGCTGGTGATGGGCTCGACGCCGCCATCCTCGACCGAGGCGAGGATGAGCTCGATGCCGGAGACCGCCCGCCCCATGCGGCCCGGGGTAACCGGCGCCTCGCCGTACTGGGCGGTCATGATGGAGCCGGTCTCCGACTGCCACCACGCGTCGCGGGCCGGCAGCCCGATGCGGGCCTGCGTCCACTCCGTCAGCGCTGGCTCCAGCGGCTCGCCGGTGCTGAAGATCCGCGCCAGCGCCGAGAGGTCGTGCCCGGCGAGCGCCTCGGCCCCCTCACGGCGCAGCATGCGCAGCGCCGTCGGCGCGGTGAACCAGCACTGCACGGCCTCGCTCTCGAGGATGCTGTACCACCGCCGGGCGTCGAGGCCGCCCTCGTCCACGACCAGGGTCGCCCCGCACAGCAGCGGCGCCAGGATGCCGTACGAGACCCCGGTCACCCAGCCGGGATCCGCCGTGCACCAGTAGCGCACCCCGGGCGCCAGCCCCAGGACCTCGCGGCCGGTGCTCAGGTGGGCGGCCGCCGCGCGGTGGACGTGGAGCACCCCCTTGGGCGGGCCGGTCGTGCCGCTGGTGAAGTGGAGCAGGGCGGGGAACTCGGCGCCGGTGGTTACCGGGGTCGGAGGCTCGGGATCGCTGCAGAATGCCGCCCAGCTCTCCGCTCCGGGCGCCTCGCCGTCGATGAGCACGATGTGCTCGAGCGCCGGCAGGGCGCCGCGCACGGGCGCGATGCGTTCGCGGTAGAGCGCCTCGGTGGTGACGACGACGCGCGCCTCGCCGAGCTCCAGGCGCCGGCGGATGGGGTCGGGGCCGTAGACGGAGAACAGCGGCGCGTAGACGGCCCCGTGGCGCAGGGTGCCCAGCGCCGCCAGATAGAGCTCGGGGCAGCGCGGGCCCAGGGTGCAGACCCGCTCGGCGAGCCGGACGCCCCGGCGCTCCAGGCCGCGGGCGAAGCGCTGCGCGCCGTCGGCGAGCTGGCGGTAGGTGTAAACCCGGCGCTCGCCCGCGGCGCCGTGCCAGATCAGCGCCTCCTGCTCGGCGAGGCCGGCGGCGAGGTTCCGCTCCAGGCACTGGTAGGCGAGGTTGAGGCCGCCGTCGTCCTGGGCGCCCAACCCGTGCTGTTCCACATCACGCCAGGAGAATCCGGGGTGCTCTGCGCCCATGGACGAACCGTCCGGCTGATGGATCTCGATGCACGTATCGTGGTGCCCGCGGTGCGCCAGCGCAAGGGGCGCGGCCGGCCCGGCCCCTGGCAGTGCCCATCTCTCCCGCTGCCCCCCTCCTTTTCGATATCCTGTACCAAGTTACCTATCGACAACAGCAGAGGAGCGACCCATGGCGGATAACCGACGTAGCCGCGTCATCACCCAGGGCGTGGCACGGACGCCCAACCGGGCCATGCTGCGCGCCGTCGGCTTCGGCGACGACGACTTCGACAAGCCCATCATCGGGGTCGGCAACGCCCACAGCACCATCACCCCGTGCAACGTCGGGATCGGGCCCCAGGCCGAGCGCGCCGAGCAGGCCCTGAAGGAGGCCGGCGCCATGCCGGTGATGTTCGGCTCCATCACCGTCTCCGACGGGATCGCCATGGGCACCGAGGGGATGAAGTACTCCCTCGTCTCCCGCGAGGTTATCGCCGACTCCATCGAGACCGTCGGCGGCGGCCAGCAGCTCGACGGCATGCTCGCCACCGGCGGCTGCGACAAGAACATGCCCGGCGCCATGATCGCCCTCGCGCGGCTCGATATCCCCGGCATCTTCGTCTACGGCGGCACCATCAAGCCCGGCTACTACAAGGGCGAGGAGCTGACGGTGGTCAGCGCCTTCGAGGCCGTCGGGCAGTACAACGCCGGCAACCTCGCCCACGAGGACCTGGTGGGGATCGAGGAGAATGCCTGCCCGGGCCCCGGCTCCTGCGGCGGCATGTTCACGGCCAACACCATGTCCAGCGCCTTCGAGGCTATGGGCATGAGCCTGATGGGCTCCTCGACGGTCTCCGCCGAGGACGATGAGGCCCGGCAGGTGGCCGAGGAGGCCGCCCGGGTGCTCATGGACGCGGTCCACCACGACCGCCGCCCCTCGCAGATCATCACCCGCGAGGCCCTCGAGAACGCCTTCGCCGTGGTCATGGCCCTCGGCGGGTCGACCAACGCGGTCCTGCACCTGCTCGCCATCGCCAACACCGCCGAGGTGCCGTTCACCATCGACGACGTCGAGGCCATCCGCCGCAAGGTGCCGGTGCTCTGCGACCTCAAGCCCTCGGGCCGCTTCGTGACCAGCGCCTTCCACGAGGTCGGCGGCACGCCGCAGGTGATGCGCATCCTGCTCGAGCAGGGGGTGCTCCACGGCGATTGCCTGACCATCACGGGGCAGACCATCGAGGAGCAGATCCGCCACCTGCCGGCCGAGCCGCCGGCGGACCAGGAGATCATCATGCCCTTCGACCGGCCGCTCTACCCGCGGGGGCACCTGGCGATCCTCCACGGCAACCTCGCCGAGGAGGGGGCTGTCGCCAAGGTCAGCGGCATCAAGCAGCGCCGGATCAGCGGCCCGGCCCGTGTCTTCGACTCCGAGGAGGCGTGCCTAGAGGCGATCCTCAACGACCAGGTCCAGGCCGGTGACGTGGTCGTCGTCCGCTACGAGGGCCCCAAGGGCGGGCCGGGGATGCGCGAGATGCTCGCCCCCACCTCGGCGATCATCGGCAAGGGGCTCGGCGACTCCGTGGGGCTGATCACCGACGGGCGCTTCTCCGGCGGGACCTACGGCCTGGTGGTCGGCCATGTCGCCCCGGAGGCCTACGACGGCGGCGCCATCGCGCTGCTCGCCGAGGGCGACACCGTAACCATCGACGCCGACGAGAACCGCCTGGCGGTCGAGGTGGAGGAGGCGGAGCTGGAGCGCCGCCGCAGCGCATGGCAGGTGCCGGCGCCGCGCTACCGCCGCGGTGTGCTCGGCAAGTACGCCCGGCTCGCCTCGTCGGCTAGCCGGGGGGCGGTCACCGACGCGGACCTCTTCCCGGGGGCGTGATCGCCGTAGCGCGTACCGGGGCGGGCCCGGTGCCTGGCCCTGATCCTGCCCCGGGCCGTAGGCGGCCGGAGCCGGCAGGAGCGCGCCCGTGTCGGCGCTAGGGCCGAGGCCCACGGAGCCGGAGGCCTGGCAGCGCTGGGTGCGCGAGGCGGCGGGGTTGCTCGTGCGGCGTCCCGGCGCCTTCCTGGGCTACACGGCCGCCGTGGCCGCTGCGCTGCTGGCAGCGCACCTCGTCGCCTGGGGAGCGATGCGGGCGCTGCTGACGCTGCTCGTGGTCACTGTGGGGCTGGTCCTCTTCGTCCGCCTGGCGCTGGTGGCCGACTACAACCGGGACGCACGACCGCTCTACGTCGTCCCGGGGAACCTCGACAGCGCCGTGGCGATCACCGTGGCCGCCGGGCTCTTCGCGGTGTTCGGGGCCCTCAGCCCGGCCCTGTTCAGCCCGCTGGCCGTCTCCCTGGAGGGGGCGCTCACCGGTCTCGGCCTCTATGAGCCGCGCCTGGAGACCGGGGCCCCGGCGGCACCGCCGATGCGGGCGCTGCTCATCGGGCCGATCTTTGTAGCCGGCGGCGCCTGGGGCACGGCAACCCTGGGCGCGGCCACGGCGCTGCTGGCGTTCGGGCAGTGGTTCCTGCTGCCGATGGTGGCGCTGCACGGCGCGCAGCCGGGGATGGCGATGCTGATGAGCGTCCGGGCCTACGCGGCCAATCCGCCGGCGATGACGGGGCTGGTGGGAGTGCTGCTCGTCGCAGTAGCGGTGGTGGTCCTCAGCCTGGGCTGGCTGGCCGTCTTCCTGCTGCCCTGCCTCGGGGGGCTGCTCTACACCGCCTACCGGGATGTCTTCCTCGCGCGCGCCTACAACCATCCGCCGGGGACGCCGGTGTACACCGAGGCGGAGCGGCTGGACGGCCTCGACGGGCCGGCGTGAGCCGGCCCGTCAGCCGTTGATGGCGGCGTCCGGGGCCTGCTGCGTCCGGACGCCGGCCCGGTGCAGGCAGTTGATCATGTCGCCGATAGCGCCGGCGGCATCGGCCCAGACCGAGTCGCCGTCCGACTTGGCCATCTCCAGGTAGCGCGCCCGCTCGGCCTCCAGGATAGCCTCGAGGCGCTCGGCCGGGAACGGCTGGACGTGCTCCGGATCGGCCGAGTCGGGATCCCCCGGCAGGAGCGCGTAGAACCACCCCGGCTGCTCGCCCTCGTCGCGATGGGGCGGCACCAGGCCGTGGGCGATGAACCCCCCGGCGACCGTAGCCGCTTGGCCGTAGCGTTCCGCGTAGTGCGGGCTGACAAGTGCCGTGAACATGGCGTTTCACTCCCCGGGGCGCCCGGCCCCTGTGCGGCAGAACCAAAGACAGCCTTATGCTGCCCTGCAGCAAATTTTACGCACTTTGCGGGGGGATGTGAATGAGTAGTCATGTTCGCGGTCACTCCGCCGCCTCGTCCCCGCCGAGGCGGAAGAACCGGCGCGCCACCTGGCTCGAGGTCTCGGCCAGCTCCGCCACGTCGCGGCCCGTGAAGTGGGCTACGGCACGGCCGATGTGGGGCAGCAGGCTCGGCTCGTTGCGGCGGTTCTTGACCGGCAGGCCGGCCTCCTGGGGGTTGATGTCGCGCGGCAGCAGGTAGGGGCAGTCTGTCTCCACCATCAGCCGCTCGGCCGGTATGACCCCGACCGCCTGGCGCAGGGCCTCGCTGCGGCGCTCGTCGCAGATCCAGCCGGTGACCCCGATGTGCAGCCCCAGCTCGAGGTAGTCGCGCGCCGCCTCGGGCCCCTCCGTGAAGCAGTGGGCCACCCCGTCGACCAGGTCATCCCGGTAGGCGCGGAGGATCTCGGTGAAGCGCTGGTGGGCGTCGCGCTGGTGGAGGAAGACCGGCAGCTGCAGCTCCGCGGCCAGCTCCAGGTGGCGCTCGAAGACGCGCTGCTGGACCTCCGGCGGCGAGTGGTTGCGGTAGAAGTCCAGGCCCGTCTCGCCGATGGCCACCACCTCATCGCGTGCCGCGAGCTCGCGGAGCACCGACTCCGAGTCGCTCGAGAACGCCTGGGCCATGTGCGGATGGAACCCCGCGGTGGCGTAGAGCCGGCCTGGATGCCGGGCGGCGAGGGCCTGCGCGTTCACCGACTCATCCTCGTCCATGCCGGTGACGACCAGTTGGGATACCCCCGCCGAGGCGGCCCGCTCGAGGACCTGGCCCAGGTCCTTGCGGAAGGTATGGTGGGTTAGGTTGGCGCCGATATCGATCCATTCCATAGCCGCGCAAGTCTACCGAGGACCGTCCGCCCAAGGCTAGCCTGGCGCGCTCCCGAGCGCGCCGCTCCCCGCGCCCCGCCATGGCGGCTGTGGGCGTGGCCCTCGCCGCTACGCAGCCGCGTTGCCGGTGGCCTGCCCCGGATGCAGAATCGGGGCCATGGCCAAGCTCCTGCTCAACCTGCGCGGTGTCCCCGATGAGGAGGCCGACGAGATCCGGGGCCTGCTCGATCAGTACCTGCTAGACTACTACGAGACGCCGCCCAACCGGTGGGGGATCACCGGCGGCGGGATCTGGCTGCGGGACCCGGAGCAGCATCCCCAGGCGAGGCGGCTGCTGGACGAGTACCAGCGCCGGCGCCATGAGCGCGTGCGCGCCGAGCACGAGGCGCTGCGCCGTCGGGGGGAGCTGGAGAGCCTCGCCCAGCGTATCCGGCGCGAGCCGGTGCGCTTCGCGCTCTACGCCCTGCTGGCAGGCGCGATCGTCGCGGTCATGACCGTACCCTTCCTGCAGCTGGCGCTGCGCTAACGGGGCGGGTGCCGGCGCCCTGCCTGCGGCTCAGGGAGGCTTGGGCGCTGCCGGCGCCCCTATGATAGACTACAAGAGACGTTAACGGTCGTACCGGAGAGTACTTAAGATGCAGGTAGCTAGTGAAAAGGTCGTCACCTTCGATTTTACCCTGACCGGCAGCCAGGGTGAGGTGATCGACCAATCCCACGGGGGTCAGTTCGCATACCTCCATGGGAGCCAGAACATCATCCCCGGCCTGGAGAACGCCCTCGACGGTAAGGAGCCGGGTGAGCAGATCAACGTGACCCTGGAGCCGGCGGACGCCTACGGCGAGCGCGATGAGCGGCTCATGCAGAACGTCCCGCGCGATGCGTTCCCCGAGGGCGCCGAGCTGAGCGTCGGCGAGCGGTTCCAGGCCCAGGGCCCGGACGGCAACCCGATCCCGATCACCGTCTCGGAGATCGGCGAGGAGGAGGTCACCGTGGACGCCAACCACCCGCTGGCCGGCGAGACCCTCAACTTCGACGTCAAGGTCGTCGACGTTCGCGAGGCGACCGAGCAGGAGCTCGAGCACGGTCACCCGCACAGCGAGGATGCCGCGTAAGCGGTAGGCCACGTTCCGGATACCGGATCGAGCAAGGCCGGTCCCGCCACGGCGGGGCCGGCCTTTTTGCGTCGGGTGCAGCCCCGGTGGCCGACCCCCTACGAAAAAGGCCCGGGCGAGCCCGGGCCGGGATGAGGGGGACGGCCGGGCCGGCAGCCCGGCGCGATCGCCTCAGAAGTCGATCTGGAAGCGCGTGGCGACGTAGCTGGCGTCGCCCAGGGCGTCCTGGTCGGCGTCGACGTAGTTGAGCATCCACTTGGCGTGGGCCACCGGGTACCAGTTCACCCCGAGGGTGGTCACCGTCGTCTCGGCTACGGCCTCCTCCGCCACCGTGTTCGGGCCGTCGGCGTCCCTTAATGTGGCGCCGGCCGTCTCCTCGGCATCGAGCGACGAGTAGCGGGCCACGAGCTCCCACGCCCCGGTGCCGGTGTCGACGCCGGTGAAGGGGCTGTCCGGCTGGACCCGGCCGAAATCGCCCGCGGCCGGATCGTAGGGCCGGCTCTCGCCGGTGAGGAAGAACCCGCCCTGGATGTAGTAGGTGTCGATGCTCGGGTCCGGCCCGCTCCGGGAGGTGGTCAGGTCGACCTGGCCGTACTCGCTCTGCATGTGGGCGGGGCCGAGGACGGCGCCGAGCTCAGCGCCGAGGACCAGGGCGTCCTCCACGGGGATGCTGCCGGTATTGCCGTTAGCGTTCGCTGTCGCAACGAAGTCATCGGTCTTGTGGACCTCCGGCTCCAGGCCGAGGCTGTACGTGTCGACGTTGCGCTGGGAGAAGCTCGCGCCGACGTGGACGACCTGTTGGCCGTCGTTCTCGTAGACCAGCGGCGAGGTGAGCCGACCGGTGACGACCGACTCGCCATCGGTGGAGTGGCTCGTGGTCTCTCCCTCTCCGCCATCAAAGCTCGGATTGAACAGGCCCAGGGCCAGATTGACCCGCTCGTTGGCGAAGTGGTCGCTGAGCATCAGGCCGGCGCCGCGGCCCTGGGAGATGACGTTGTCAGCGAGCATCGTCCGCGACATCAGCGAGATGTACTTGCTCGAGGTCTGCTCCTGGAGGCTGATGGGCTCCTTGAAGTGACCGATCTTGATGCTCGGCATATTGCCGAGGTCGTGGGCCAGGAGGTAGACGTCCTTGGCCTCGACGCCGCCGGCGAAGTCGAGCTGGAGCTTGTAGGCGAGCCACGGGGCCACCGACCCCTCGGCGAAGAAGCGGACCCGGCGCAGCTCGGCACCGTCCTCGAGCTTGCCGTCATCATTACCGGCAAAGTCCGCGAGCGCCTGGTCGCTATCGGTGTTGAAGGTCTGGTCGTACATGATCCGGCCGCCGAACGTGCTGACGTACGAACTCCACGGCTCTTGGGCGCCCTCGATCTCCTCGAGCTGTGACTCGAGGTTGTTGAGCCGTTTGTCGATAGAGTCGTGGACGTCGGCCTCGCCCTGGGCCTCCGCCGACGGCGCCGTGAGGCCGCCCGCGACTGCCAGCAGTGCGGGGGCGGCAACGCGGTGATATTCAGCCATACGTCGTCCTCCTGCCCATTCAAGCCCGGGCCGCGCCGAGCAGCTCGGGCACGGCACGTCACTCCGGACCTCGATCCTTCGAATTGCCGTAGGCTGTTTAGCAAACCGCGTGCCGAGCTACCGGGGCATGGGGTGGAGTCTCAGCAACCGGCCAGCGCGTTAGAGGGGCCACACAGCGCCGGTACAGCGGCGATCTCGTGTCGGGAAAGGAACACGGCTTCCGTTGCTCAAGCCGCGTGCTCTGGGGTCCGGATGAGCTGGCCGTCGGGGGCGGGTGCGCGGTGGCGGCGAGACCGATCCGGCAGCCGCCCGGGCCGAGCGCGGGCGCGCCCGGCCTGCGCCGGTCAATAGGGAGGGTGGACAGAGGTAGGGGTGGTGCTGGCGCTACTGAGTGTACACCCCCGCCGCATCAGCAGAGGGAGCGCTTCAGCAGAGGGGGCGCTGAAGCCGCTGCCGCGGGAGACAGGGCCTCAGCCAGGCGCTAGCGAGGGTCGCCGAGGCTGCCGGCCTCGAAGAGTTCGTCGTGCAGCTGCTTGACCGCGATGTGGAGCGCCTGGTCCTCGCTGACGCCTAGCCGCCGGGCGCACTGCTGCAGCTCGCCCCGGCTCGCCCGGGCCGGCAGCCCACTCTCCTCGGCCCCGAGCCCCGCCGGCTCGAGGGCGACCTCCTCGGCCGCCGCCGCGGCAGCCCCTGCCTCGAAGGCGCGCTCGGCGTGGACGACCGTGGACGACGCCTGCCGTTGCGGCTGGCCGCGATCCGGCGCTGTCGTGCCGATGGGGTGCTTGGACGTCATGGCTGCCTCCTCCACGCAAACTGGACCTGCAAGGTTGTCTTTAAATGATAAATATTCTCATGCATAAGTCAAGCGCCCCGCTCGCCGGCCTGCGCCCCTGTACGGGACTCCGGCTCAGGCCTCCTCTCGGGTAACCTCGTAGCCGGCTACGAAGGGCATGCCCTCGCGCTCGACGAGCCGGACGGCCACGCCGTAGGCGTCGCGGATGGCGGCGGCGCTGATCACCTGCCGCGGGGGCCCGTCGGCCCGCACCCGGCCGTCGCGCAGCAGCAGGATGCGGTCGGCGAGCTGCACCGCGACGTTGATGTCGTG
>CAJXLI010000013.1 GCA_913055575.1 uncultured Ectothiorhodospiraceae bacterium
CAGGGCTACCTGACCTATGCCGAGGTGAACGACCACCTGCCCGAGTCCATCACGGACACCGATCAGGTGGAAGACATTATCCAGATGATCGCCGACATGGGCATTCCGGTGGTGGAGAAAGCCTCCGACGCCGAGCAATTGCTCATGGATGAAAGTCCGGGCAGCACGACCGACGAAGTCGCCGCCGAAGAAGCGGCGGCCGTGCTGGCGTCGGTGGAAAACGAGCCGGGCCGCACCACGGACCCGGTGCGCATGTACATGCGCGAAATGGGCACGGTGGAGCTGCTCACCCGTGAAGGCGAGATCGAGATCGCCAAGCGCATCGAGGAAGGTATCCGCGAGACCCTGCACGCGCTCGCCTTCTGGCCGGGCTCGGTGGAAACCGTCATCTCCGAATACAAGCGCATCAAGGAAGAAGAACGCCGCCTGACCGACATCATCGCGGGCTATCTGGATCCAAACGACGACGGCGCCGCCGCGCCCAAGACCGCGGAACAGAAGGAACAGGCCAAGAAAGCGGCCGAGGAAGCTCGGGACCGCGATCACCGCCAGGATGCCGGCGATAACCAGCACGAGGACCAGCTCGAGGAGGGTGAAGCCCCGCACGCGCCGTGGTCGCGGCGCGGGGGTGGGCGCCCGAGTACGGGGAAGCGGGCGGCTCTCCCTCGGGGGCCGGGTCGTCTCGCGAAGGTGGGCACTCATAGCATGTACGGCCCCTCTCAGGGGGAGGGTGGCTCGGAGGATATTTCTTATAACCACTAGACGATAACCCTGCACGCGTCAAGAGTAGCCTGTAACCCGGACGCCGTGGGAGTGGGGCCCGGCAGGCTGGCGGTGCGTGCGGGTCGGCGCTGCCGCTATCGGAGGGGGTGCTTCGCGTGGCGCTCGGCCTCCTGCTGCTCGACGTGGCCGTGCATGACCAGGCGCTGCAGGGCCTGGTCGAGCGTCTGCATGCCGTGGGACTGCCCGGTCTGGATGCTCGAGGGCATCTGCGCCACCTTGTCCTCGCGGATGAGGTTGCGGATGGCGGAGGTGCCGATCATGATCTCGTGCGCCGCCACGCGCCCGCCGCCGAGGCGCTTGAGCAGGGTCTGGGAGATGACGGCCTGGAGCGACTCCGAGAGCATCGATCGGACCATGCCCTTCTCGTTGCCGGGGAAGACGTCCACGATGCGATCCACCGTCTGCGGCGCCGAGGAGGTGTGCAGGGTGCCGAAGACCAGGTGGCCGGTCTCGGCGGCGGTCAGGGCCAGGCGGATGGTCTCCAGGTCGCGGAGCTCGCCGACGAGGATGACGTCCGGGTCCTCGCGCAGCGCCGAGCGCAGGGCGTCGTCGAAGCTCTGGGTGTCGCGGTGGACCTCGCGCTGGTTGATCAGGCAGCGCTGCGGCTCGTGGACGTACTCGATGGGATCCTCGATGGTGAGGATATGCCCCGGCTCGCTCTCGTTCTTCTCGTTGACCATCGCCGCCAGGGTGGTGGACTTGCCGGAGCCGGTGGGGCCCGTAACCAGAATCAGCCCCCGGCGCAGCTGGCAGAGCTCCCGGAAGCTCGGGGGGGTGCCCAGGCCGTCGAGGGTCGGGATCTCGACCGGGATGGTGCGGAAGGCCGCCCCCATGCCCCGGTTCTGCTGGAAGGCGTTGACGCGGAAGCGCCCGATCCCCTTGGCGGCGAAGGAGAAGTCGGTCTCCTGCCGCGCCTCGAGGTCGCGCCGCTGGGCATCGTTCATGATGTCGTAGACGCGGCTCTGCACCTCCTTGTGGCTGAGCGCCGGCGTGTCGATCCGGCGGATGTCGCCGTCCACGCGGATCAGCGGCGGCTGGCCGGCCGACAGGTGGAGGTCGGAGGCGCCCTGCTCGACGGTGAAGCGGAGGAGGTCCGTGATATCCATGGGATACCTCTGTGCGTCGTCGGGATACGCTCGCAAGCTAGCAGGCCGCTGCGGCGCCGGCAATGCGGGCGCCCGCTCGAGCCCGGGTCACGGGTCGCGCAGCCGTAGCTGCGGGCCGGCGCTATCCGCCTCCGAATCCGTGTCCGCCTCCGGGGTATCGCCCTGGAGCTTGATCATCAGCCGCACCTCGTTCGCCGAGTCGGCGTGGGCGAGGGTGCTCTCGTAGCTGATCCGCCCCTCGCTGTAGAGGCGGTAGAGGTGGTGGTCGAAGGTCTGCATGCCGTGCTGCTCCGACTTCGCCATGATCGACTTGAGCTCGTGGATGTCGCCGCTGCGGATGCGCTCCTGGATTAGCGGGGTGTTGAGCATGACCTCGAGGGCCGCGACACGCCCCTGGCCGTCGCTGGTGGGTACGAGCTGCTGCGCGACCACCGCCTGGAGGTTCAGCGACAGGTCCATGAGCAGCTGCTCGCGCCGGTCGCTGGGGAAGAAGTTGATGATGCGGTCCAGGGTCTGATTGGCGTTGTTGGCGTGCAGCGTAGCCAGGGTCAGGTGCCCGGTCTCGGCGAAGGCGACGGCGTAGTCCATCACCTCCCGGGAGCGCACCTCGCCGATGAGGATGACGTCCGGTGCCTGGCGCAGGGCGTTCTTCAGCGCGTTCTCGAAGCTGTCCGTATCGACGCCGACCTCTCGCTGGGTCACGAGGCTCTTGCCGTGGGGGTGGATGAACTCCACGGGGTCCTCGATGGTGAGGATGTGGCCGGCGCGGGTGGCGTTGCGCTCGCCGATCATGGCGGCGAGGGAGGTGGACTTGCCGGTGCTGGTGCCGCCGACGAACAGGATCAGGCCACGCTTGCGCCCGGAGAGCTCGCGCAGCACCTCGGGCAGTCCGAGCGCCTCCAGGGTGGGGATCTCGGTCTCGATGCGCCGGAAGACCATCCCCGGCTGGCCGCGCTGGTAGAAGGCGCTGACGCGGAAGCGGGCGCCGTCC
Source organism: uncultured Ectothiorhodospiraceae bacterium (assembly GCA_913055575.1). Lineage (GTDB taxonomy): Bacteria > Pseudomonadota > Gammaproteobacteria > Nitrococcales > Halorhodospiraceae > Halorhodospira. The sequence goes on from CAJXLI010000013.1 coordinate 2,881, forward strand.
TCGCCGACCAGGGCGAAGCCCGCCTCCCGGTCGCGCTCGAAGGCGTCAAGCTGCTCGGCGGTGAGGGTCGCCTCCAGGAGCGCGCGGGCATCGTCGGGGGTGAGCGGCGCCGCGTCGAGGGCCTCGATGGCGCCGTCGACCTTGAGCGCTGGCGGGGCGCCGACGGTGACGAACAGGTCCGAGGCGTTCCGGTCTACGGCCTGCGTGAGCAGCTCGCGGATCCCCATGGTCGTACCTCCCAGCTACAGCGGTGTGGCGGGCCCGTGCTCGAGCTCCGAGTAGCGCACGACGCTGTTGCGGCCGGCGTCCTTGGCCGCGTACAGGGCCAGGTCGGCGTGCTGCTCCAGGCTCTCCAGGCCCAGCTCCGGGGTGACGGCGGCCACGCCGATGCTGATGGTGACGGTCCCCACCCCCTGGAAGGGGGTGGCGGCCACCGTCTGGCGGATGCGCTCGGCGAGGGTGGCGGCGCCCGCCTCGTCGGCCTGGCTGGCCAGCACCAGGAGCTCCTCGCCGCCCCAGCGGCCCATGTGGTCGGTCTCGCGGAGCACGGCCTCGATGCGCCGGGCCATGTCCCAGAGGACGGCGTCGCCGGCGCTGTGGCCAAAGCGGTCGTTGACGTGCTTGAAGTGGTCCACGTCGAAGAGCAGCAGGGCGTACGGCGTGCCGTGGCGCTGGTAGGCGGCGTGGGCGGTGCGCAGCAGCTGCTGGATCTTGGCGCGGTTGAAGAGATCGGTGAGCGGGTCGTGGGCGGCGCGGTACTCGAGCTCGCTCTGCAGGTTGCGCCGCTCGGTGATGTCCTCGTTGGTGCCGATGAGCCGCGCCGGCTGGCCGTGGGCGTCCTCGACGCTCTGCCAGACGGCGCGGATGTGGCGGATCGCCCCGTCCGGGCGCTGGATGCGGAACTCCTTCTCGCGGCGCTCGCCGTAGCCGGGGTGCTCCTGGAGCAGGTCCTTCAGGTGCGACTGGTAGGCGGGCAGGACGAGGGCGAGCCAGTCCTCGTAGTGGACGGGGCAATGCGCCTCCTCCACCCCGTAGATCCGCATCATCTGCTCGTCCCAGTGGAAGACGCCCTGGACGAGGTCGTACTCCCAGACCCCGATCCCGGCGGCCTCGGTGGCGATCTTCAGCCGCTGCTCGCTCTCGCGCAGGGCCCGCTCGTAGTGGTTGTACTGCTCGGTGAGGTCGGTCAGCGCCAGCGCCACGCGGGGGACTTGGCCCCTGTTACCCGACAGCGGCGCGGCATCGATCGACAGCACACGGTGGCGGCCTCGGGCGTCGACGATCTCGGAGCGGGCATTGAACAGCGGCTTGCCGGTGAGGGCCACGCTGCGGAACGCGAGCAGCTCGGCCGGGGCGCTGTCGAGCCCGGAGATGGCGAGCAGCTGTAGCGCGCCGGGGGTGGCGAAGGCGATGCCGTCGTCGGGGTCGAGCACGATGAGAGCCGTGGCCTCGGAGGTCAGGACCCGGACCGCGAGGTCCAGGCGGCTGCAGGGATCGTCGGCATCGGGCGGGCGCGTGAAGACCTTATCGAGGCTCGCTAGGGCGTCACTGAGCCCTCGCGGCCAGCCTTGATCGTCGCGACCTTCCTCTGACGCCATTCAGGCTACTCTGTGGTTGGCTCGTCATACCGCGCTAGATGATCCCTTTCTGCTGATAGATCAGGTAGCTGCAGCCGGCTCCCGCCACGCCGGAGGCGATCAGCCAGTCCGCGGAGATGAGCCGCGGATCCACGGCGATGGCGATGACCAGCATGTAGAGGACGGCGAATACGATGCCGGTCAGGCCGACCAGGGCCAGCTTGCCCCCCAGTGTGTCGAAACCCATTGTGCCTCCTGATCGCTGAGTTACGCTTATGCTGAGAAGGTACGCGCGCAGCCCCGCTAACACAATGGTCGGCGCCGTCGTGCCCGGCAGCGGCGAGCTTGACCCGCCACCGCGGCGCCCGGAGCATACGCCGCGAGCTTGCAAGAGGGAGAGACCCCATGTCCGATTCGGTAGTCAAGACCGACGAGAAGAAGCAGCACTTCGACGACATCTACGTCGCCGACTCCCCCGTCCCCTTCAAGGAGCAGATCCTCGACGCCCTCGACTACGTCTCCGACGACTTCAATCGCCAGACCTTCGACCGCCTGATCCTGCCCTGGGCGCAGCAGCAGACCGCCGACGGCACGCCGCTGAACTTCGTCGACCTGTGCGCCTGCTTCGGCAATACCACCATGGCCACCCTCTACGGCATGGACTTCCAGGCCATCCGCCACAACTGGCGCGACCGCGAGTCGGCGCTGCAGATCGACGCCGAGCGGCGCTTCCCGGCCCACGTCTCCGCCATCGACATCTCCGGCAACGCGCTGGCCTACGGCAAGGCCGCCGGGCTCTACGACGAGACCGTCGAGGCCGACCTCAACGCGCCGTCGCCCGAGGTGCGGCAGGCGGCGGAGGGCGCCATGGCCGAGGCCGACATCGTGATCTCCACCGCGGCGCTGGTCTACCTGGAGCCGGAGGCCATCGCGCGGCTGCTCGACGCCTTCGCCAGCAAGCGGGGCGAGGGCTACATGCTGGTCAACTTCCTCAACCCCTTCGCGCTGGAGATGGCCGACGCTACCAAGCGCATGCTCCTCGAGCGCCTCGAGTTCGTCGGCAGCATGGCCTCCCGCCACCGCCGCATGTCGGCGCTGGAGCAGGAGAACTACCCGGGCGAGGCGTGGTCCCTGCTCGAGATCTGGGTCCTGCGGCGCAAGGGCTGACCCGCCAGGCACCGCTCGCGCCGCCGCACCGTGCGGCGGCTAGCTGGAAGGCTCCCGGACCTCCGGCCCCGCACGGTCGTGCGGCGGCGCCGCGCGCCTGGCAAGCGCCGTTGCCGCCGTTCCGCCGGGTGGGTCCGGAGGCGCAGGCCGTTGCAACGGGATTGAAAGATCTTGTACAAGGGTAGCGATCTGGGGCTGCTCTTGGCACCGGGAGCGGGCCGAGCTGCGGAAGGCGCCAGGTAGGAGGGAAGGCGCTTGCACCTCGCCGAGAGGAGGGCCCTAGAGCTTATCAGGGTGCTACCGCAGCAGCACTCTATTTATAGAATAACGTAAAAACCGATCCGACAGGAAGGAGCATCCCATGAGGAGGAAGATCGCTACCGTTGCCGCCGTGACGGCCCTGGCTGCCCCGGCGGCAGTGCTCGCCGATGAGGGGCCCACCGTCTACGGCTTCGTCAACCTCTCCCTGGACTACGAGGGCTACGAGGACGCGAACGACAGCTCGAACGACGGCGACCTGGCCATGAACACCGGCCTGTCGCACTTCGGCATCCGGGGGGCCGAGGACCTCGACAACGGCATGGAGGCCATCTACCAGGCCGAGGTGGGGTGGACCTATACCGGTGATGCTACCGGGACACCGGCAGAGGGTGGAGAAAGGACTCTGACCTACGAAGGTAAAGAGTATAAAGTTGACGCTGACGACGACTGGATCACGCAGATGCGGGACAGCTTCGTCGGTCTCCGGGGCGAGTTCGGCCAGGCCACCTTCGGCCGGCAGAGCGCCGCGAACCAGTTCGTCTACGACGGCCCCGGCAAGGAGTGGGTCGCCCAGGTGGGCACGCCGGCCGGCGCCCTCCATCAGAGCCTGCCGAGCCGCTACGACAACACGGTCCGCTACCAGGCCCCAGGCGGCATGACCGCGGGCGGCGGCGAGGTGGACGCGCAGCTGAGCTTTGTGCCCAGCGAGGGCGAGCACCCCGGCGACAACATCTACAACGCCTACGCGAGCCTCAGTGACGGCCCTGCCTCCGGCTCCGTCTCCCTCTGGCACGGCGAGGGCATTGCGGAGGATGGTAACGGGAATTACGGGGACGCCTCCGTGGCCTCCCTGGCCGCCCGGTACGATCTCGAGGTGGTCAAGCTCAGCGCCCAGCTCTCCGCCCAGGACTCCGACGCGGACGAGGCCGACAACCAGGCCTACGCCCTGGGCATGTCCGCCCCGTTCGGCGAGCGCAACCGCGTCAAGGCCGTCGTTACGCAGTTCAGCGCGGACGCCGCCGAGAGCGACTACACGACAGCGGCCCTCGGCTACGACCGCTTCCTGAGCGAGCGCACCGAGCTGCGTTTCGCCGTGGCCTCCACCTTCAACGACGACAATTCGGACGCAACACCGCACGCCTATGGCGCCTACGGCCCGTCCTCCGGCGTGGATCCGGCGGCGGGCGAGACCCAGAGCACCGTCAGCGCCAACCTGCGCCACACCTTCTAGCGCCGTCGGCGCTACCACGCAGCCGGCTGGCGGCGGCGGGCCGAGGCCCGCCACCAGCCGGCCCGTCCAAGCCCCTCATCTACTCCGCGCCGCGCCTTGCCGGGTGCGGCCGCCAGCTGGACGGCTCCGGACCGCCGGCCTCTAGCTGCCGTGCGGCGGCGCCCCGTTGTCCGGGTGCCGGATGGTCAGGCGGCTGGCAGGATCGCGCCAGTGCCCCAGCAGGAGGCGCGCGGCGAGCAGGCCCGCCACCAGGCCGCCGCCGGCGCCGAGGGCCGTGCCGGCGGTACCGGCGCCCAGGCCCGCATCGGCGGCGAGGGCCGTGCCGATCAGCCCGGCCAGCGGCAGCAGGTAGACCGCCGCCGCGCCACCGAGGAGCGTGGTGGCAGGCAGGGTGACGATGACGCTGTCACCGGCCTGGGCACCGATGGGGTTGTCCACCCAGATGCCCCGCTCGCTGCGGTGGCGATCGAGTAGCTGCGCGCCGCAGGCGCCGCGCGCCTTGCAGGCCCCGCAGACGGTCTGCCGGTCGGCGTGGACCCGGGCGCGGTACCCGCGGGCCTCGGTGACCACGGCCTCGCGCTCCAGGCACGGCCCGGAAGCCGCGTCCGCCGGGGTGCTCGGGCTCGGCTGCGCCTTGCGCATGGCGTCGGCACCTCGCTGTGTCGTGGTGATGCCCTGGAACGGCTACCATCCTAACGCATCGGCGCGCCGGCGGCAGCGTCGGCTGGCGGCTGCGTCGGATCATACAGGCGCGGCGCACGGCCGAGGTAGCCGCACGCCGCAGCAGGCCGGTACCCGGCGAGGGGCGCCGGGCGCAGGATCGGGGGCGGGGGCTAGACCTTGCGGTAGCAGAACCACCAGTCGTAGCCGTCGTACATCTGCAGCCGCTCCTGGGCCGTGGCCACGTCCGCCGGCGGGGGCACGATCGCGGCGTCGCCGATGAGCCCGTTGTTCGGCCAGTCCGCCGGCATGGCGACGCCGTTGCTGTCGGCGGTCTGGAAGCCCCGGAGCATGCGCAGGATCTCCTCGATATTCCGGCCGAGCTCCTGGGGGTAGTAGAGGATGGCGCGGAAGACGCCGTTGGGGTCGATGAGGAAGACGCCCCGTACCGAGTTGGTCCCCTTGGCCGGGTGGATGAGGCCGAGCTGCTCCGCGACGCGGCCCTGCTCGTCGGCGATGATCGGGAACTCGATGGTGGTGTTCAGCTCGTCGCGGATCCAGTCCCCCCACTTCATGTGCGAGAAGACCTGGTCGACGCTGTGGCCGAGCAGCTCCGCGTTGAGCTCCCGGAAGCGGTGGTACTGCTGCTGGAAGGCCACGAACTCGGTGGTGCACACGGGCGTGAAGTCCCCCGGGTGGCTGAACAGCACCAGCCACTTGCCCTGGTAGGCGTCCGGCAGGCGCAGGGTCCCGTGGGTGGTGACGACCTCCATCTCCGGGAAGGCGTCGCCCATCATCGGGGTCGAGGGTTGCGCTTGCTCCATGGTGCCTCCTGTCTTGTTGATTTGTTTTGTAAAAATTTAAATATATTGGGCATACCCCCTCGCTGTCAACCTATGCTCGGCGCGGTTGCTGCTCCTGCCGGTGCGGCTAGCTATCGGTGCCTGCTGCAGGTGCCCGGCTTACCACCGGCCGGGGCGCCATGGCAGCGGCGGGGCCAGTCCCCGGCGCGCGGCAGCTGTCCGCCGCTCCCAGGGACGCGCCTGCCGCTGGGGGCTAGGTTTGCGGCGTATCGCTGGCGTCGCCGCTGCGGACCTCGCTCGGATCCATGCGGCCCCCCAGGCGGATGAGGACGAAGGGCATCAGCACCGTGGCGATGCCCACCACCAGCCCCAGCGCGCTGAGCCAGCTCAGGCTCCCGCCGACGCCGGCCATGGTCCACAGCCCCAGGATGAGCAGGCTCGCTGCCGGGACGATCTGCGCGGAGAGCCCGAGCTTGACCGTGAAGCCGGGGATGACGACGACGAACAGGGCGAGGGTGCAGATGGCGAGCAGGAAGCCCCCCAGGCCCTGGAGGCCCAGGGTGGCCAGGAAGGCGCCGAGCGCGCCGGTGCCGACGGCGATGGCGTAGGCGATGGTCTCGTGATGCAAGGTGTCCTGTGCCGGCATCGCTAGTCTCCTCGTGGTGATCGGGTCGGGTAGTAGCCGGGCCGGAGAGGCCGCGGTCTGTTGCCCGGCCGCGGCTCCCCCATGCCGAGCTGTTAGTGCCACAATCTAAGGAGGAGACCGCCAGACAGGCAAGTTACCGCAGCCAGGCGTGAGCCTTGCCGCCGAGCCCACGCCAGCGAGGAGCCGCCATGAGCATGAAGAAGATCGTCCACGCCAGCGACCTTTCCGATCGGGCCGGGCGCGCCGGACGCCGGGCCGTGCAGCTCGCCGAGGCGCACGGGGCGGAGCTGGAGTCGGTGCACGTTATCGAGACCGATGCCCCGGCGCTGCGGGCGCTCAGCAGCTCTCCCGACCATGAGGGGGTGTTCCAGGCAGCGGCGGAGCAGCAGCTGCAGGCCAGCACCCCGGGGCACAAGGCCAACCCGCGGGTGCTGATCGGCGACACCATCGGCGAGCTGGTCTACGCCGCCGATCACGGCGGCGCCGATCTGCTGGTCCTGGGCGCCCAGGGCCGTCACTACGTCCGGGACTGGATGCTGGGGACCACCGCTGAGCAGCTGGTCAGCCACGCGCGCACACCGACGCTGGTGGTGCGGCGCGACTCGGACGCCGCCTACCGCCGCGTCGTCGTGAGCGTAGACTTCTCCGCGTGCTCGCGCGCGGCGTTGCGGGCGGCCCGGCGCTGGTTCGGCGACGCCGAGCTGCACCTGGTCCACGTCGTGGACAACGCCGAGCTGGACCGGATGCAGGCCGCCGGTATCGGGGATAGCTACATCCAGGAGCAGCAGGGCCGCTGGATGGAGGAGGCCCGCGACGAGCTGACGGCCTTCGTCCAGGAGGAGGGCCTGTCGCCGGAGGCCGTGAGCCTGGAGGTGCACGCCGGCTACCCGGCCATTACCGTCCTCGAGGCCGTCGGCAGCATCGGCGCCGACCTGGTGGTGCTGGGCAACCACGGCCGCGGCCGCTGGGCGAACGTGCTCCTCGGCAGCGTCGCGGCGCGGCTGCTGCGCGAGATCTCCAGCGACCTGCTGCTCGTTCGGGAGGACGCCCCGAGCGCCGCTGGCGACGGGGCAGCCTGGTGATCCCGGCCCGCGGGCCGAGCGCCGTTGACCGGGGGATGCCGGCAGCGCCAGACTGCGCACCGGCGCCCCCCTGAGGCCCATTGAGGCAGCCACCATGCGGCAGATCCTGCTCGACACCGAGACCACCGGCATGGACCCGGCGGAGGGCCACCGGATCATCGAGATCGGCTGCGTCGAGGTGGTCCGGCGGCGGCCGACCGGCAACAGCTTCCACCGCTACCTGAACCCGGACCGGACGGTGGACCAGGGAGCGGAGGGCGTCCACGGGCTCTCCAACCGCTTCCTCGCCGACAAGCCGCGCTTCGCGGACGTGGCGCAGGCGTTCATCGACTACGTCCGCGGCGCCGAGGTGATCATCCACAACGCCCCCTTCGACGTCGGCTTCCTCGACGCCGAGCTGGCGTGGCTCGCCCCGGAGTGGGGGCGGCTGGCGGACTACGCCACGGTGACCGACTCCCTGCCGATGGCCCGGCGTATGCACCCCGGGCAGCGCTGCAGCCTGGATGCCCTCTGCAAGCGCTACGGCGTGGACGGCTCGCGCCGCGACCTCCACGGGGCGCTGCTCGACGCCGAGCTGCTCGCCGAGGTCTACCTGGCCATGACCGGCGGCCAGGCCGCGCTCTCCCTGGACGGCGACGGCGTGGGGCTCGGCGGCGCCGAGCCGGTGGCGGCCCTGCCGGCGGACCGGCCGCGGCTGCGCGTGCCCGAGCCGGGTGCCGAGGAGCGCGACGCCCACGAGCGGCTGCTCCAGCGGGTCGACGCCGCCTGCGGCGAGGCCGCGGTATGGCGGCGCTACGCACCGGCGACCGCGGCGGAGGGCGGCGGCGCATGATCCGCCCCCCGCTGCGGGCGCTGACCTTCGACCTCGACGATACCCTCTGGCCGGTCGACGATGTCCTCGCGGCGGCGGAGGAGACCCTCCACGACTACCTGCGCAGCGCCTATCCCGCCGTGGCGGCGCGCTTCGGCCCGGAAGACAGCCGCCGCCTGCGCCGCGAGCTGGCCGCCGGGAACCCGGAGCTGACGCGCAACGCCTCCACCCTGCGCCGGGCGACCATGCGCGAGATGGCGCACCGGTGCGGGCTGGCGGGCCGGGATGCGGAGCGCTTCGTGGAGCGGACCTTCGAGGTCTTCCTGGAGGCGCGGCAGGCCGGGGTGGCCCCGTACCCGGAGGTGCTGCCGGCGCTGGCGCGCCTGGCGGAGCGCTTCCAGATCGGCATTATCACCAACGGCAACGCCGATATCCACCGCACCGAGCTGGGCCCGTACGTGGGCTTCGTCGTCCGCGGGGTGGATCTGGATATCCCCAAGCCGGAGCCGGCGATCTTTACCTACGCCTGCCGGTGCGCCGGCGTGGCCCCCGGCGAGGTGCTCCACGTCGGTGACGATCCCCACGTCGACGCCGCGGGGGCCCTGAGCGCCGGCCTGCAGGCGGCGCTGCTGCACCGCGGCGCCCCGCCGGATCCGCCGGCGGAGGCGCCGGCGTGCCTGACGGTGCCGGATATGGCGGCCCTGAGCCGGGTGATCGAGCAGTGCCTGGATGCAGTCACGCCGGAGAGGCGCTAGAATCTTGTACACGGCTTGTACACACGTGGGGGGCCGATGACCGGGGAGCCAGCGCTAGCCGGGCCGGAGCCGGAGAAGATCCCGGTCGGGGTCAGCAGCTGCCTGCTCGGCCACGAGGTGCGCTACGACGCCAGCCACAAGCGCAATCCCTTCGTCACCGAGGCGCTGTCCCGCTACTTCCGCTACGTCCCGGTGTGCCCGGAGGTGGCGATCGGCCTGCCGACGCCGCGGCCGGCCATCCGCCTGGAGTGGGCCGAGGACGAGCGCATCCGGGTGCGCGGGGTGCACAGGCGCGAGATCGAGGTCACCGAGGCCCTCGAGGCCTACGGCCGGCAGAAGGGCGAGGAGCTGACCTGGCTCAGCGGCTACATCCTCAAGGCCAAGTCGCCGAGCTGCGGCATGGAGCGGGTGAAGGTGTTCAAGCCCGACGGCCACCCGGCCGGCTTCACCGGCCGCGGCGCCTACGCCAGGACGCTGCTGGCGGAGAACACCCTCATGCCGGTCGAGGAGGAGGGGCGGCTCAACGATCCATCGCTCCGTGAAGGGTTTGTCTGCCGGGTCTTCTGCTATTACCGTTGGCAGCGCCTGGTGGAGGCGGGCCTGACCCGCAAGGGGCTGCTGGACTTCCACGCCGAGCACAAGCTGCTGCTCATGGCCCACGATGAGCAGCGCATGCGCGCCCTGGGCCGGCTGATCGCCAACCTGGGCGAGCAGCCGCTGGCAGAGGTGGCGGACGCCTACATCCGCGAGTTCATGGCCGCCATGGCGCGGCCGGCTACCCGCGGGCGCCACGCCAACGTCCTCTACCACTTGCTGGGCCACCTCAAGCGGGAGATCGACCCGGCGGATAAGCAGGAGGCGGTGGCGGTCATCGAGCAGTACCGCAAGGGCATGGTGCCGCTGATCGTGCCGGTGACCCTGCTGCGCCACCACTTCCGCCACTGGCCGGATCCCTACGTGGCGCGGCAGTTCTACCTCTACTGGAACCCGCCGGAGCTGGCCCTGCTCAACCAGGTGTAGCCTTGGGCCCGTATCGCGGGCGTATCCGATGCGGAAGAAGGACAGGCTGAGTGCCGGGACGTTCGATACTTCGTAAGGGGTGGGGGCTGGCCGCGCCGGTGGTGGTCCTCGCCGCGGCTGGGCTGGTGTTCATGCTCCTGGCCTGGAGCCGCCCCGAGCCCCCCGCCGAGGCCGCTACAGAGCCCTCCTGGATGGTCGCCACGGAGCGCGCCGAGCCCGGCGCCCACCGGCCGGTGCTGCGCCTGTTCGGCTACGTCGAGTCGCCCTCGGCCGTGACCCTCAAGGCCGCGGTGGAGGCCGACGTCGCCGAGGTCCCGGCCCGCGACGGCCGCACCGTCACCGCGGACGAGCTGCTGGTCCGCCTCGAGGACGGCGATCTGCGCGATACCCTGCGCCAGCGCGAGGCGGACCTGGCGGAGGCGCAGGCCAAGCTGGCCCAGGAGCGCCGCGCCGTGGAGGCGGACCGCGAGGACCTGGATGTCGAGGAGGAGCTCCTCGCCATCGAGAAGCGCCGTGTGGCGCGGATCGAGGAGCTCCTCGCCGAGGATGCCGCCTCCCCCTCGCAGCTCGACGACGCCAAGGAGGCCCGGGCGCGCCAGCGCCAGACGGTGATCCGCGCCCGGGAGAAGGTGGCCAACGCCGAGCAGCGCCTGGCGGCGGCCGAGGCGCGCCGCGATGCCGCCGAGGCCGCCCGGGACGAGGCCCGCCGGGATGTGCGGCGGGCCCGGCTGCACGCCCCCTTCGACGGCCGCATCAGCGGGGTCGAGGTGGGTCCGGGGGATCGGGTGAGCCCGGGTAGCGAGCTGGTCTCCCTCTACGACACCGGCGAGCTCGAGATCCGCGCCCAGGTCCCCACCAAGCGGATCGGCGCCCTGTACCGCGCCCGCGCTGCGGGTGCCGAGGTAGCGGGGCAGGCCCGCGTGGACGGCCGCGCGCTGCCGGTCACCCTGGACCGCTTCGCGGGCCGCTCGGAGCAGGAGCAGGGCGGCGTGGAGGCGATCCTGCGCGTCGAGGGCAGGCACGACGACGTGGCCCTGGGCCGCTTCGCCACGGTCTCCCTGGCGCTGCCGGCGGAGCCGGATACCCTGGTGGTGCCCTACGAGGCCCTCTACGGCACGGACCGGATCTACGTCGTCGTCGACGACGGCGATGCCCGGCGGCTGCGCTCGGTGGACGTGGAGCGCCTGGGCGAGGCGCGCCTGGCCGACGGGCGCCGCGGCGCGCTGATCCGCGCTCCGGCGGTCGAGGCGGGCGCGGAGATCGTCACCACGCAGATCCCGCAGGCCACCGACGGGCTGCGGGTGCGCGTCCAGGAAGAGGGCGGCTGAGCTATGGCCCAAGAGCGCCAGGATGCGCTGCGCTGGCTGGCCGACCACCCGGTGGCGGCCAACCTGGTGATGGCGCTGATGTTCGTCTCCGGGCTCTACGCCGTCTCCCAGCTCAACACCCAGTTCTTCCCCAGCTTCGAGCTGGACGTGGTGACGATCCAGGTGGAGTGGCCCGGCTCCACCGCCGAGGATGTCGCCGACTCGGTCACCACGCCGCTGGAGGACGCCGTCCGCGACGTGCAGGGCCTCAAGGAGATGTCCTCGCGCTCCGCCGACGGGCTCAGCAACATCAGCCTCGAGTTCGTCGAGGGCACGCAGATGACGGAGACGGTGGAGGACGTCAAGAACCGCGTCGCCACCGTGCGCAATCTCCCCGAGGAGGCCGAGGAGCCCACCATCCGGCGGATCACGCGCTACGACCCGGTAGCGCGGGTGGTGCTCAGCGGCGACGCGCCGCCCGCGAGCATGCGCGCCTGGGCGCGGCGGCTGGAGGACCAGCTCCTGAGCCGCGGCGTCGCCAATGTCGAGATCACCGGCATGCCGGAGCTGGAGACCGCCGTGGAGGTTGACCAGGGGGCGTTGCTGGATGCGGGGCTGGGCTTCAGCGAGCTCGGTGATGCCATCGACGCGGAGAGTACCGATGTGCCCGGCGGCGAGGTCGGCGAGGCGGACATCGCCCGGCAGCTGCGCAGCCTGGGGCAGCGCCGCAGCGTCCAGGGGTTCCGCGAGCTGCAGATCACCGACGGCAGCGGTCACCCCCTGCTGCTCACCGATCTGGCGAGCATCGAGCAGCGCCCCCGGGACCGGCAGGTGGACTACCGCTTCGGCGACAAGGAGGCCATCGAGCTCTACGTCCAGCGCTCCGAGGGCGAGGACACCCTGGCCTCGGCCGCCACCCTCGACGCGTGGTACGACGACGTGGCGCCGACCCTGCCCGAGGGCCTGGAGCTCACCATCTACGACGAGTTCTGGGCGCTGGTCAGCGAGCGTATCGGGCTGCTCATCAGCAACGGCCTGGCCGGCCTGCTGCTGGTCGTCGCCATCCTGTTCACCTTCCTGACCGGGCGGGTGGCCTTCTGGGTGACGGCCGGCATCCCCGCGGCCTTCCTGACCGCGCTGCTGGCGCTCTGGTTGCTGGGCGGGAGCATCAACATGATGAGTCTCTTCGCCCTGATCATGACCCTGGGCATCATCGTCGACGACGCCATCGTCGTCGGTGAGCGGGGCGTGGCCCGCTTCCAGCGCGGCGAGTCCGCGGGTGGGGCCGCCGGCGGCGGGGCGCGGGACATGCTCGCCCCGGTGATGGCCTCCTCGCTGACCACGGTGGCCGCCTTCATCCCGCTGATGGCCGTTGGCGGGGTCATGGGTAATATCCTCTTCGACATCCCGCTGGTGGTCATCTGCGTGATCGTCGCCTCGCTGATCGAGGCCTTCATCGTCCTGCCGGGCCACCTGCGCCGCTCCTTCCAGGAGGCCGAGCGCCGCGGCGCCCGCGGCCCGGGCCGCTTCCGGCAGTGGGTGGACGGGGCCTTCGACGGCTTCCGCGAGGGCGCCTACCGGCGCGGCGTGAGCTGGGCGGTGGCGTGGCCCTGGACCACGGTGGCCGGCGCCGTGGCCCTGCTCATCGCTGTCAGCGGGCTGATCGCCGGCGGGCGGATCGACTTCACCTTCTTCCCGGAGCCGGAGGGGACGATCCTCCACGCCAACGTCGGCTTTGCCCCGGGCGCGCCACCGGAGCGCACCAAGGACTTCCTCGCCCACATGGAGCGGCAGCTCGCCGCGGCGGACGAGGCGCTCGCGGAGCAGGACCTGGTGCGCCACTACGCCATCCGCCACGGCAAGCTCCACGCCCGGAACGCCCAGGAGGCCAGCAGCGGCGACCACTACGGCTCCTTCACCGTGGAGCTGATCTCCCCGGAGGTGCGCGAGGTCCGTAACACCGATCTGATGCAGGCGTGGCGGGATCGGATCCAGCAGCAGCCGGGGCTGCAGCGGCTGACCATCAGCGAGCGCGAGTCCGGGCCGCCGGGCGACGATATCGACGTGCGCCTGACCCAGGGCGATGCGCAGACCCTGCGCGCCGCCGCCGACGACCTGCGCGAGGCCCTCAACGGCTACCCCGGGGTGGAGGGCATCGACGACGATCTCCCCTACGGCCAGGAGCAGTGGGTCTACCGCCTGACCCCCGAGGGGCGGGCGCTGGGGCTGACGACGGCGGATGTGGGGCGCCAGATCCGCAACGCCTTCGCCGGCGATCTCGCCCAGGTCTACCACCAGGGCCGCGACGAGGTGGAGGTCCGGGTGCAGCTGCCCGAGGCCGACCGCCGGGCGCTCTCGGCGGTCAGCGATCTGCAGGTCCGGCTGCCGGACGGCGACTTCGTGCCCCTGACCAGCGTCGTCACGATCGACGCCCGCCGCGGCTTCGAGGTGATGCGCCACTACAACGGCGAGCTGGCGGTGAGCGTGACCGGCAGCGTGGACCGCCGCGTCGCCAACGCCAACGAGATCCGCCAGGACCTGGAGCAGACGGTCCTGCCCGGGCTTACCGAGCGCTACGGCATCGAGGCGGCGTTCGGCGGCGAGGCGGACTTCCAGAGCGAGACCCTGGGCGATATGCAGCGGGGCCTGCTCCTCGCCCTGGGGCTGATCTACCTGGTGCTGGCCTGGGTCTTCGCCTCCTACGGCTGGCCGCTGCTGGTGATGTCGGTGATCCCCTTCGGCCTGGTCGGCGCGCTGGTCGGCCACTGGGCCATGGGCCTGGACCTGACCCTGCTGTCGCTGTTCGGGATCTTCGGCCTGACCGGGATCACGGTGAACAACGCGATCATCCTGACCCTGTTCTACAAGCAGATCCGGGATACCGGGACGCCGGTGAGCGAGGCCCTCGTGGAGGCCTCGTGCCAGCGCCTGCGGGCGATGATCCTGACCTCGCTGACCACCATCGGCGGCCTGCTGCCGCTGCTCGCCGAGCAGTCGGTGCAGGCGCAGTTCCTCATCCCCATGGCGGCGGCGATCGCCTTCGGGCTGGCCGGGGCGACGGGCATCGTGCTGTTCCTGATGCCGGCGCTGCTGCGAATCTACGAGGGCTCGGTTGCCGCTGTGGCGCGGTGGCGCTACGGTAGCTGACGGGCCACCGGCGAGGCGTGCGGGGTAGGCCGCCGGCCGTGGCGCCCGCGCCGCGGGCCCGGCCCCGCACTGCACCAACGGGTGGCGAGCTGCCCGGCACGAGGTACTGTACCGCTACATGGTCGAGACGTCTGAAGGCAAGCCCCGCTTCGGGGCCCTGATCATCGGCGACGAGCTGCTGACCGGCCGGCGGCAGGACCGCCATATGGGCGCCGTCATCGAGCGCCTCGAGGCCCGGGGCCTGGAGCTCGCCTGGGCGCGGCTCATCGGCGACGATCCGGAGCTGCTCACCCGGACCCTGCGCGAGACCTTCGCCACCGGCGATGGGGTCTTCAGCTTCGGCGGTATCGGCGCCACCCCCGACGACCGCACCCGGCAGTGCTGCGCCGAGGCCCTGGGCCGCCCGCTGGTCCGCCACCCCGAGGCCGCCGAGGCGCTGCGCGAGCAGTTCGGCGAGCGCGCCACCGAGCGGCGGCTGCGCATGGTCGAGTTCCCCGAGGGGGCGTGGATGATCCCGAACCCCGTCAACCGCGTCGCCGGCTTCTCGGTGGCCGACCACCACTTCATGCCTGGCTTCCCGCGCATGGCCTGGCCCATGGTGGAGTGGATCCTCGACCGCCACTACGCCCACCTCCACGCCCCGGGCCGGACGGTGCAGCGCGCGGTGCGCGTGCCCGGGGCGCGCGAGGGGGAGATGATCCCGCTGCTCGAGCGCTACACCGCGGCGTACCCCGATCTGCGCATCTCCTGCCTGCCCGGCGGGGACGCCCAGCAGGGCTTCGAGGTGGAGCTGGGCATCCGCGGCGCCGGGCCCCAGGCCACCGAGGCGCTGCAGGCCCTGACCGCCGAGCTCGAGACCGCCGGCTATACCTGGGAGCCGGTGACCGCAACCTATGCGCCCGGTGACGGTCCAAGCCGGTAGCTCTCCCCCGATCCCTGACGAGGTTGTGCCCATGTCGGATGCCTCCGCCATCGAGCCGTCCACCCGCTACTTCCGCCCCGAGGCGTTCACGGCCGACGAGGCCCTGAGCGCCGAGGAGCGCGAGCGCCTGCGCGGGCGCATCCGCGAGCTGCTCCACGAGCGCGATGCGGTGCTGGTGGCCCACTACTACACCGACGCCGAGCTCCAGCGCCTGGCCGACGAGACCGGCGGCTGCGTGGCCGACTCGCTGGAGATGGCCCGCTTCGGGGCCGATCACCCGGCCACCACGCTGGCGGTGGCCGGGGTGCGCTTCATGGGCGAGACGGCGAAGGTCCTGACGCCGGACAAGCGGGTGATCATGCCGGACCTGGAGGCCACCTGCTCGCTGGACGTGGGCTGCCCGCCGGATACGTTCGCGGCCTTCTGCGACCAGTACCCGGAGCGCACGGTGGTGGTCTACGCCAACACCTCGGCCGCGGTGAAGGCCCGGGCGGACTGGGTGGTGACCTCGAGCATCGCCGTGGACGTGGTCCGCTACCTCCACGAGCGCGGCGAGCCCATCCTCTGGGCGCCGGACAAGTACCTGGGCGACTACATCCGGCGCCAGACGGGGGCGGACATGGTGCTCTGGGACGGCAGCTGCATCGTCCACGAGGCGTTCCGCGGCGTGGAGCTGGCGGCGCTGCGCCGCGAGCACCCGGCGGCCAAGGTGCTGGTCCACCCGGAGTCGCCGGCGCCGGTGATCGAGCAGGCCGATGCAGTCGGCTCGACCTCGCAGCTCATCCGGGCGGTGACGGAGCTGGATGCGGAGACGTTCATCGTGGCCACCGACGCCGGCATCTTCCACAAGATGCACGAGGCGGCGCCGGGGAAGACGCTGCTCAAGGCGCCGACGGCGGGCCGCAGCGCCACGTGCCGGTCGTGCGCGCACTGCCCGTGGATGGCGCTGAACGGGCTGCGGAGCCTGGCGACGGCGCTGGAGGCGGGGGCGCCCGAGGTGCACGTGGACCCGGAGACCGCCGTGGCGGCGCGGCGCTCGGTGGGCCGGATGCTCGATTTCGCGGCGCAGCGCGCGGAGCAGGTCCTGGGGGAGGGCGACGCGTGAGCGAGCCGGGCGCGAGCGGAACGCCCGCCGACAGCGACGGGCGCCTGCCGCTCCTCTACCGGGACGACCGGCTCGTCGCCGTCTACAAGCCCGCGGGGCTGCTCGTCCACCGCAGCGAGCTCGATCCGGACCGGGACGTGGCCCTGCAGCGCGTCCGCGACCAGCTCGGCGGCCAGTGGGTCTATCCGGTCCACCGGCTCGACCGCCCCACCGCCGGCGTGCTGCTGTTCGCCCTCGATCCCGAGGCCGCCGGCGCCCTGGCCGCCGCCTTCCGCGAGCACCGGGTGGGCAAGCGCTACCAGGCCGTGGCCCGCGGCTGGCTCGAGGCGCCCGGGCGTGTCGACCGCCCCCTCGGCGCCGGCCGGCGCGGCCGGGGCGGGCCGCCCCAGGAGGCGGTCACCGACTACAACCCGCTGGCCTGGACCGAGCTCCCCATCCCGGTCTCGCGCTACAGCACCGCCCGCTACACCCGCCTCGAGCTGCGCCCGCTCACCGGGCGGCGGCACCAGCTGCGCCGGCACATGAAGGCGCTCAGCCACCCCGTTGTCGGCGATACCAGCCACGGCGACAGCGCCCACAACCGCCTGTACCGCTCGCACTACGCCTGCCGCCGCCTGATGCTCGTGGCGACCGGGCTCTCCGTCCCCCATCCGGCAAGCGGCGAGCCGCTGACCCTCACCACGGGGCTGGACGCCGAGCTGTCGCGGGTGCTGGCGGCGGTCGGGCTGACGCTACCCGCGGCGCCAGGCGCTGCGGCCGAGTCCGCCCGGCCGGGCCTCGGCGCCGCCGCCGATCCCGGGGCGCTGCGCAGGGGCTGATCCGCCCCTAGGGGCGCGGCCCGGCGGGGGCGTGCGCGCGCAGGTACGCCCGGCACCCCGCCGGCGTCGAGAGCCGGTGGCTGTGGGCCCCGGGGATGGTGATGCCGGCCCGGCGCTCGAGGGCGGCGATGAAGCGCAGGAAGTCCACGGAGTCGAGGCCGAGCTGGGTGTGGAGGCTGCGATCGGGGGCCAGGCGTCCCGGGTCCGCTTCCGGGGCGACGTCGGCCAGGGCCCCCTGAACGGCGCGCTGGATCCATGCCTCCGTGTCCTCAGCCGCCAAGGCGTGCTCCTCCCAGGCCGTTGCTGCCGGGCGCTGCGCTACGCGGCGGGGTCGCGGATCCGCGGCTCCCTCGGAGACGGATCTGGCCCCGGGCCGGTGCGGGCCTTAGACTGGCCGTGTTGCAGCGCAGCGTCCGACAAGGTCCCGATCCCGATGACCGTACGCAATCTCGAGAGTCTTCTCCAGCCCCGCTCCATCGCGCTGCTCGGCGAGGGGAGCGAGACCGACCGCCACATCCTCCGCAACCTGCTCAGCGAGCCCTTCCAGGGCCCCCTGATGCCCGTGGTTGCGGGGATCGACGCCCTCGTCGGGGTGCCCGTCTTCGCCAGTGTAGACGATCTGCCCACCACCCCGGAGCTGGCCGTCATCACCCGCCCCGTGGATCAGGCCCCGGCGCTGATCCGGGCCCTCGGCGAGGCCGGCACCCGCGGCGTGATCATCACCCGCGACGTCCCCAAGGGGATCAGCCGCGAGGAGCGCGAGGCCCTCGAGCAGGCCATCCTCGACGCCGCCAAGCCCCACCTCGTCCGCGTCGCCGGACCGGGCAGCAGCTGTATCAGCGCCCCGCACCTGGGGCTGCACGCCGCCACGATGCCCGTCGGCCTGGCGCCAGGGCGGGCGGCGCTGGTGACCAAGTCCCGGGCCACGGCCGGGGCGGCGCTGCAGTGGTGCCGGCGGAACACGTCCGGGCTGTCCCACGTCATCCACATCGGCGCCGCGGCCGATCTGGACCTGGGCGATAGCTTCGACTACCTGGCCACCGACCACCGGGCCCGGGCGGTGGTCGTCTACCTGGAGCGGGTGCGCCGGGCACGGAAGTTCATGTCGGCCCTGCGCCGGCTGGCGCGCATGAAGCCGGTGATCATCCTCAAGCCGCCCCAGGTGGGCCGGGACGAGGTCGATGACTTCGTCTACGACGCCGCCTTCCGGCGCGCCGGCGTGGTGCGGGTGGACGACCTGGAGGAGCTGTTCAGCGCCGTGGAGCTGCTCGATAACAGCCGCGTTCCCGGTCGCGACGGGCCGCTGGCGATCTTCGGCAACAGCCTCAGCATGAGCCTGCTGGCGAGCAACGCCCTGCGCCGCTACGACGCCTGCCCGCAGCAGCTGTCCGAGGAGAGCGCCGAGGCGCTCCAGGGGCTGGCGCGCCACCGGGAGACCAGCGCCAACCCGCTCAACCTGGGCAGCGAGGCCACCGCGGAGACGTACGAGCAGGTCCTGGACGTCCTGGGCAAGGACCGGCATATCAGCGGCATCCTGGCGCTGAAGGCGCCGGGCTCGGCCGATGACGGCGATGCGGTGGCGGAGGTGATCGCCCGCCACGCCAAGCGGCTGCGCAAGCCGGTGCTCGCCGCCTGGGACCCCTCTGCCGGCGAGGCGGGGCTGCAGCGGCTGACGGACGCGGTGCCGGCGTTCACCTACCCGGAGGAGGCGGTACGCGCCTTCAGCCGGCTGCTGCAGTACCGGCGCAGCCAGACGCTGCTGATGCAGGCGCCGCCGTCGCTGCCGGAGGACTTCACCGTGGACCACGAGCAGGCCCGTCTGATCCTCTCGGCGGCACTCACCGCCGGCCGCGACTACCTCAACGAGTACCAGACCCAGCGCCTGCTCAACGCCTACGACATCCCCTGCGTGGACACGCGCCGGGCCAGCGATCCGGCGGAGGCGGCCGAGGTGGCCGAGGCCCTGGGCCGGCCGGTGGCCCTCAAGCTGATGTCGCCGGACGTGCAGCTCAAGTCCCAGGTCGGCGGCGTGGCGCTGGATCTCGACGGGCCGGAGGCCGTGCGCGCCGAGGCGCAGGCGATGCTCGAGCGCCTGGGCCGGCTCAGCGGCGACGGCGTGGCGGTGGACGGCTTCGCCATCCAGCCCATGAGCCGCCGCGAGGGGGCCTTCGAGCTCACCGTCGGGGTGCGCCCCGGCGGCCCGTTCGGGCCGGTGCTCTACTTCGGCCACGGCGGCACGGAGACCGAGGCCATCGCCGACTGGGCGTACGGGCTGCCGCCGCTGAACATGCACCTGGCCCGGGAGATCATGGAGCGCACCCGCATCTACGGGCTCCTGGCGGACAGCGGGGTGCGCAGCCCGGACCTGGACGCCGTGGCGCTGGCCCTGGTCAAGCTCTCGCAGATGGTCATCGACTTCGGGGCCGTCGACTCGCTGGACATCAACCCGCTGTGGGCCACGGGGGCGGGGGTCACGGCCCTCGACGCGCGCGTCCGCATCCACCCCCACCGCGGCGATCCGGCGGCCTACCTCTCCATCCGCCCGTACCCCCAGGAGCTGGCCGAGGAGATCGAGCTGCCCGACGGGCAGCGCCTCGACCTGCGCCCCGTGGTGCCGGAGGACGGCCCGCAGCTCAACGCCATGGTCGAGCGCACGCCGCCGGAGCAGGTGCGCATGCGCTTCTTCCAGGCGCTGAGCAGCCTGCCCCAGGAGCTGGCGGCGCGGCTGACCCAGATCGACTACGACCGCGAGATGGCGCTGGTGATCACCGACAAGGGGCAGCCGGGGCGCGCCAAGCTCTTCGGCATGGTCCACATCAGCGCGGATCCGGACCTGGAGGGGGCCGAGTACGACATCATGCTCGATCCCTCGGTGGCCGGCATGGGGCTCGGGCCCATGCTGATGCACCGGATCGTGGAGTACGCGCGCCGGCGCGGGATCCGCGAGATCTTCGGCGAGGTGCTGCGCGAGAACCAGCCCATGCTCCGGATCAACGAGGCCATGGGCTTCCAGATCGAGCCGAGCGAGGGCGATCCGGACCTCGTGTACGTGAGCCTGCGGCTCGACGAGGCGCAGGCGGCTGACAACGACATGCACAGCCATTAATCTATTGACTTTGTGAGCGAATGGCTGGAGTGGAGCGCATGCGTCAGCAAGACCGGGGACGGGTGAGCCTGGCTCACCTGCCGCTGCCGCTGTTCACCGCCACGATGGGGCTGGCCGGGCTGGCCCTGGTCTGGTACCGGAGCCAGGCGCTCTGGGGCTGGCCCGGGGCCGTGGGTGACGGGATCGCGCTGCTCGCCGCGGCCAGCTTCGTCGCCATGGCCCTCGCCTACGGGCTCAAGGGGCTCCTCTACCCCCGTGCCGCGTGGGGCGAGATCGCCCATCCGGTGCTCATCAACTTCCTGCCCGCGGTGCCCATCTCCCTGGTCCTGCTCGGCGGGCTATCCGCCGGCACGGAGCCGCTGTCCACGATCCTCTGGGGCAGCGGGGCGGCTCTGCAGCTGATCGTGGTCCTGGCCATCGTCACGAGCTGGACCCTCCGCCAGATGGAGCTCGCCTCCCTCAACCCGGTCTGGTACATCCCGGCCGTGGGTAATGTGGTCGTCCCCATCACGGCGGCCCAGGCCGGCTACCCGGAGATCGGCTGGTTCTTCTTCAGCGTCGGGATCTTCTTCTGGCTCATCCTGATGACCCTGATCTACTACCGGCTGATCTGCGCGCCGAACCTGCCGGAGTTCCTGCTGCCGACGCTGTTCATCCTGCTGGCGGCGCCGGCAGCCGCCTACCTGGCCTGGGTCGCCCTGATGGACGGCGGCGAGCCGGGTATCGTCGGCCGGCTGCTCTACTACAAGGCGCTGTTCACCTTCCTCCTGCTGCTCATCCGGGTGCCGCGGCTGGTCCGGGTGCCGTACTACCCCTCGTGGTGGGGCTATACCTTCCCGCTGGCGGCCTTCAGCATGGCCAGCCAGCACTTCACCCAGGCCTACTTCGGCCCGGCTGCCAGCCTCGCGGTCATGGTGCTGGTGGCCGCCACGACCCTGGTCATCGGCATCGTCTTCGTGGCGACGGTGATCAAGCTGGGCAGCGGGGCGCTGCTGCGGCCCCACGGCTGACCCCGGGCGGCCGCCGCCGGCCAGCGCGGGGGCTCGGCGCCTCCGCGCCGGCAGCGTAGGGGCGCGGCATAACCCTGTACGGAGTGGGCTCACCGACCCGCGCCGCCCGGCGTAGACTCGGCGTATAGCCGCTAGTCCGGAGCCGCGCCCTTGGCCAGGCCGCTGACCCACCACGAGATCCTGCGCCTCGCCGCCCCCTTCAGCCGGGCGGGGTGGCAGGTCGACCTGGCCGCGACGGACCGGGAGCGCCGCCGGACCGCCTTCCACGCTGCCGCCCACCCGCTGACCGCGGCCGGCGATCCCGCCGGCGACGGGGTCGCCGAGGCGGGGCTGGCCGAGGCGCGCACCCTGGTGTGCCCGGAAAGCGGCGACCTCGAGCTGATCTGCACCTTCACCGAGCCCGACGGGGCCAGCGCCGTGCTCCGTTCTGCCGGCCCGGATCCGGCGGCGCTCCTGGCGCTGCGCGAGGCCTGGCAGCCGCAGGCGCTCTTCGCCGTGATCGGCGGCTGCCGGGTGGCGTTCAGCTACCGGGCCGGCGCCGCCCCGCCCGGCGCGGCGGCGGTGCCCTGGCACGCCACCGGCGCCGAGGCCCGGGTGGCGGGCCGCCGGGTCCGGCTGGACGCCTCCCGGGGCGCGGGCCTGCCGGCACGCATCGAGATCACCCCCCATGCGGACGGCGAGCCGGCGCTGCCCGAGGACCTGCTCGGCGTCCTCGGCTGGGCCTGGCGGCCGCTGCTCTGGCGCGGCGGCGCCTGGCAGAGCACCGTGGCGGTGCGCCGCCACGAGCCGCAGCGCCGGCCGGACGTGGAGGCCAAGGCGCTGCGCCTGGTGGCCCACCTGAGCGCGGTCCTCGCCGCGCCGCCGCGGGCCTACCACGAGCGCTTCCGGCGGCAGCGCTGGGCGGCGGCGGGGCGCCGGGTCCTGCCGATGGCCGCCTTCCTCCTGATCCTCGCGGCGGTGCCGATCTTCGGCGTGCTCCTGCCGGAGGGGGAGATGCCGCCGTGGCTCCACGGCGTGCCGCCGCTGCTCGCCGTCGGCGCGCTGCTGTTCTCCGGCTACGAGGTACCGCTGGTGGACCGGCCGCCGCTGCCGCGGCCGCTGACGGTGACGAGCTGGCAGGGCGGGGGCGATGAGCGCTGATCCGATGAACATCCCCGCGGTCTCGGTGGCCGCCGCCAAGCGGGCGCTCATCGAGCAGTACGCCGAGCCCGCCCTGCGCCGCCGGGCGACCATGCTCTGGGGCACGCGGGGGGTGGGGAAGTCGTCGGTGGTGGCGCAGGTGGCGGCCCACTACGGCGTGCCGCTGGTGGACCTGCGCCTGACCACCATCGAGCCGGTGGATATCCGCGGCGCCATCTACGCCGACGAGCAGCAGCAGCGCACGGTCTGGTTCCCGCCGGAGTTCCTGCCCGGCCCGGAGCAGCCCGAGGGGATCCTCTTCCTCGACGAGATCACCGCCGCCGATCAGCGCCTGCAGATCTCCGCTTACTCCCTGATCCTCGACCGCAAGGTGGGCGAGTACCGCCTCCCCGACGGCTGGCAGGTGGTGGCGGCGGGCAACGCCCGCTTCCAGGGCGCGGTCAGCCACGACATGGGTACGGCGCTCGCCGACCGGATGTTCCACTTCAACGTCCAGACGGCCCTGGAGGCCTTCCTGGGCTACGCCGCCGAGCGGGGGCTGGCGCCGGAGGTGATGGCCTTCCTGCGGGTCCGCGCCGACCGGCTGGACGACACCGCCGCGCAGCTGGCCAACGACCACCTGGTGGGGGCGAGCCCGCGCGGCTGGGAGGATGTCTCCGCGGTGCTGCGCGCCGGCCTGGGCGACGAGGCGCGGCGGCTCTTCGTCCAGGGGCGGATCGGCGCCGCCAACGCCGCGGAGTTCTTCGGCGTGCTCGACGAGCTCCAGGCCGCTACCGACGTTACCCGGCTGCTCGCCGCGCAGCCCGGCCCGGAGACCGCGGCGCTGCTGCCGACGACCCTCGACGGCCTCTACGGCCTGGTCTACGGCCTGGTGGCGGCGGTATCGGATGCGGCGACCATGGCCCGGGCGCTGGAGATCGTCGAGCAGTACCCGGAGATGCGCGGCGGCACGCCGCTGCCGGCGCGCGAGGCGCAGACCCTGACCCTGGAGCTGCTCTTCCAGCGCGGCCTGGCGCAGGGCCTGGAGGGCGCCATCCTCGACAGCCCCGCCTACCAGCGCTATCTCGCCGAGCGCGGCGATGACGCCGGCTGAGCCGTACACCCACCGCGGCACCCCGGCGGTGCGGGCCATGGTCGAGCAGGCCCCGGCCACCGGCGGCCTGGCCCTGTGGGCGCGCCACCGCGACGTGGCCGCCGACGAGCTCGACGTGCCGGTGGCCAACGACGGCCGCACCCTCTACTACGCCCCGGCCTTCGAGGCCCTGCCGCGGGCGGAGCAGGTGGGCCGGGTGGCCCACGAGGTCCTCCACGTGGCCCTGCGCCACCCCCAGCGCCAGGAGGCGCTGGCCGGCGTGGTCGGCGACGTCGACGAGGAGCTGTTCAACTACTGCGCCGATGCGCTGGTGAACGCCACCCTCGGCCACCTGGACTGGCTGGCCCTGCCGCCGGGGGCAGTGACCCTGGAGCAGGTCCTGCGCGACGTCCTCCAGGAGCCCGAGGCCTCGGCGGAGCGCGCCCTCCTGGTGTGGGACGTGGAGCGGCTCTACCGCGCCGTGGACGACCGCCGCGGCGGCGCCGGCCGGCGCAGCGGTGGGCAGGGGGGTGGCGACGGCGGGGCGGGGCGGCAGCAGCGCCCCCGGCCGCGCCCGGACGGCCCCCGGGCGGCGCGGCTGCGCCAGCTCGGCGCCGGCGCCGAGCGCGACCTGTGCCCGGCGCCGGCGGACGAGCAGCCCGAGGCCGAGGCGGAGCGGACCCGGACCTGGTCGGAGCGGCTGCTGCGCGCCCACGCCAGCGACGGGGCCTTCTCCATGCTGCGCGGCCTGCTCGCCGACCGGCCGGTGCCCCGCACGCCCTGGGAGCACATCCTGCGGACCCGGCTGGCGCGGGGCCTGGCCCGGCAGCCGGATCGGTCCTGGTCGCGGCCGTCGCGCTCCTGGCTGGCCAACCGCGGCCGCACGCCCGGCGGCCGGCGCATCCCCTGGGAGCCGGGGGTCGTCACCGCGCGCCGGGTGCCCCGGCTGGCCCTGGTGGTGGACGCCTCCGGCTCCATCGACGAGGCGCTGCTAGCCCGCTTCGCCGGCGAGGTGGCCGCCATCACCCGGCGCAGCGAGGCGGAGCTGGTGCTCGTCATCGGCGACGAGCAGGTCCGCCGCGTGGCGCACCTGGAGCCGGGGTGCTGCCCGGCGGCGGAGCTGACCTTCGCGGGCGGCGGGGGGACGGACTTCACCCCGCTGCTCGAGGAGGCGGATCGCCACGCCCCGGATCAGGGTCTGGTCCTCACCGACCTGCAGGGCCCGGCGCGCTTCCACCCGCCGTGGCCCGTGCTCTGGGCGGTGCCGCCGGCCTGGGGGGACGTGCAGCCGCCCTGCGGCCAGCTCCTCGTCCTCGGCGATACGCCCGCCGCTACGACGGCTCGGGGAGGAGCCGCTCCATGAGCTGGGCGTTGCGGAACCACATCAGCACCGGCGCGTCCGACGTCGCCGCCGGCTCCTTGTGGGTCAGGATCAGCTGCTGGTCCCGCTCCCAGACGAGCCAGGTACGCCCGTTGGCCATCTCCCGGGTCGGCTCGCCGAGGGCCTCGCGCATCCGCTGCCGGTTGGCCTGCTGGCGGTCCGGGTCCAAGACGATGTTGACCGCGGCGAGCTCCTGCTCGGCGTCGAGGAACAGGGCCAGGTAGTCCGCCTCGTAGTCGCCGACACGGCTCACCGGCGCGAAGCAGGCCCGCTCGCCGGCCTCCAGGCCGCGCTTGTCGCCCGTGCACTCGAACGCCAGATCCGACAGGCCCTCGCTCAGCGCCTCGCGGGGCGTGTCGTTGCCCAGCGCGGTGAGATCCAGCTCGGCCTCCGCCGGGGGGCGGAAGAGGGTGTCGCGGGCCAGGGCGACGATGGCCATCATGACGAGGAACATCACCACGCCGGAGATCAGTATGCGCATGGCGTAGGCTCCTGCATCCGGGCGAGCGGCCCAGGGTACCGCCTGCGCCATTGGCTGCGCCAGGCTTGGCGGTTACGTTAGGTATATACGGCATAGGCCGGCAGTCGAGCGGGTACGCGGATGTTCGGTTCGGCCCTGATCGGGCTGGGGGCGGTGCTGGCGCTGATGGCCGGCGTCTGGGCGTACAGCCTGCGCGCCCGGGATGCGAGCCTGGTGGACCGCTTCTGGGGCGCCGGGCTCGTGGCCCTGGCCTGGCTCTACCAGGCCCTGGCCGGCTGGCCGGCCGCCGGCTGGCTCGTGGTGGCCCTGGTGACCCTCTGGGGGATGAGGCTGACCGCGTACCTGGCCTGGCGGAGCTGGGGCCAGGGCGAGGACCCGCGCTACCGCGCCCTGCGGGAGGCCGGCGGGCGGTGGTGGGCGCTACGCAGCCTGGTCACCGTCTTCTGGCTCCAGGCGGTGGCGCTGTGGCTGGTGGCCACGCCGCTGCTCCACGCCATTAGCCACGGCAGCGCGGCGGCCTGGGCGAGCCCGCTGGCGGTGGCCGGCGTGGCGGTCGCCCTGGCCGGCTGGCTCTACGAGACGGTGGCCGATTGGCAGCTGGCGCGCTTCCGCGCGGACCCGGCCAACGCCGGCCGGGTCTGCGCCGCGGGGCTGTGGCACTACAGCCGCCACCCGAACTACTTCGGCGAGGCCCTGGTCTGGTGGGGGCTCTGGGGCCTCGCCGCGGCGAGCGGTGGTTGGTGGACGGTCTTCGCGCCCCTGGCCATGACCGGCCTGCTGCTGCGGGTCTCCGGGGTGCCGCTGCTCGAGGGGCGGCTCCGCGCCTCGCGGCCCGGCTACGGCGCCTACGCCGCCCGGCGCAACGCCCTGATCCCGGCGCCGCCACGGCAGGGGAGCGACGGTTGACGGCCCCTGTCCGGCTCGGCTGGCGGGAGTGGGTGGGCCTGCCGGGGCTGGGCATCGACCGGCTCAAGGCCAAGGTGGACACCGGCGCGCGGACCTCGGCGCTGCACACCTTCGCCATCGAGTCCTTCGAGCGGGACGGCTGGACCTGGGTCCGCTTCGGGCTGCACCCGCGCCGGTACGGCGCCAGTGGGCCCATCTGGCGCGAGGCCCCGGTGACGGATCGAAGGCCCGTTACCGACTCCGGCGGGCACTGCGAGGAGCGCTGGGTGATCGAGACCCTGCTGCGCCTGGGCGATACGAGCTGGACCGCGGAGCTGACCCTGGCCGCGCGCGATACCATGCGCTTTCGCATGCTGCTCGGGCGTACCGCCCTGGCCGGGCGCTTCCTGGTGGATCCGCAGGCCTCCTACCTGATGGGGCGGGTCCGCCGTGCCCGTGCCGTCACCACCCCCCGATAGAGGGCCTGCAGGCTTATGAAGATCGCCGTGCTCTCGCGCAACCCGCGGCTCTACTCGACCCGGCGCCTGGTCGAGGCCGGGGAGAGCCACGGGCACCAGATGCGGGTCATCGACCCGCTGCGCTGCTACATGAATATCGCCACGAGCAACCCCGAGATCCACTACAAGGGGCAGAAGCTCGAGCCCTACGACGCCGTCATCCCGCGGATCGGCGCCTCGATCACCTTCTACGGCACGGCCGTGCTGCGGCAGTTCGAGATGCTCGGCACCTACCCGCTCAACGAGTCCCAGGGGATCAGCCGCTCCCGGGACAAGCTGCGCTCCATGCAGCTGCTCTCCCGCGAGGGGGT
>CAJXLI010000014.1 GCA_913055575.1 uncultured Ectothiorhodospiraceae bacterium
CGCGAGCACCTGGCCGCCCACGCCGATCCGGAGAATAGCCCCTTCATCGCCCTCAACACGGCGCTGATGGGCGACGGGGTCGCCATCGATGTCGCCCCCGGGGCGCTGGTGGAGACCCCCATCCTGGTCGCCTGCTACACGACGGCCGCCACGGCCGGCCACGCCGTCTATCCGCGGGTGATCGTCCACGGCGGCGAGGCCAGCGAGGTCCACGTCGTGGAGCACCACAGCGGCGATCCGCAGGCGGCCTACCTCAGCTGCCCGGTCACCGAGCTCGTGGCCGACCGCGGCGCGCAGGTGAACCTGGTGCGCATCAGCGAGGAGGGCGACGCCGGCTGCCAGGTCGGCGCGGTCAGCGGCACCGCCGACCGCGACGCCCGGGTCGCCGCCCACTCCTTCGTCCAGGGCGGGGATCGGATCCGGCTGGACCTCGAGGCGAGGGCCGGCGGCGACAACGCCGAGGGGGATCTCACCGGCGTCCACCTCACCGACGGCGCGCAGTTCGTCGACCACCACACGTGGGTCCACCACGACGCCGAGCACACCCGCAGCCGGCAGGTGTTCAAGGGGGTGCTGGCGGGGCGCTCGGAGACCGTCTTCGACGGCCTGATCAAGGTCCACCCCGGGGCGCAGAAGACCGACGCCGAGCAGGAGAACCGCAACCTGGTGCTCGCCCCGCGGGCCCTGGCGCACTCCAACCCGCGCCTGGAGATCTTCGCCGATGACGTGCGCTGCACCCACGGCTCCACGGTGGGCGAGCTCGACGAGCAGGCGATCTTCTACATGCGCTCGCGGGGGATCGACACGGCGACGGCGCGGAGCCTGCTGACCTTCGCCTTCGCCGCCGAGGTGATCGACACGGTGCGCTGCAAGCCGGCGGCGGCCTACGAGCGTGCGCGCCTGCGCCGCTTCCTGCCCGGCAGCGAGCAACTGGAGGAGCTCGAGGGATGAGCGTCGTCGAGGAGACAGCCCGTGGCGAGCAGATCGACGTCGACCGGGTGCGGGCGGACTTCCCGGTGCTCCGCCGCGAGGTGAACGGCCGCCCGCTGGTCTACCTCGACAGCGCGGCGAGCGCGCAGAAGCCGCAGCCGGTGATCGATGCCGAGCTCGACTGCTACCGGCGCTACTACGCCAACGTCCACCGCGGCGTGCACACCCTCTCCCAGGAGGCCACCACGGCCTTCGAGGGGGCGCGCACCGAGGTGCAGCGCTTCATCAACGCCCCGAGCGAGCGCGAGGTGGTCTTCGTCCGCGGCGTCACCGAGGCGGTCAACCTGGTCGCCCACAGCTTCGTCGCGCCGCGGCTGGAGCCCGGTGACGAGATCCTGGTCACCCACATGGAGCACCACTCCAATATCGTCCCCTGGCAGCTCGTCTGCGAGCGCACCGGGGCGACGCTGCGCGTCGCGCCCATCGACGACAACGGCGATGTGGATCCGGAGACGGTGCGCGGGCTGATCAACGAGCGCACCCGCTTCGTCAGCGTGGTCCACGTCTCCAACGCCCTGGGGACGGTCAATCCGGTCGAGGCGATCACGGCCATAGCGCGCGAGCGCGGGGTGCCGGTGATGCTCGACGGCGCCCAGGCGGCGCCGCACCTGCCGGTGGACGTCCAGGCCCTCGGGGTGGACTTCTACGCCCTGTCGGGCCACAAGGCCTACGGCCCCGGCGGCATCGGGGTGCTCTACGGCCGCTACGAGCTCCTCGCCGGGATGATCCCCTACCAGGGCGGCGGCGACATGATCCGTAACGTCTCCTTCGAGGGGACCGAGTACGCCGATCCGCCGGCCCGCTTCGAGGCGGGCACGCCGAATATCGCCGGCGCCATCGGCCTCGGCGAGGCGCTGCGCTACCTCAGGAGCCTCGGCCGCGAGGCCGTGGCCGCGCGCGAGGAGGCCCTGGTCGCCCACGCCGCCGAGGCCATTGCGGGCGTCCCCGGCGTGCAGCTCATCGGCCGGCCGCAGCGGCGGGCCGGGGCGGTCTCCTTCGTCATGGAGGGGCCCCACCCGAGCGATATCGCCACGCTCCTCGACGAGCAGGGGATCGCCGTCCGCGCCGGGCACCACTGCGCCCAGCCGCTGATGCAGCGCTTCGGGGTCCCGGCCACGGCGCGGGCCTCGTTCGGCATCTACAACACCCACGAGGAGGTGGCGTCGCTGGCGGCGGCGCTGGAGAAGGTCCGCCGCCTCTTCGCCTGATCGCTGCACGCGGCCCGCCGTCGACGAGGCACGCGGCGGGTCGCGCCGCCCCGCCCGGGGATGCCGGCGCCAGGCCGGCAGCAGGCGTGGGGGCATGGTACGCCCCGGCCAGGGCGCTTCTGGTATCTTGGGGAGCCTCGCTCGGTGCAGGCAGGGAGGCGCACGCGACCCATGATCCTACCCAGTACCCCGCCCGGCGCTGCGCTGGCGTCCGGCTCCCCCTGGAGCGACGGCCTTGGCCGGCGAGGGTAGTCCCGCCGAGGCCGGGGCGCTGGCCGACCGCGCGGTCGCCGAGCTGGACGCCGGCGGCGCGGTCAGCCGCGCCGTCGAGGGGTTCGCCCCGCGCTCCGGGCAGCTGCGCCTGGGCGCCGCGGTGGCCGAGGCCCTGGAGCAGGACGAGATGCTGGTGGCCGAGGCCGGCACCGGCATCGGCAAGACCTACGCCTACCTGGTGCCGATCCTGCTCGACGGCCGCCAGGCGATCATCTCGACGGGGACGCGGACGCTGCAGGACCAGCTCTTCCACCGCGATCTGCCCCGGGTCCGTGCGGCGCTGCAGCAGGGCTCGGAGCAGCCCATGCGCCTCGCGCTGCTCAAGGGCCGCGCCAACTACCTGTGCCGCTACCGCCTGCAGCGGGCCGAGGCGGAGGGGCCGCTCACCGCGCCCGAGGAGGCCGACCGCATCCGGGCCGCCGCCGAGTGGGCGCAGTGGACCGATAGCGGCGACCTCGCCGAGGCCCCGGCCGGCGTGGAGGCGATCGCGGAGCGTATCACCGCGACGCCCGAGCGCTGCCTGGGCCAGAGCTGCCCGGCCTACGACACGTGCTTCTTCTACGAGGCCCGTCGCCGGGCCCACGAGGCGGACGTGGTCGTGGTCAACCACCACCTGCTGCTCGCCGACTGGGCGGTCAAGGACGCCGGCTACGGCGCCGTGCTCCCCCAGGCCGAGGCCGTCGTCCTCGACGAGGCCCACCTGCTGCCGGACACCGCGGCGCGGTTCTTCGGCCACACCGTCTCCGCCCGCGCCGTGCGCGAGCTGCTACGCGATACCCGCAGCGCCGACCAGCGCGAGGCGGGCGACATGCCCGCCCTGCCGCGTGCCGTGGACGCGGTCGAGGCGGCGGTGGCGGGGCTGCGCCAGGCCCTCGGGGCGGGCGATCAGCGCGGCGCCTGGCACGAGGTCGCCGAGCAGGCCGGCGCCGATGCGGCTGCCGCCGAGCTGCGGCGGGGCGTGGCCGAGCTGGAGCGCGTGCTGGGCGCCATCGCCGAGCGGGGGCCGGAGCTGGAGGCGTGCCACCGGCGCGCGCGGGAGCTCAGCGAGGGCCTGGCCCGGTTCCGGGAGCCGGAGGACGCGTACGAGGTGCAGTGGTTCGAGGCCCGCGGCCGCGGCTTCGGCCTCCACCTGACCCCGCTGGATGTGGGCACCCCCTTCCGCCGCCGCATGGCCCGCGAGGCCGCGGCCTGGGTGCTGGTGTCGGCGACGCTGACCGTGGGCGACTCCTTCGCCGCCTTCCGGCGCCGGCTGGGGCTGCCGGAATCGGTGCGGACCCTGCAGCTGCCCAGCCCCTTCGACTACGCCAACCGGTCGCTGCTCTACTGCCCCACCGGGCTGCCCCTGCCCAACCAGACCGGTTACGATCAGGGCGTGATCGAGCGAGCGCTGACGGTGATCGAGGCGACCCCGGGCGGCGTCTTCCTGCTCTTCACCAGCCACCGCGCCCTGCGCCTGGCCCGCGAGCGGCTGCGCGAGCAGCTCGACCGGCCCCTGCTGGTCCAGGGCGAGGCCCCGCAGGGGCGGCTGCTGGAGGCCTTCGCGGAGGCCGGTAACGCCGTGCTCCTGGGCACCGCGAGCTTCTGGCAGGGGGTGGATGTCCGCGGCGCGGCGCTCTCGGCCGTGATCATCGACCGCCTGCCCTTCGCCGCCCCGGGGGACCCGGTCACCGCCGCCCGGCAGCGCGCGGTGGCGGACGCCGGCGGCAGCGCCTTCCGCGAGATCCTGCTCCCGGAGGCGGTGCTCGCCCTCAAGCAGGGGGCCGGGCGGCTGATCCGGGACGAGGCCGACCGCGGTGTGCTCATGATCGCCGATCCGCGGTTGATCGGTAAGGGTTACGGGCGGCTGTTCCGCGACAGCCTCCCGGCCATGCCCCTGACGCGCGACGCGGCCGACGTGCGCGCCTTCTGGGAGGCTCAGCCATGGACTTCATAGACCGTATCGCCGAGCAGCGTATCAACGAGGCCGTCGAGCGGGGGGATCTCGACGACCTGCCCGGAGCCGGCCAGCCCCTGGCCCTCGACGACGACGCCATGGTCCCCGAGCACCTGCGAACGGCCTACCGCATCCTCAAGAACGCCAACTGCATACCGCCGGAGCTGGCGCAGCAGCAGGAGATCCGCAGCCTCGAGGACCTCATCGACAGCCTCTACGCCGACGCCTCCGCCGAGGCCGCGGAGGCGCGCACCCAGGCCGAGCGCCGCCTCGCCCTGCTGCGCGCCCGCCTCGAGGGCAGCGGCCGCGGCGTGGGGACGCTCTCCGCCCAGGAGCGGGCCTACCACGGCCAGCTCCTGGAGCGCTTCAGCGGCGAGTGAGATCGGCCTGGCCGGACCGGCTGGGGCGGCCTGGGGCCGTCTGGCGGCCGGGCTCTTCCCTTCAGCGGCAAAGCGCGTACAATATCCGGTTTACTCAAGTACGTATCAGGGCCCCGGTGCGGGGTCGATCAACGTAACGGAGTCGCAAGGGCGCATATGGTTACGATCCGACTGGCGAGGGCCGGCGCGAAGAAGCGGCCCTTCTACTACATCGTTGTTACCGAGGCGAAGAAGCCCCGGGACGGCGCCTTTATCGAGCGCCTGGGGTACTTCAACCCGGTGGCCTCCGGGCAGGAGAGCCCGCTGAAGCTCGACGTCGAGCGCTCCAAGGCCTGGCTGGGCAAGGGCGCGCAGCCGACGGAGCGCGTCGCGCAGCTCATCCGGCGAGCCGAGCGCGCCGAGCAAGCGGCGCAGTAGGCAGCGCTGCGCTCCATGGCGGATCGGGCGCCGGGACGGGTCACGATCGGCCGGATCGTCGGGCTGTTCGGGGTCCGCGGCTGGATGAAGGTCTACTCCTACACCGAGCCGCGGGACAACCTGCTCGGGTACGGCGACTGGTACCTGCAGGGCGCCGAGGGCTGGCACACAGTCCGCGTCGAGGCCGGGCAGCGGCAGGGCCAGGGCCTGATCGCCAAGCTCGAGGGTGTCGATGACCGGGACCGGGCCCGCGCCTGGCTCGGCAGCGATATCGCCATCGATCGCAGCCAGCTGCCGGATCCGGAGCCGGGGTCGTACTACTGGATCGATCTGGAGGGGTTGCGGGTACGCACCGTCGACGGCGTCGATCTCGGTACCGTGAGCCACCTGTTCGAGACCGGTGTCAACGACGTGCTGGTCGTCCACGGGAACCGCGAGCGGCTGATCCCGTTCACCCTGGACCACGTGGTGCAGCGGGTGGACCCGCAAGAGGGGGTCATCGAGGTTGAGTGGGACCCCGAGTTCTAGCCGTTTCGACGTTGTCACCGTCTTCCCGGAGATGGTGGCGCAGGTCGCCCGCTACGGCGTGGTCGGCCGCGCCGTCGAGCGGGGCCTGGTCGAGCTGGTCACCTGGAACCCACGGGACTATGCCGAGGACCGCCACGCCACGGTGGACGACCGCCCCTACGGCGGCGGCCCGGGCATGGTCATGAAGGTAGCGCCGCTGCAGGCGGCGATCCGCGCCGCGCGGGCCGCCGACGAGCGCCCGGCGCGGGTAATCCACCTCAGCCCGCAGGGACCGCGCCTCGAGCAGGGCGGCGTGGCCCGGTTGGGCCAGCAGCCGCGGATCATCTTCCTCTGCGGCCGCTACGAGGGGATCGACGAGCGGCTGCTGGAGGCGGAAGTAGACGAGGAGCTGTCCATCGGCGACTACGTCCTCAGCGGCGGCGAGCTCGCCGCCATGGTAGCCCTCGATGCCGCCACGCGGCTGATCCCCGGGGCGCTCGGGCACGAGGACTCCGCGGCGGAGGACTCCTTCGCCGGCGGCCTGCTGGACCATCCGCACTACACGCGCCCGGAGGTCCACGAGGGGCGCGGCGTCCCGGAGATCCTGCGCTCCGGGGACCACGGGGCCGTGGACGAGTGGCGCCTCAAGCAGGCCCTGGGCCGCACCTGGCTGCGGCGCCCGGACCTGCTCGCCGGCCGCGAGCTGGAGCAGCGGCAGCGCCGCCTGCTGGATGAATTCATCGCCGAGCACCGCGCAGCAGCCGAGCGGGCCGGCAACGATCACGACGAAACGCAGAACCGAGGGAAACCGTCATGAACGTCATCGACGAACTGGAGCGCGAGCAGATCGAGGCGTGCAAGCACACGGTGCCGGAGTTCGCTCCCGGCGATACCGTGCTGGTGCAGGTCTGGGTGCGTGAGGGTGGCCGCGAGCGGGTCCAGCCCTTCGAGGGCGTGGTCATCAGCAAGCGCAAGCGCGGGCTGAACTCCTCCTTCACGCTGCGCAAGACCTCCCACGGCGAGGGTGTCGAGCGGGTCTTCCAGACCTACAGCCCGCAGATCGAGAGCATCCACCGCAAGCGTCGTGGCGACGTCCGCCAGGCGAAGCTCTACCACCTGCGCCAGCTCAGCGGCAAGGCGGCCCGCATCAAGGAGAAGGTCAAGTAAGGGCGTCGCGGGCCCGGCCCAGCCGGGTGGACGGCGGATCCCCGGCGGCCGGCGCTGCTAGCCGTCCCGCTGCAGCGCCGAGGCCGGCCGCTCCGGCTGGATCGCTGCCGTCTTCACCCGGTTGCCCTGGACCTGGACGATGGTGACCGGATAGCCGTCGATCAGCAGGCTCGTCCCGGCCTCGGGGATGGTCTCCAGGTGCTCGAGGATGAGGCCGTTGAGGGTCCTCGGGCCGCCGGTCGCCAGCGTCAGCCCCAGCACGCGGTTCAGTTCCCGGACCGTGGCGTTGCCCTCGATGAGGTAGCTGCCGTCCTCCTGGCGGGTGACGGAGTGGCTCAGCGACCCCGGGTCGGTGGTGAACTCGCCGACGATCTCCTCGAGGATATCCTCCAGCGCCGCCAGCCCCACGATCTCCCCGTACTCGTCGACGACCAGCCCGACGCGCTCGTGCTGGCGCTGGAACTTGAGCATCTGGGTGTGCAGCCCGGTCCCCTCCGGGATGAAGCACGGCGCCTTGAGCCGCGCCTCCAGGTCCTCGGGGTTGAAGTCGCCGCGGACCAGGTCGCCGATGATCCGGCGGACGTGCACGAAGCCGAGGATGTGGTCGACGCTGTCGCGGTAGACGGGCAGCCGGGTGTACTGGCTGTTGGTGAGCCGCTCCAGCACCTCCGGCCACGGGTCGTTGAGGTCCACGCCGAGGATCTCGGTGCGCGGGATCATGATGTCCTCCACCGTCGCCTGCTCGAGGTCGAGGATGCTCAGCAGCATGTGCTGGTGGCGGCGGGGGATCACGCTGCCCGACTCGTTGACCAGGGTGCGCAGCTCCTCGTGGCTGATCTCAGCGGTGCTGACGTCCTCGACGCGCACCCGGAAGGCCCGTAGCAGGGCATTGGCGGCGGCGTTGACCAGCCAGACCAGGGGGTAGAGGAGCCGCAGCAGCAGCCACAGGGCGTAGCTCGCCGGGAAGGCGACGCGCTCCGGGTGGACGGCGGCCAGGGTCTTGGGGGCCACCTCGGAGAAGATCAGGATGGCCAGCGTCAGCACGCCGGCGGCGAAGGCGATGGCGCCCTCGCCGTAGAGGCGCAGGGCGATCACCGTGGCCAGGGAGGAGGCGGCGATGTTCACGAAGTTGTTGCCGAGCAGGATGACGCCGAGGACCCGGTCAGGGCGCTTGAGCAGCCGCTCGGCGATGCGCGCCCCGCGGTGGCCCTCGCGGGCCAGGTGGCGCATGCGGTAGCGGTTGAGCGACATCAGCGCCGTCTCCGAGCCGGAGAAGCAGGCGGAGAGGATGATCAGGCCGCCGAGGGCGGCGAACAGCAGGCTTAGCGGTAGTCCTTCCAAGGGTGCGGCTGCGGTCTCGGCTGCGTCAGGTACGGATCCGCCGGGCTACGGCGGGGTCGGCGCACAGGCGGGTGAGGGCATCGGCGTCCGGGCGCTCGGGGCGGTCCCGGTCGCGGTCGACGGAGCAGAGGAAGCCTAGCGGCTCGTCCGCGTCGACGGCGTGGAGCTGGTGCCAGGTCCACGGGGCGATGTAGAGGCAGTCCAGCGGCCGGGCGGACGCCACCCGCTGGTCGAGGATGACCTCGGCGTGGCCGCGGACGATAATCACCACGTGGGCGTGCTGGTGCCGCTCCAGGGAGGTGTAGCCGCCGGGCTCGACCTGGAAGTAGCGGGTCTCGAAGCCGAGGGCCTCCTGGCCGGCCGGGCCGCCGGCCAGGGTCTGGCGGCGGACCCCGCTGAAGTGGGTGCCCTCCGCCTTGTACGCCGCATCCTCGGCGCCCTCCCAGCGGTAGTCCCGCTCGCGCAGGATCCGGGAGCGGTCGGCGTGATCCTCGCTCATCCCGTCAGTGCTCCTCCACGATAGCCTGCAGGCGTCGCGCGGCGGCGACGCGGTCGCCCTGGGCGTAGAGGCTGCCGCCGATGAGCAGCACCACGTCCGGGCCGTAGCGCTGCGCCCAGTAGGGGGCCCGCTCGGCGTCCACCCCGCCGCCCGGGGTGGGCAGCGCGGGGCGTACGTCCCCGAGCGGGCGGCGCAGGCGGTCGTTGATGCGGTCGCACAGCGCCTGGTCGTAGGTGGGGAAGCGCCCCTCGGCGTTGGTGTAGACCACCATGTCGGCGCCGAACAGGCGGGTGATCTCACCGAGCAGCAGGGCCGGGTCGATGCCGTGCTCGGCGCCGGCGACCGCGCCGGCGAAAGCGGGGTGGGCCATGAGCGCCATATCGTAGCGCTCCCGGGCCCAGATCAGGGCATCGAGGCCGGTGATGAACGGGCAGATGAGCACCGCTCGGCAACCGGCCTCCTGGGCGGCGTCCAGGCGTCGCTCCAGCTCCCAGCGCGGGCCAGTGACGTTGGGCAGGTACAGCGCGTTGCGCCCGGTCTCGGCGTTGACCTCGTTTACCGCGCGCTGGCAGGCGTGGAGACGGTCCAGGTAGCGGGAGGTCGCCTGGTCGCAGAGCCCGTGGTCGTCCTTGATCAGGTCGATGCCGCCGCGGGCGAAATCGGCGCAGTAGCCGGCCAGGGTGGTGGTGTCCAGGCCCAGGGGCTTGAGGGCCGTGGAGCTCATGGGCCGCTCGCCGATGCCGAGCAGGTCGCGCACGCCCTGGACCCCGTAGCGCGGCCCGCCGAGGGCGTTGAGCAGGTTCGGCGTCCACGCTACGTCGGCCAGCCGGATGCCGCTCTTCAGCGAGATGTTGCCGAAGAGGTTGTTGATCAGCTGCGTCGGCTCCAGCCCGGTGATCGCCTCGGGGAAGTCCAGGACCAGGCGGTGGCTGCCGTCGTCCAGCGGGGTCAGCTCCTGGATCTGCGGGACGACCTCGTCGTAGACGTGCGCCGGGATGCAGCGCGAGGGCAGCTCGGCGCTCTGCTCCAGGGCCACGCCCCTGGCCTTGTCGTGCGGGTCCTCGCCGGCACGGCAGGTCAGGTGGTAGGTCACGCGCAGGGCTTGTGCAGACAATGCTCGCTCCTTTATCGGTGGCCGTTTCGCTCAGCCGGTGGCGGGCGCCGCCAGCCTGGCGCGACGCAGCGGCTCGCCCGCCGCCTCGAAGGCGCGGGCGGCCCTCCCGCGGCCTCGACCGGCGCCCGGGGTTGCGACTGTGGTCCGGGCAGCCTGCCGCACAGCGCCCGGGCTTACCCGGTTGTCGCCGGCCGGTGCTCTCGCGCAGGCCCTGGACAGCTGCCGCCCGGCCGTGGCTCTGTGCCCCTGTGGTGCGTACACTGCCGCCAGGTGACGACGGCCTCGGGGGTTATGCCTGGCCTGCCCATGGCGGTCACAGCCCCCTGTCCGGCTGACCAGACGCTCAGCCTAAACCAACACCTTGCGGACCAGCTAGCCGTGCGAGGAGCCGCGATGCCGTTTTCGACCACCGATCTGTGCGACGCCTACGCCGAGGACCCGGAGGCGCAGCTCCGCGTAATGAACCCGATGCTCGTCGGCTACGGCGGGTGCCGCCGTTTCTCGGGGCCTGTGACAACGCTGAAGCTGTTCGAGGATAACGCCCAGGTCCGGGATGCCCTCTCGGAGCGTGGCGACGGGAGGGTGCTGGTCATCGACGGGGGCGGCTCCATGCGCTGCGCCCTGCTGGGAGACCGGCTGGCGGCCCTGGGGCGGGATAACGGCTGGTCGGGGGCGTTGATCTACGGCTGCGTGCGCGATAGCGCCGAGCTCGCGGAGATCGGCCTCGGTGTCCAGGCACTGAACACCCATCCGCTCAAGAGCCAGAAGAAGGGCCTCGGCGAGCGCGACGTCTCGGTGACCTTCGCCGGGGCGACCGTCAAGCCCGGCGATTGGCTCTATGCGGACGAGGATGGGATCGTGGTCGCGGCGCAGGCGCTCAGCCTGTAGCGGACGAGCGCCCTCCTCGGGCCCTTTCGGAGGTTACCGCTATGGGTAAGGACAGAGGCGACGCGGGATCGGTACGGCTGGATCGCTGGCTCTGGGCGGCGCGCTTTTTCAAGACGCGCCGGCTGGCCGTGGAGGCGGTGCAGGGCGGCAAGGTGGACGTCGATGGCGGCCGGGCCAAGCCGAGCCGGGCCGTTCGCCCGGGTGATCGGCTGACCATCACCAAGGCGCAGCAGCGCTTCGAGGTGATCGTCCGCGATGTGGCCGCCGAGCGTGGTCCCGCCAAGGTGGCCGAGACCCTCTACGAGGAGACAGAGGCCAGCCAGCAGCGGCGCCAGGAGCAGGCCGAGCAGCGCCGGGCAGCCGCGGCCTCCATGCCGCGTCCGAGCCACCGCCCGGAGCGGCGTGACCGGCGCCGGCTCTCGGCGCTCAAGAAGGGCGGGTGATGCGGCCCCGGGGTCGGCTCGTGGTGCCCCCGCTACCCGGATCGATAAGCGCCCCGTCAGCCTTATCGGGGGGGATCCGGCCGGAACGGCTGCCAGACGTCAGGTGCTTACGGTGAGCAAGGGATAAGACATGGACGAGGACGAAGGGCAGGGCAAGGGATCGGCCCCGGCGTGGCACGCCTGGGACGCCGAGGCCGTGGTCGCCGAGCTGGAGGCCGACCGCCAGGACGGGCTCACCGGCGCGGAGGCGCAGCGGCGCCTCGAGGCCTACGGCCCCAACCGCCTCAAGCCCCCGGAGCGGGAAGGGCCGCTCAAGCGCTTCCTCAAGCAGTTCCACAACGTCCTCATCTACATCCTGATCATCGCCGGCGTGATCACCACGCTGCTCGCCCACTACCTCGACAGCGCGGTGATCTTCGGCGTCGTGGTGATCAATGCCGTCATCGGCTACATCCAGGAGGGCAAGGCCGAGAAGGCCCTGGACGCCATTAGCAGCATGCTCTCGCCCCGCGCCGTCGTCCTGCGCGGCGGTGAGCGCCGGACCGTGGATGCCGAGACGCTGGTCCCCGGCGATCTCGTCCTCCTCGAGGCCGGTGACCGGGTCCCCGCCGACGTGCGCGTCCTCGAGGGGCGCAACCTGCGCGTCGACGAGGCCGTGCTAACGGGTGAGTCGGTGCCCGTGGAGAAGGCGGATACGCCGGTGGCCGCTGAGGCCGAGCTCGGTGATCGCAAGCCGCTGGCCTTCTCGGGCACCCTCGTGACCGACGGCCGCGGCCGCGGCGTCGTGGTGGCCACCGGCGAGGCCACCGAGATCGGCAAGGTCAGCCAGCTGCTCGCCAGCGTCCAGGAGATCTCGACCCCGCTGCTGCGCCAGGTGGACGAGTTCGGGCGCTGGCTCTCGGTGGGGATCCTGGGTCTCGCCGCCGCCACCTTCATCGTCGGCTACTATTTCCAGGCGTACAGCGCCATCGATACCTTCCTGGCTGCCGTGGCGCTCGCCGTGGCCGCCATCCCCCAGGGGCTACCGGCGATCATGACCGTCACCCTGGCGATCGGCGTGCAGCGCATGGCCGGGCGCAACGCCATCATCCGCCGCCTGCCGGCGGTGGAGACCCTCGGCTCGGTGAGCACCATCTGCTCGGACAAGACCGGGACGCTCACCCGCAACGAGATGACCCTGCGCAGCGTCGTCACCGCCGACCGCTCGTACGAGGTCAGCGGCGTGGGCTACAGCCCCGAGGGCGCCTTCTACCGGGACGAGCAGGCGGTGGCCCCGGGCGAGGGCGAGGAGACCGTACTCGCGCAGCTGCTGCGCGGCGGGATGCTGTGCAACGAGGCTGCCCTGTATCCGGACCAGGACGGCTGGCGCCTGGAGGGCGCGCCCACGGAGGGGGCGCTGCTCGCCGCCGCCCTCAAGGGCGGCATGGAGCGCCAGGCCCTCGACCGCGCCTGGCCGCGGGTGGACACCATCCCCTTCGACGCCGCGTACAAGTTCATGGCGACCCGCCACCGGGATGGTGAGGGCGGCGGCCTCATCGTGATGAAGGGGGCCCCCGAGCGTGTGCTCGCCGCCTGCGCCCGCGAGCGCACCGTCGACGGCGACCGGCCCCTGGACGAGGCGCGCTGGCGGGCGGTCCTGGACGACCTCGCCGCCCACGGCCAGCGGCTGCTCGCCGTGGCGGTCCAGGAGACGGCCGACGAGCGCAGCGAGCTGGGCTTCGACGACGTGGCAGGCGGCATGGTCCTGCTCGGGGCCGTCGGCATGATCGACCCGCCGCGGGAGGAGGCCATCCAGGCCGTGGCCGACTGCAACGGCGCCGGTATCGGGGTGAAGATGATCACCGGCGACCACGGCCTGACCGCCGGGGCCGTCGGGGAGCAGCTGGGCATCCGCGGCGAGCCGATGCTCGGCCACGAGATCGAGGCTATGGACGATGCGGAGCTGCGCCGGCGCTGCCTGGATACCGACGTCTTCGCCCGCACGGCGCCGGCCCACAAGCTGCGCCTGGTCGAGGCATTGCAGGCGCAGGGGCAGATCGTGGCCATGACCGGCGACGGGGTGAACGACTCCCCCGCCCTCAAGCGCGCCGATGTCGGCGTCGCCATGGGCAACAAGGGCACGGAGGGGGCCAAGGAGGCCTCGGAGATGGTCCTCGCCGATGACAACTTCGCCTCCATCGCCAGCGCCGTGGAGGAGGGGCGGACGGTCTACGACAACCTGAAGAAGGCCATCCTCTTCATCCTGCCCACCAACGGCGGGGAGGCCCTGACCATCTTCACCGCCATCCTCTTCGGCCTGACCCTGCCGGTTACCCCGGTCCAGGCGCTGTGGATCAACATGGTCACCGCGGTGACCCTGGCCCTGGCGCTGGCCTTCCAGCCCCCCGAGGCGGGGATCATGGCGCGCCCGCCCCGCGATCCCGGCCAGCCGCTCCTCTCGGGGCTGCTCATCTGGCGGGTCCTGTTTGTCTCCGTGCTCCTGGTCCTGGGGACCTTCGGCCACTACCTCTACATGGACACCCAGGGCGCCGGGCAGGAGCTGGCCCGCTCCGTAGCCATCAACACCCTGGTCATGGGGCAGCTCGTCTACCTCTTCAATGCCCGCCGCGTCCTCGAGTCCGCGCTGAACTGGTCGGGCCTGTTCGGCAGCCGCGCCGTGTTCGTCGCCGTCGGCGTGCTGCTCGTCCTGCAGGGCGCCTTCACCTACGCGCCGCCGCTGCAGGCCCTGTTCGGCACGACCGGCCTGGGCCCGGCGGAGTGGCTCCGGGTGCTCGCCTTCGGCGTGGCGCTGTTCCTGCTCGTGGAGCTGGAGAAGGCGCTGCTACGGCGGCGCGTCGCACCCGGCAGGTGATCGGCCCGGCACGGCCTCCGCCCCCACCAGCCCGCCTGTCGCGCCCCAGCCACGCCGCGTCGTTGGGCTGCGCCATTGCCGCGCTAACACCTCTCACCGGCTTCGGTAGGTAGCGTCGATTGCGTTCGGGCGCCTGAAAGCACAATATGTTGTGCGTAAGAGCGCAAGGGCTCCCTATATCGTCCAACTTGTCGGGGCTAGCTAGATCCCGCTAGCCGCCGCGCCTACGGAGCCTTCCCGCCTCAAGCCGGAGTTGATGACAGGAGGATCCCCATGGACCAGCGCGCCCACCCGAGCAGCGCCAGGCCGCAAGCGTCGGCCGATGACGTCCCCATGCAGAGCGCCTCGCTCGACATCTGGGACAAGAAGTACCGGCTCAAGACCAGCGCCACCGAGGAGCCGGTGGACGCCAGCATGGACGAGACCTTCCGGCGCGTGGCGCGGGCCCTGGCCGAGGTGGAGGATACCGAGGCCAAGCAGTCGGCGTGGTACGAGCGCTTCCTCTGGGCGCTGCGCCGCGGCGCCGTCCCGGCCGGCCGGATCATCTCCAACGCCGGGGCGCACGCCTACAAGCCCTCGACCTCGACGATCAACTGCACCGTCTCCGGTACCATCCACGACTCCATGGACGACATCCTGCGGCGCGTCCACGAGGCGGGGCTCACGTTGAAGGCGGGCTGCGGTATCGGTTATGAGTACAGCACGCTGCGCCCGCGGGGGGCCTACGTCTCCGGCGCCGGTGCCTACACCTCGGGGCCGCTGTCGTTCATGGACATCTACGACCGGATGTGCTTCACGGTCTCCTCGGCGGGCGGGCGCCGCGGCGCGCAGATGGCGACCTTCGATGTCGGCCACCCGGACGTCCTGGACTTCATCCGCGCCAAGCGCGAGGACGGCCGGCTGCGGCAGTTCAACCTCTCGCTGCTGATCAGCGACGAGTTCATGCAGACCGTGGAGGCCGACGGTGACTGGCCGCTCGCCTTCCCGCTCAGCGAGGAGGAGGCCGCCGCCGAGGGGCTGGACCTCCACGACCCGCAGCAGGTCCTGTGGCGGGAGTGGCCCATCAAGGCGGGCTACGTCACCGACAACGAGGGGCGGGTGGCGTGCCGCGTCTACCGCTGGGTGAAGGCGCGCCACCTGTGGAACCTCATCATGACCTCCACCTACGACTACGCCGAGCCCGGCTTCGTCCTCGCGGACCGGGTGAACGAGCTCAACAACAACTGGTTCTGCGAGGATATCCGGGCGACCAACCCGTGCGTTACGGCAGATACGCGGCTACACACCCAGTTCGGTCTGGTCCGGGCCGGTGACCTCTACGCCTCCGGCGCAGAGCTCGAGGTTAGCGTCGATCGGCGGACACTCCACGACAGTGAGCTCGGGGTGACGACTCGAGCTGCAAAGCCGATCTTTATGACGGCTCGGGAAGCGGATGTGTATCGAGTCGTCACTGAGGACGGCTTCGAGATTCGGGCCACCGAGTGGCACGAGTTCTATACCGATCGGGGGAAGATCCGCCTATCCGATCTGGAGCCAGGCGATGCCCTACCGGTTCAGAGCGGCAAGGGGCAGTTCGGCACCGAGGGGAATGAGCGCCTAGGGCATCTCCTGGGCTTCATCGCTGGCGATGGCCACTTCACGAATCGCGGAAAAGGGCAGGAGGCTGTCGTTGTCAGCCTGTGGCATGAGGAACGTCAGCTGGCTGAGGAGTT
Organism: uncultured Ectothiorhodospiraceae bacterium; assembly: GCA_913055575.1. Taxonomy (GTDB): domain Bacteria; phylum Pseudomonadota; class Gammaproteobacteria; order Nitrococcales; family Halorhodospiraceae; genus Halorhodospira. Next base: position 15,724 of record CAJXLI010000014.1, read on the forward strand.
GGCGCAGACTGCCAATGGCCTCATTGCGGAGATCGATCGTCAAGGTCGCTCCTACTCGGTAGCCCCGGTGGCTATTCCCGAGCGTAATCAGCTCTTGATCCGGTCCGTCGTGTTGGCGCGCGTCTTAGCCCATTATGGCTTCACGCGAGAGACCAAGCTCCGGGTTCCGGAAGTCGTCTGGCGTGGTAGTGAGGCGTGTGTACGGGGCTATCTGCAGGCCCTCTTCCAAGCAGACGGGACGGTCAACGTCTCGGAGAAGAGCCAGAGCTGCTCTATCCGGCTAGCTGCCAGTCATTACGAGTTTCTCCAGGAGATCCAGCGGCTGCTCAGTAACTTCGGGATCCTTGGACGGATCCGCGCTCGACGCGAGGCCGGAGAGCGCCAGTTGCCTGATGGCCATGGCGGCACTCGTGCCTACGCTTGTAGGGCCGATCACGAGCTTATCCTCGATGGTCAGTCCCGTGAGGCATTTATGGCCGAGATCGGGTTTCTGCTGGAGAGCAAGAACAATCGGTACCAGGAGTGGGTCAAGGGCCGCGCCCTGCGTAAGACGCAACGGCCCGTATCGAAGGTTGCCCGGGTCGAGTACAGCGGCAAGGAAGCCGTTTTCGATACGACGCAGCCTGATCATCATTCAGTGATTTTCAATGGGCTAGTGACGGGGCAGTGCGGCGAGCAGCCTCTCCCAGAATATGGAGCGTGTTTGCTCGGTTCCGTCAACCTGACCCACTTCGTCCGCGACCCCTTCACCGAGCAGGCGCACTTCGACTGGGACGAGTTCCGGGAGGTGGTCTCGGTCTTCACCCGCATGCTCGACAACACCGTGGAGATCAACGGCCTGCCCCTCGAGCAGCAGCGCCGCGAGATCGAGCGCAAGCGCCGCCACGGCATGGGCTTCCTGGGCCTGGGGTCCACGGTGACCATGCTGCGCATGCGCTACGGCGATGCGGCCTCCATCGACTTCACCGAGGAGGTGGCCAAGCAGATGGCCCTGGCCGGCTGGCGCACGGGCCTGGAGCTGGCCCGGGAGAAGGGGCCGGCGCCGCTCATGGAGGAGATGTTCGAGATCACCCCGGAGCTCATGCGCAAGCGGCCCGAGCTCGGCGAGGACGGCTACGAGGTCGGCGAGCAGGTCCCCGCCCGCGTGCTGTGGGGACGCTACTCCCGCTACATGCAGCGCCTCGCCCAGGAGGCGCCGGAGCTGGTCGACGAGCTGGCCCAGAACGGGGCGCGCTTTACGCACCACACCTCGATCGCCCCGACCGGCACCATCTCCCTGTCGCTGGCGAACAACGCCAGCAACGGCATCGAGCCGTCTTTCGCGCACCACTACGTGCGCAATGTCATCCGCGAGGGGCGCAAGACCAAGGAGCCGGTGGACGTCTTCTCCTTCGAGCTGCTGGCGTACCGCCACTTCATCGACCCGGAGGCCCTGCCCGAGAGCGCCGACGGCGAGGGGCTGCCGGACTACTTCATCAGCGCCGAGGACGTTACGCCCAAGCAGCACGTGGCCATCCAGGCCGCGGCGCAGAGGTGGGTCGACTCCTCGATCTCGAAGACGGCGAACGTGCCCACCGACTACCCCTACGAGGACTTCAAGGACATCTACCGCTACGCCTACGAGCAGGGCCTGAAGGGGTGCACCACGTTCCGCTTCAACCCCGAGGTCTTCCAGGGGGTGCTGGTCAAGGAGAAGGACCTGTCGGAGACGAGCTACCGCTTCCACCTCGATGACGGTACCGTCATCGAGGCCCGGGGCGATGAGGAGATCGAGTACGACGGCGAGATCCACAGCGCCGCCAACCTCTACGAGGCCCTGAAGGAGGGCTACTACGGCAAGCTCTAGGCGCGCGCGGGCCGCCGCCGCGAGCGGGGAACGGGAGCCGCTCGCGGCGGGTGGGCCCGTCGCTCCTCCGCACCGATGGCCTGCCATCGGCAGGCAACCGGAATCCGCAGCCCGAACCTGGAGAAGGGACCCTATGGCTAAGAAGATCGAGCAGAGCATCGTTGACTACGAGGTCGCCCGCAGCGACGGCGACGAGGCGGCGGACGACGCCGGGCCGCAGCAGGGTGGCGGCCCGAGCGCCGAGGAGCCGGACATCCAGCACATGCATGAGCATATCGAGCGGCCCGATAAGCTCTACGGCGCCACCTACAAGATCAAGACGCCGCTGTCCGACCACGCCCTGTACGTGACCATCAACGACGTGATCCTCAACCCGGGCACGGCCCACGAGATCCGGCGGCCGTTCGAGATCTTCATCAACTCCAAGAACATGGACCACTTCCAGTGGATCGTGGCCCTGACCCGGATCATCTCGTCGGTCTTCCGCAAGGGCGGCGACTGCACCTTCCTCGCCGAGGAGCTGCGCTCGGTATTCGATCCGCGCGGCGGCTACTTCAAGCCCGGCGGGCGGTTCATGCCCTCGCTGGTGGCGGAGCTCGGCGATGTCATCGAGACCCATCTGCGCGAGATCGGGATGATGGGCAACGAGGAGCTCGACGAGCACCAGAAGCGCTTCCTCGAGCAGAAGCGCGCCGAGGTGGCGGGGGGTGACCAGGCGGCGAACAACGGCGAGGCCAGCGATTTCCCCGACGGGGCGCAGCTCTGCCCCAAGTGCCATACCAAGGCCATGGTCCAGATGGAGGGCTGCCTGACCTGCCTCAACTGTGGAGAGTCGAAGTGCGGCTGAGGAGCTCCCCGGGGGTCTGGCTGCGCGCCGTCCGCCGTCAGCAGCGTACGGCGCGGCATCGGCACGAGGCCGTAGCCTGGCCGGAGCTACGCTTCCCGCCGATGAACCTGCTCAATGCGCCGCCTAGCCCCTGGATGCTATACGAGCTGCGAGCGGAGGAGGCGAAGAAGTGACAGCACCCGGCAACCATCAAGACCCCGCGCGGCAGGATACGGCGCAGCCGGCGCCTCGCGATCCGCGGCAGATCCGCGAGAGGCTTGTCTGGCGCGCCGCCGTGGTCATGCTGCTCGCCGTCGTCGGCTGGCTGACCTACGTGGCCTCCGAGGCCCAGGAGCGGGCGGCGGCGCTCGAGGCCGAGCTTGAGGCGCGCCAGGGCGTGCCGCAGCATCTCGGGCTCTCCACCGAGGGGGTCCGCCGTTTCGAGCGCAGCGGCGTCGAGGTGCGGCCCGAGCGCTATATCCTCGCGGATCTGGCGCAGCGCGGTGATTGGCTCGCTCGTCGCGTCGAGCCGCTGGCGGCCCCGGTGGAGCTCGATACCGAGCGCAGCCTTGTGCTCTCCGACCGCTGGGTCCTCGCCGTTGTCGAGGGCGCTTCCGCCGGTGGGATGGCCCTGCTGGCCTACGAGCTCGGCGACGACGGCGCGCTGAGCTGGCGGCTGCTCGGCTATGCCGGCGAGCAGGCGTAGAGGTCTGCTCGTCGGCCTCTATGAATGAGATTGAAAACTATTCGCAATAAAGGTAGGCTTCGAGCTGCTTGAAGCGCAACCCCAAGGGACCGAGCCATGAGTGACACGCAAGGGGGCGGACCGTTCGCCGACGGCGGGCTCGCAGGCCGATTACTGGCGGTGCTGGATAGCGGCGGACCGGTACTGACCCTGTTGGCCCTGCTGTCGGTCTTCACCCTGACCCTGATCCTGGTCAAGCTCTGGCAGTTTGCCGCCGCCCGGCTCTACGACCGGCGGACGCTGCGCGAGGCGCTGGCGGCCTGGCGCGCCGGCGAGCCGGAGCAGGCCCTGACGCGCCTGGACGGGAGCCGCTTCATCGGTGCCGCGCCGGTGGCGGCGGCCATGCGGGGCCGGCTGGACGGCGAGGCCGATGAGGCGCGGATCCGCGAGGAGGCCTCCCGCCTGGCCAGTGAGCGCCTGGAGCAGCTGCGCGCCTATCTGCGCGGGCTCGAGGCCATCGGCGTGCTCAGCCCCCTGCTCGGCCTCCTCGGCACCGTGCTGGGCATGATCGACGCATTCCGGCAGCTGGAGGCTGCCGGTAGCCAGGTGGATCCGGCGATGCTCTCCGGCGGGATCTGGGAGGCGCTGCTGACCACCGCGGCCGGGCTGGCCCTGGCGATCCCGGCGGTCGCCGCGCTGACCTGGCTCGAGCGCATCGTGGAGCGCTTCCGCCACCGTCTCGAGGACGCCGTCACCCAGGTCTTCACCGCCGCGCCGCCGCGCCATGCAGATTGAGGAGCCGCCGCGCCGGCGGCGCCTGGTCAGCCTGACGCCGCTGATCGACGTTGTCTTCATCCTGCTCATCTTCTTCATGCTCGCCTCGAGCTTCGTGGAGTGGCAGGCGTTCAGCGTGGACGCGCCCGGCGGCAAGGGCAGCGCCGCTACGACCGAGACCGAGCCGCTGCGCCTGCATGTCGAGGCGGACGGGCGCTACCGGATCGGCGATGAGGCGCTCGGCCCATCCGGGTTGCAGGATCGGCTCCAGGCGGTGCATGCCGAGGCCCCCGAGCGCCGCGTACAGGTCCTCGCAGCGGCAGGGGCGCCGGTCCGGTCGGTGGTCCGTGCCGTGGACGCCGCTTCCGCCGCTGGGCTGCGGGATGTCGCCTTGCTACGGGAGGATGCGGGATGAAGCTGCCTGAGCCCGAGCGCCGGGAGCCGCAAGAGAGCACCGTCCCGATGATCAACATCGTCTTCCTGCTGTTGATCTTCTTCATGGTCGCCGGGACGTTGACGCCGGAGTCGCCGCTGCCCGTCGAGCCGGCGGCAAGCGAGGCCGGAGAGGCGGTCTCCGAGGATCCGGTACGGGTGCTCATCGACGCCGAGGGGCGCCTGGCCGTGGCGGAGGAGGTCGTGGATGGTCGCCCGGCGCTGCGCGAGCGCCTCCAGGGCCTGCTCGACGAGGCGCCCGAGCGGCCCGTGGAGGTCATGGCCGATGCCGAGGCGGACTCGGCGCTACTGCTCGACGTTATGGACGATCTGCGTGAAGCCGGTGCCGAGCGCATGCAGCTGGTGACCCGGCAGGAGCGCTGATATGCAGCCGCGCTGGATACACTGGGCCGGCATGGGCCTCGTGGCCGTGGCGGCCCACGCCGCTGTGCTGGTGCTGCTCCCGGCGGATCCCGAGGCGCCGGAGAAGCGCGCGCCCCAGGGTGTGGCCGTCCAGCTCGCGGCCGCACCCACGAAGACCGAGGCGGCGGAGGCGTCCGAGGAAGATACGGCGGAGGCCGCGGATCCGGAGCCGAAGGAGGCCGACCCCGAGCCGGAACCCGAGCCGGAGCCTGAGCCCGATCCTACCCCGGAGCCCGAGCCGGAGCCCACGCCGGAGCCGGCCCCGAGGCCCGCCCCCAGGCCTGAGCCCGCACCCAGGCCCGATCCCGAGACGAGTGAGCCGAGCCCCGAGGCGACCGATCGAGCCGAGCCGCAACCCGAGGAAGAGGCGGCTGAGGCCGTGGAGCCGCAAGAAACGGAGCCGCAGGAAACGGAGTCGCAGGAAGCGGAGCAGGCGCCGGAGCCTGAGGAGGCGGAGCGGACGGATGACGCGGTCCAGTCCGGGCAGCCGCGGGAGGCCCGCGTAGGGACGAAGTCCGATGTCGCCGACACCTACCTCGCCGAGATCCACCGGGCGCTGCAATCGGAGCAGCGCTACCCGCGCACCGCGAAGCGCCGTCGGCTCGAGGGCCAGGTCGAGCTGCGCTTCGTGCTCGACGCCAACGGGAACGTGGTCGACTGGGAGATCGCGGAGCCCGCCGAGCACCGGATCCTCACGGCGGAGGTCGAGCGGATGATCCAGGCGGTCCGCATGCCCGAGATCCCCGAGGATGCGGGCATCGATCGCCTCGAGCTCAGCGTCCCGATCCAGTTCCGCCTGCGCTAGCTGTGCTACGGTTAGGGTGCGACCAGGAGGAGCGACAGCTATGGTACGTACGGAATCGACGATGCTGCCTATCGGCACGCCGGCACCGGACTTCTCCCTGACGGATACCGACGGCCGGCCTGTATCGCTCTACCGGGATCTGGCCGGCGGAGAGGGGGTGCTGATCGCCTTCATCTGCAACCACTGCCCCTTCGTCAAGCACCTGCGCGACCACCTCGCCCATTTCGGCCGCGAGTGCCAGGACCGGGGGATCGCCGTGGCGGCGATCAGCGCCAATAGCCCCGAGACCCACCCCCAGGACGCCCCGGAGCGCATGGTCGAGGAGAAGGAGGCCGCCGGCTACACCTTCCCCTACCTCTTCGATGCCGATCAGGCCGTGGCCAAGGCGTACCGTGCCGCCTGTACGCCGGATTTCTACCTCTTCGACGCCGAGCTCAGGCTCTTCTACCGGGGCCGCTTCGACGACAGCACCCCGAAGAATGACCGGCCCATCACCGGGGCCGATCTGCGCAGTGCCGTGGAGGCGCTCCTCGCCGGCCAGGCACCCCCGGAGCCGCAGTACCCGAGCCTCGGCTGCAACATCAAGTGGCGGGAGGGGGCCGAGCCGGACTACTTCACTGCCGCTGGAGGATGAGCTCCAGCACGAACTTGCTGCCGAAGTAGCCGAGCATCAGGGCGAGGAAGCCGACCAGCGTCCACCGGATCGCGGTCTGCCCTCGCCACCCCCAGATGGCATGCCCGAGGAGCAGCGTGGCGAAGGCCAGCCAGGAGGCGATGGACAGGGAGGTCTTGTGGATCATCGACCCCGCCAGCAGGCTGTCCATGAAGAAGAGGAAGCCCGAGCCGAGGGCGACGGTCAGGGCGACGAACCCCACCGTGATCAGCCAGAAGAGCTGCTTCTCCACGGTCCGTAGTGCCGGCAGCTGGCGCACGAAGCCGGTGGCGCGACGGTTGCGCAGGCGGTGATCCAGCACCGCGAGGATGAGCGCCTGCAGCACCGCCGCCAGGAGCGTGGAGTAGGCGAGCATGGAGAGCACGATGTGCACCCCGAGCGCCGGATCCCGGGACAGGGTGGCGTCCGGCGTGGCGAGCGGGCTCAGCGCTACGGCCATCGCCGATAGCGGCCAGAGCAGGATCCCTAGGTGCTCGACCCGCTGGAGGAAGCTGATCACCACCAGCCCGGTGCTGGTAATCCACGAGACCAGGGACAGGGCGCTGAAGAAGCCGAGGTTGATACCGCCGGCCACCCAGGTGGTATCGACCACGACAACGGCGTGGGCGGCTACCGCCGCTGCAGCCAGGGCGAGGGCGGTCGATCGGGCCGGGCTGCGCTCCTCGTGCAGCATCAGGCGGGCGCCCTGCGCGACCGTGGCGGCCACGTAGAAGAGTGCGGTAACGACCGTGAGCGTAGTGATAGCCATAATACGCGTAATGATCGCACATTCTATTCATGGCGGGAACCGCCCTGCGACAAGCTGCTCACCCTCGGGCCGGGTTCGCACCAGGCGCCGCGGCACCCGTATAATGCGCCTCTGCATACGGCTCGCGAACGAACAGGCGACACCCCATGTTTGAGAATCTCACCGGACGCCTCGACGCCGTCACGCAACGCATGAGCGGGCGGGGTCGCATTACGGACGAAAATATCCAGGATAGCGTACGCGAGGTGCGCAAGGCACTGATCGAGGCGGACGTGGCTCTGCCCGTCGTGCGCAGCTTCACGGAGGAGGTCAAGAAGCGCGCCGAGGGCGCCGAGGTGGCCAAGAGCCTCACCCCGGGGCAGACCTTTATCAAGATCGTCCAGGACGAGCTGGTCCGGGTGATGGGGGAGGCGGCAGAGCCGCTCAACCTCAATGTCCAGCCCCCTGCGGTGGTCCTCGTCGCCGGCCTGCAGGGCTCGGGGAAGACGACCTCCATCGGCAAGCTCGCCCGCTACCTGCGCGAGCGCGAGAAGAAGAGCGTGCTGGTCGTCAGCTGCGACGTGTACCGGCCGGCGGCGATCGATCAGCTCAACACCCTGGCGCAGGAGGTCGGGGTCGAGGCTTATCCGGCGAGCTCCGACGACAAGCCGGAGAAGATCGCCAAGGCCGCCGTCGATCACGCCAGGCGGCACTACTTCGACATCGTCCTCGTCGATACCGCCGGCCGGCAGACGGTCGACGAGGGCATGATGAAGGAGGTCCAGGGGCTGCATAAGGCCCTCAAGCCGCCCGAGACCCTCTTTGTCGTCGATGCCATGACCGGCCAGGACGCGGCGAAGACGGCCCAGGCCTTCGGCGATGCGCTGCCGCTGACAGGCGTGGTGCTGACCAAGACCGACGGCGACGCCCGCGGCGGCGCCGCGCTCTCTGTACGCCACGTCACCGGTGCGCCCATCAAGTTCATGGGTGTCGGCGAGAAGACCGAGGCCCTCGAGCCCTTCGACCCCGAGCGCGTCGCCTCGCGCATCCTCGGCAAGGGCGATGTGGTCAGCCTGGTCGAGGAGGTCGAGCGCAGCGTCGACCAGGAGAAGGCGCAGAAGATCGAGAAGAAGCTCAAGAAGGGCGGCAAGGGCTTCGACCTCAACGACTTCAAGGAGCAGATGCAGCAGATCGATCAGCTGGGTGGCCTCGGCGGCGTCATGGACAAGATGCCCGGCATGGGCAAGCAGATGGACAAGGTCAAGGATCAGCTCGACGACAGCCTCGTGCGCCGCCAGCTGGCGATGGTCGATTCCATGACCGCCCGCGAGCGGGCCCGGCCCGATATCATCAACGGCTCGCGCAAGCGCCGGATCGCTGCCGGCTCCGGTGTCCAGATCCAGGACGTCAACCGCCTGCTCAAGCAGTTCAAGCAGATGCAGAAGATGATGAAGCAGGTCAAGAAGAAGGGCGGGCCGCAGCGCATGATGCAGCAGATGATGGGTGGTGGCGGTCCCGGGGGCGGTGCCGGCGGTGGTGGCCTGCCGCCGGGTATGGGCGGCTGATGCGGCGTGCCGCCAGCACCGGGGTCGCCGCCTGCGGCAGGGCGTAAGCCAGGGCGGTTTGATTCGCCCCGGTGCCGCTACGGCGTGATCCCGGAACGGATCCTCGGCACCCGGTTTCTGCGGCTGATTCCAGGAATCGCTCTGGGCTGTTTCTCGGGGGACGGCTGGATCGCACCGGCTTCGGTGGCCGATTCCATTTACATTCTCTTCCTTTTTCGATAATTTTTGCGTGTAAGGTTTGAATACTGGCTCGGAGGTTGAGAATGGCAGATGCAGAAGAGGCCCTGGAGCAGATTCGCCAGGTCGCGGAGCAGCTAGACTACGTCGAGCTGCAGAAGGCTTCTCGTGTCATCGAGAAGGAGCAGAAGCGCCGCGAGAAAGAGGCGAAGAAACAGGCCCAGCAGGAAATGAAGCAAGTCGCCCAGAAATACGGGCTCGATCTGGAGGAGATCGTCCCCGGTGGCGGCGGCGGCAAGGGGAGCGGCACGAAGAGCGGCGGTAAGGTGCCACCGAAATTCCGCCACCCCGAGGATCCGAGCAAGACCTGGACCGGCCGCGGCCGCAAGCCGAAGTGGGTGGTCCACTGGGTCGAGGAGCTGGGCCGTGATATCGAGGAGCTTCGTATACCGGACACCTGATCCGTGGGCCCGCCTCGGCAATCCCCTCGCTGCATCCTGGCAGCTACGGTGATGGCCACCGGCCGTACGCCTTGTCGTAAAGCCCCCTAGAGGGTTTTCTCTCTGCCTCGCTGGCATCAAGGCTACGGCCTTTTTCAAGGCTCGATCGCCCCCGGCGTATACCGGCCCGAGGCCCCGTTCTTCTACCGGTTCGATCCATTCTCGGCGCAGGACGTACGACCGTCGTGGGCGGGCCAGGCGGCCCCGCGGATGATCGGATCCGCGGGGGTGCAGCGGTTTAAATACCGCCGATTTCTCCCGGACGAGGCCAGGCGAGCGATTCGGGGCGGCCCTCGCCGGAGCATGATTCCCTATCGGCTCGAATCTATCCCTCCGCCTTGATTCTGGGTCCTCCCACCCACCGCGGCCCCGCGCCCGGTATCCCCGATCGACGGAACGCTGGCCTTGCTCTCAGGCAGGAGGCACGCACAGGGCCCTGTGCGCTTCCAGGACGTTTTCCCAGGGGAAGGAAAAAGCAGGGCGGCCTTGTTGGGCCCAGACGCGTACAGGAGGGCCGCGGTGAGAGCCTGCAGGGCCATCCGGCCCTGAGACCACGGGCACGCGCTTCCCCATCGTTCCCAGGGGGCGTCCGAGGCCGACCTCAAGCGGTGGCTGCGCGCCGGCTGTGCGGCTGCCACATTGCCGGGGCCGTGGCACGCGATCTGCCTCGGCAGTCGCTCCGCTGCAGGCCAGGGTCTGCCCAAAAGAGAGAGGCCCGCAGGGCTATCCATCCGCCCTGCGGGCCTCCTAGAGGTTTGGTCGGGGCGGCAGGATTTGAACCTGCGACCCCCTGCACCCCATGCAGGTGCGCTACCAGACTGCGCCACGCCCCGACTTGTCACCTAGGATACTGATTTTGAGGCCGTCCGGCAAGAGGTCTTCAGCGCTGGAGGGTCGCCAGGATGTCCTCGAGCTCTGCGCGTAGCTGCCGGATGACCTGCTGGCTCTGCGCCGCATCCTCGCGCTCCTCGTCGCTCTCCAGCTTCTGGCGCGCGCCGCTGATGGTGAACCCCTCCTCGTAGAGCAGGGCACGGATGCGGCGGATCAGGATGACGTCGTGGCGCTGGTAGTAGCGGCGGTTGCCGCGGCGCTTGACGGGCTTGAGCTGCGGGAACTCCTGCTCCCAGTAGCGCAGCACGTGCGGCTTGACGGCGCAGAGCTGGCTCACCTCGCCGATGGTGAAGTAGTGCTTCGCCGGGATGGCGGGTTTGCTCCCGGTCACGGCTCTCCCCGGGGGCCTGGGTAGCTCTCGACCCGGCTCTTGAGCTTCTGGCCGGGGCGGAAGGTTACGACACGCCGCGCCGAGATGGGGATCTCCTCACCGGTCTTGGGGTTGCGGCCGGGACGCTCGTTCTTGTCGCGGAGCTCGAAGTTGCCGAACCCGGAGAGCTTGACCGGCTCGCCGCTCTCGAGGGCAACGCGGATCTCCTCGAAGAAGAGCTCGACGAGCTCCTTGGCCTCGCGCTTGTTCAGGCCCACCTCCTCGAAGAGCCGCTCGGCCATATCCGCCTTGGTCAGCGACATCCTACTCCCCTCTCAGGCTCGCTCCGAACTGGTGCTGCAGGCGGGCCACGACGCCCGCCACGACCTCGTCGACGTCGTGATCCGTAAGCGTGCGTGAATAATCCTGCAAAATCAAGCCTATGGCGACGCTCTTCTGGCCTTCCGGGATGCCCTTGCCGCGGTAGATATCGAACAGCCGGCCATCGACAGCGTAGCCGCCCGCTGCCGCCCGGGCGGTGGCGAGCAGATCGCCCGCCGGTACGGCCTCGTCGACGAGCACCGCCAGATCCCTGCGGATGGAGGGGTAGCGGGAGAGGGGCTGGAAGCTGGGCAGCGCCGCTGCGCTCAGCGCCGCCTGGGTCAGCTCGAAGAGCACCGGGGCGCTGTGGAGGTCCAGGGCGTCGGCGTGCTCCGGATGCAGGGTGCCGAGCCAGCCCACCGCCTCACCGTCCCGCCGGATGCGGGCGCTCTGCCCCGGGTGCAGGGCCGGGTGCTCCGCCGGCTCGAAGGTGAAGGCCTCCGGAGTCCCTGTCTGGGCGAGGAGCGCCTCGAGGTCGGCCTTGACGTCGAAGAAGTCCGCCTGCCGGCGCGGCGCGTCCCACTGCTCCGGGTAGCGCGGTCCAGCGCAGACCGCGGCGAGGGTGGGCGTCTGCGCCAGGTTGTCCAGCCGGCCGCGGAAGACTGCGCCGTGCTCGAAGAGCCGTACACGCTCTTGCTGGCGGTGCTGGTTGCGCTGTAGCGCCGTGAGCAGCCCCGGCCAGAGGCTGGTGCGCATCACGGCGAGCTCGGCGGAGAGGGGGTTGGCCAGGGGGAGGCTCTCGGCCTCCGGGTCGAGGCGCTGCTGGAGCTGCGGATCGACGAAGGCGTAGTTGATGGCCTCGTGGTAGCCGCGCTCGACCAGCGTGCCGCGCAGCTGCCGGTCGGGGATATGCCGCTCGGGCGCGGTGGCCACGTGCAGCGGCGCCCGCAGGGGGCGCTCCGGGACATTGTCGAAGCCGTAGAGCCGGGCCACCTCCTCGACGAGGTCCACCTCGCGCGCCAGGTCGAAGCGCCAGCTCGGCGGCTGCACCCGCCAGCCCACCTCGGTGGGCTCGGGGCGGGTACCGAGCCGCTCCAGCAGGCCGCTGACGTGCCCCGGCTCGATGGCCCAGCCCAGCAGCCCCTCCAGGCGCTGGCGGCGCAGCTCGATGGGGAGCCGCTGCGGCAGGGCCTCGGCGGCCACGGCCTCGTTGATCGGCCCTGCCGTGCCCCCGCAGATCGAGAGCACCAGCTGCGTGGCCCGCTCGCTGGCCGCCCGCGGGGCCTCGAAGTCTACGCCCCGCTCGAAGCGGTGGGCAGAGTCGGTGTGCAGCCCGTAGCGGCGGGCGCGGCCGGCGATCGTGGCCGGCGCGAAGTGGGCCGCCTCCAGGAAGATGTCCTGGGTGCCCTCGCTCACCGCGGTCGACTGGCCGCCCATGACGCCGGCGAAGGCGACGGGGCCGCTGGCGTCGGCGATGACCAGCACGTCGTCGTCGAGCGCCACCTGCTCGCCGCTGAGCAGCGTCAACACCTCGCCGCTCGCGGCGCGGCGTACGGCGACGGGCGGCGCCAGGCGCTCGAGGTCGAAGGCGTGCAGCGGCTGCCCGTGCTCGAGCATCACGTAGTTGGTGATATCCACCAGCGCCGAGACGCTGCGGACCCCGGCCCGGCGCAAGCGCTCCCGCATCCAGGTCGGGGTCGGCGCCTGGGGGTCCACGCCGCGGATGGCGCGGCCGAGGTAGCGCGGGCAGTCCGCCGGCGCCTGCAGCTCGATGGGCAGGCTCTCGTCGCAGCCGGCGGGCACCGGCTCCGGCTCGGCCGCCGCCATCCGCGCGCCCGTGCGCGCCGCCACGTCGCGGGCGATGCCGATCATGCCCAGGCAGTCGGCGCGGTTGGGGGTAAGGTCGAGCTCCAGGACCGTGTCGTCGAGCGCCAGCGCCTCGCGCAGATCGGTCCCCGGCGCCAGGTCCGGCGGCAGCTCGAGGAGGCCGCTGGCCTCGTCGCTGAGGCCGAGCTCGCGGGCCGAGCAGAGCATCCCGGCCGAGGCCGCGCCGCGCACCTCGGTGGCCTCGACCCGGACCTCGCCCGGCAGCACCGCGCCGGGGCGGGCGAGGGGGGCGTGCAGGCCGGCCCGGGCATTGGGGGCGCCGCAGACCACCTCGACCCGCTCGCCGCCGGCGTCCACCTCGCAGACCTGCAGCCGGTCGGCCTCCGGGTGGGGACGGCAGGCCTCGATGGCGCCGACCACCACCTGGGTGAACGCCGGTGCGGCGGGCTCGAGGGCGTCCACCTCGAGCCCCGCCATGGTCAGCGCCTCCGCCAGCTCCCCGGTGGAGAGCGGCGGATTGACCCACTCGCGCAGCCACTGCTCACTTACACGCATGTGCTCACCGGAATTGGCCGAGGAAGCGCAGGTCGTTGTCGA
>CAJXLI010000015.1 GCA_913055575.1 uncultured Ectothiorhodospiraceae bacterium
CAGTCGCTGCGCGTGGTCGACAGCCTGGAGACGCGCTACGCCGCGTTCGACGGCCTGAACCTGACCTTCGAGACCCGGGAGGGGCTCCTCAAGCGCTGCCCGGCCGAGCGCGCCGAGCAGCTCGGGCCGGTGGCGGCACGCTTTATCCACGGCGGCCAGCCCACACTCGAGGCGCAGCTCGTCAATCTCTGCGACGGCATCGCCTACAACAGCCACGATGTGGACGACGGCCTGCGCTCGGGGCTGATCACCGTCGACGCGTGCCGCCGCACGGAGCTTCTGGCCCCCCTGTTCGCCGAAGTGGCGGACGCCTATCCGTACCTCGACGAGCGGCGCACCATCTACGAGGTGGTCCGTCGCATGATCAACATCCAGGTCGAGGACGTCATCCGGACCTCGGCCGCGAGCATCGAGGCGGCCACGCCGGGGAGCGTCGAGGCGGTGCGCGAGCGCAGCCAGCCGCTCATCGGCTTCAGCGCCGACATGGCGCGCCGGCACCAGGGCCTGAAGGACTTCCTCTTCAACAACCTCTACCGCCACTACCGCGTGGCGCGCATGGTGCGCAAGAGCCAGGCCGTGGTGCAGGCGCTGTTCGACGCCTTCCTCGACGATCCCGGCCTGATGCCCGAGCAGCACCAGGCCGCGGCACAGGAGGGCGAGGCCCGGCAGGGCCGGCCCGGCCGGGCCCGTGCGGTGGCCGACTACATCGCGGGCATGACCGACCGCTTCGCCATCGAGGAGTACCGCCGCCTGTGCCGGCCCGAGGAGCTGACCTGAGCCGAGCTAGGCGGCGCTCTCCCGCAAGGTCCGCGTCAAGGCCGCGGGATCGAAGGCGCCGGTGACCACGGCGTCGCCGATGCCCTGCAGCAGCACCAGGCGCAGCTGGCCGCCGCTGCTCTTCTTGTCCACGCTCATCAGCTCCCGGAAGCGGGCCTCGGGGATGGCCGGCGGCTGGGTGGGCAGGCCGAAGCGGGCGAGCAGGGCCTCGATCCGGCGCAGCCCCTCCGGCGCCAGCCAACCCAGCGCCACAGACATACGGGCGGCCATGCACATGCCCGCCGCCACCGCCTCACCGTGGAGCCATGCGCTGTAGCCGGTGGAGGTCTCAATGGCGTGGCCGAATGTGTGGCCCAGGTTGAGCAGCGCCCGCACGCCGGCCTCACGCTCATCGGCGGCCACCACGTCCGCCTTGTTGCGGCAGGAAGCCGCCACGGCGTGGGCCAGGGCATCCGGCTCGCGCCGGCGCAGGGGCTCGGCGTTGGCCTCCAGCCAGTCGAACAGCTCCGGATCGCGGATCAGGCCGTACTTGACCACCTCCGCCAGCCCGGCGCTGAGCTCGCGCTCCGGCAGCGTGGCCAGGACCCCGGTATCAGCGACCACCGCACGAGGCTGGTGGAAGGCGCCGATCATGTTCTTGCCCTTGGGATGGTTGACCCCGGTCTTGCCGCCTACCGAGGAGTCCACCTGGGCGAGCAGCGTGGTGGGTACCTGGATGTAGCCCACGCCGCGCTGGAAGGTGGCGGCACAGAAGCCGGCGAGATCGCCGACGACGCCACCACCGAGGGCGACCACGGTGGCCGAGCGATCGAAGCGGCCCTCGATGAGGGCGTCGTAGACCTGCTCACAGGTCGCTAGGCTCTTGTAGCGCTCGCCGTCAGGCAGGACCACCGACTGCGCCACCCCATCGGGTTCGCCCAGCCGATCCGCGTAGAGCGGCGCCACGGTCTCGTTGCTCACCAGCAGGGCCCGATCCCCGGCCAGGTGCTCGGCGACCAGCCCCTGGCCCAGCAGGCCGTCACCGATGTAGATGGGGTAGCTGCGCTCCCCGAGCTCCACGCGCAGTGTCCGCATGCCCGCTCCCGCTGTCTGTGCCGTATCCGTCAGGCGACGTCGCCTTGCAGGGTCTCCGCGATCCGGCGCGCGACATTGCGCGCACGCCCGCCGGAGGCCTCGATAACCGCATCGGCCACCTCCCGGTAGAGGGGGTCGCGCGCCTCCATGAGCGCCTGTAGCCGCGCCTCGGGATCGCTGCCCTGGAGCAGCGGCCGGTCCGCATCGCCGCGGGTGCGCTGCAGCTGGACGGAGACCGGCGTGTACAGGTAGACCACGACGCCCCGTGCCCCCAGCAGATCGCGGTTAGCGGCCACGGTCACGGCGCCGCCGCCGGTGGCCAGGACCACACCGTCGCGCCCCGTCAGCTCGTCGAGGACGCCGCTCTCCCGGGCGCGGAAGCCCGGCTCACCCTCGAGGTCGAAGATCCACGGGATGCTCACGCCGGTCCGCTGCTCGATCTCCGTATCGCTGTCGATGAAGGTCAGCCCCAGCAGCGCAGCGAGCTCGCGGCCGACGGTGCTCTTGCCGGCCCCCATGGGACCGACCAGGAATATCCGGCTAGGTGTATGCCAGCGTGCCATGCCGGCACTGTACCACCACCGGCCACGGGCTCGGTATGGCAGAGTAGGCGGCCATGGAGCCGCAGCATACGCGCCGTAACGGCACGCACATCCTCTACGACGCCGGCCGCATCCCCGAGCCGGACGACGGCCTCTTCCAGCCCGGCTGGCTGGCGCGCAGCGGGCGGCTCGCCGGTCGCCCCGAGGGTGGCCGCGGCAGCACCTGCTTCCTCGAGGTGGCCGGCATCCCCGCCGTGCTACGCCCTTACCGGCGCGGCGGCCTCTTCGCGCCCCTGCTCGGCGACCGCTACGCCCGCCTCGGGCTACAGGCCGCGCGCCCTTGGCGGGAGTGGTGGCTGCTCGCCTACCTACACGGCGAGGGCCTGCCCGTGCCGGCACCGCTGGCGGCCCGCATCCGCCCGAAGGGGCTCTGCTACCGCGGCGAGATCATCATCGAGCGCCTCGACGCCGAGACGCTCACCGAGGCCCTGCGCCGGGGGCCCCTGCCGCCGGCGCGCTGGCAGGCCATCGGCGCCTGTATCGGCCGGTTCCACCGCCGCGGGCTGGACCACGCCGACCTGAACGCGCACAACATCCTGCTCGCCGACGACGGCGGCATCCACGTCATCGACCTCGACCGTGCCCGGTTGCGCGCTCGACCAGGCAGCTGGAGCGGGCGCAACCTGGCCCGGCTGCGCCGCAGCCTCGCCAAGCTCGCCGACAGCGAGCCGGCCTTCGGCCCGGTCACGGCGGACGACCTGGCCACCCTGGAGGCGGGCTGGCGGCACTCGAGCCCAACCCGGAGGAGCCCAACCCCCGATGCCCCGTAGCTACCCCGTACCGCCGCGCTCCCTGTGCCTGCTCCGCCTGTCGGCCATCGGCGACTGCAGCCACATGGTCCCCGTGGTCCGCACGCTGCAGGCGCACTGGCCGGAGACGGCGCTGACCTGGGTGGTGGGCAAGACGGAGTACCGCCTGGTCGGTGATCTACCGGGCGTGGAGTTCCTCGTCGTGGACAAGGGGGACGGCCTCTTCGGCGCGATACCGAGGCTCCGCCGCGCCCTCGGTGGCCGGCGCTTCGACCTGCTGCTTCACATGCAGGCGTCGTGGCGGGCCAACCTCCTCGCCAGCGTCATCCGCGCCGATACCCGCGTCGGCTTCGACGCTCCGCGGGCGCGCAACGGGCAGCGGCTGTTCACCAACCGCACCATCCCCGGCCCCCACCGGGTCCACGTCCTCGACGGCTTCTTCCAGTTCCTGCAGGCCGCCGGGCTGCAGGCGCGTAGCCTGCGCTGGGATCTGCCCATCCCCCCCGAGGCCGAGGCGGAGGTGGCGCCACGCCTGCCGTCGGGCCCCTTCCTCGCCCTCAGCCCGTGCAGCTCAGCGCGAGCGCGCAACTTCCGCAACTGGGCCACGGAGCGCTACGCCGCCGTGGCCGATCACGCCTACCGCCAGCACGGCCTCGCCCTGGTCCTCACCGGCGGGCCGACGCAGCTCGAGCGCGCCTACGCCGACGCCATCGCCGCCGCCACCCGCGCCCCGGTCACCGACCTCGTCGGCGCCACCTCGCTGAAGGGGCTGCTAGCGGCGCTGCGCCGGGCCAGCGCCTTCGTCGGCCCCGACTCCGGACCGCTGCACCTGGCCAACGCCGTCGGCACGCCGGTGGTCGGGCTGTACGCCACCTCGAATCCGGAGCGCACGGGACCCTACTGCCACCTGGCATACGTCGCCAACCGCTACCCGGAGGCCCTGGAGGGGGAGCTCGGCCGGCCCGTGACGGCGGTCCGCTGGGGCCGGCGGGTCCGCAGCCCGGACGCCATGGCGCGCATCCAGGTAACGGACGTCACCACGCAGCTGGATGCGATCCTGCAGCGCTGTGCAGCGGAGGTGCCAGCGCAGCTGGGGTAGCGGGCGTACCGGCTAGCCGCCCCGGATGCGCTCGATGAGGCCGCTGGTGGAGGCACCGGCAACCACCGGCAGGACCTCCACGGAGCCCCCCGCCGCGGTCACGGCGTCGTAGCCGGCGATCTCCTCGGGCCGGTAGTCGCCGCCCTTGACCAGCCGGTCCGGACAGACCGCCTCGATCAGGCGCGCCGGGGTGTCCTCGCTGAAGGGCACCACCCAATCCACCGCATCCAGCGCGGCAAGCACCGCCATGCGCTGGGCCAGGGGCGTCAGGGGCCGATCCGCACCCTTGAGCCGGGCCACCGAGGCGTCGTCGTTGACCGCGACGATCAATCGGTCACCGCGCTCGCGGGCGCGCTGGAGGTAGTCCACGTGGCCGGCGTGGAGCAGGTCGAAGCAGCCGTTGGTCATGACCAGCCGCTCGCCGGCAGCCCGGGCCCGCGCCACCGCAGCCAGCAGGCTCGGCTCGTCCACCACCCCGCGGTCAGCGCTCGGCTCGCCCCCCAGCGCCGCCTCCAGCTCCAGCGGCGCCACGGTGGCAGTGCCCAGCTTGCCCACCACGACACCGGCAGCCAGGTTGGCGAGGGCGGCGGCATCGGCCAGCTCGGCCCCGGCGCCGAGGGCCGTGGCCAGGGTCGCGATAACGGTGTCGCCGGCACCGGTGACGTCGAAGACCTCCCGGGCGCGGGTGGGTAGATGCACCGGCGCCCCGTCCCGCAGGGCCAGGGTCATGCCCGCCTCGCCCCGGGTAACCAGCACGGCGTCGAGGGCCAGCTCCTCGGCCAGGGCGGCGCTGTGCCGGGCGATCGCCTCGGGATCGGGACACGGGCCGACCACGGCCTCGAGCTCGGCGAGGTTGGGCGTGAGGAGGGTCGCCCCGCGGTAGCGGGTGTAGTCGTGGCCCTTGGGATCGACCAGGACCGGCACACCAGAGCGGCGCGCCGTGGCGATGAGCCCCGCCGGCTCCGGCAAGGCCCCCTTGGCGTAGTCGGACAGGATCAGGCAATCGGCCGTATCCAGCTGCGGCGCCAGGAGCGCCGCCATCGCGTCGTGATCGAAGCCGGGGAAGCCGCGCTCGAAGTCCAGGCGGATGAGCTGCTGGTGGCGGCTGACGACGCGCAGCTTCGTGATCGTCTCGGCGCCCGCCACACGGTGGAATTGGTAGCCGACACCGGCCTCGTGGAGCAGGCTGCCGAGGCGCTCGGCCCCCGCGTCGCTGCCGGTCGGGCCGAGCACCCGCGCCTGCCCGCCCAGGGCGGCGATGTTCAGGGCCACGTTGGCGGCGCCGCCGGGCCGCTCCTCGGTGTCATCGACGCGGACCACGGGCACCGGCGCCTCGGGGGAGATGCGGTGGGTACCGCCGTGCCAGTAGCGGTCGATCATCAGGTCACCGGCGACGAGGACACGGGCGTCGCTGAAACGGGGCAGCGGGGATTTCATCGGCGACTGCGCCTTTCGCTTGCAGGGTGGAGCCGATTATAGCCGGCGCGCGCAGGCAGCAGCAGGTGCTTTCACCGCCCTGGCGCCGTACCATGGTAAGCCCAATGTGCAACCAGGGGACCGCTGGATGCTCCAGACACCGGGGCCGACCGCTGAGCTGACCCTCTCCACGCCGGCGCTGCTCTTCCCGGCGATCTCGCTGCTGCTGCTCGCCTACACCAACCGCTTCATGGGCCTGGCAGCGCTGATCCGCGACCTGGAGCCGAAGTACCGCTCCACCCGGGACGCCGATCTGCGCACGCAGATCGAGAATCTGCGCAAGCGGGTCCTGCTGATCCGCAACATGCAGGTCGCCGGTGTCGCCAGCCTCTTCTTCTGCGTCCTGTGCATGCTGGTGCTCTTCGCCGGCTCCACGCTCGCCGGCAAGGTGCTCTTCACCGCCAGCCTGCTGCTGATGCTCCTCTCCCTGGCCCTGTCGCTGCGCGAGCTGCAGATGTCCGTCGGGGCGCTGCACGTGCAGCTCCAGGATCTGGCGGACCGCAGCGAGGAGCAGGGCGACTGAAACCCGCTGCGCGGGCGCCCATCAATCGCGCACGGCGTTGTAGACGGGGATCGCCTCCTGCTCGATGAAGGCCGCGGCGCACCGATGGCGGCTGCCTGGGCTGGCGGAGTGGGCCCAGTACTCGGCGTGCAGCTGGCCGTGGGGGCTGTGGTAGAGCTCCGCACCCACCACGAAGGCCAGGGCGTGACGCCAGCCCGCGGGCCGCTCGGCGTCGGAGGCCCTGGCCAGGGCCTCCAGGGCATTGCCGACCGTACACAGCCCCGCGCCCGGCGCACGCTCGATCACGGCCTCGTGGACCAGGGCAACCACGATCCCGTCCAGGCTGCCGCTGTCGCCGGGGCTGGCGTGCAGCAGGGTAGCGGCCCAGCCCTGGGGGATCATGGCCGGGCCCATGCCGCGGGCGAGATCGCGGAGGTAGCCCTCGTGCGCCTCCGGGAAATCCGCCACGGCGGCGATGAGCCAGACGCCGAGGACATCGTCCAGCAGGCCCTGCCCCGCATCGCGATCCCGTGCGCGCGCCGGATCCGCCCGGAGCGCCACGCAGGTCGCGCCCAGGGCCGCGGTGGCGTTCTCGTGGTGGAGGAAGGGGGTCCCCTCGCCGTCGAGGCCGCGCTCGATGAGCAGCACCGGCGCCTCGAAGCGGTCCTGCTCCAGTAGCCCCAGCAGGGTCGCCAGGGCGACCGCCCAGGGCTCGTGGACCAGGTCGATGACTGGCACCGCCTCCCGCGAGCGGGGGGTTCCAAGGCGCACCGCGTCGCGATGGCCTGTCTCCCCGGCCCAGGCCCAGAGCTGGGAACGCAGCAGATGGATGCGGTTGGGTCGGGGGGTCTCTTGACTCACGGTGCACGCCCGGGTGGACTGTTGCCCACACCTTACGCGGCACCGAGACTGGATACAATTGACCCGAATGAGCCGCCGAGAGGGAGGTAGCCGTGCCCGACCCCCAGACCCACGATCGTGACGACCTCATCGAGCCCAGCGCCTCGAACCGCTACGAGGTCACGGCCCGGGACTTACCCGTATCGTGCCCCATGCCGGGGATGTACCTGTGGAGCGCCCATCCCCGCGTCTACCTCCCCGTAGCCGCGCAAGGCAGCGCCGTCTGCCCGTACTGCGGGGCCACCTATATCCTGAAGGATGACGACAAGCTCGCCGTCGAGATCGGCGGCAGCCGCGAGTGGAAGTAGCCATCCATACTGCGGCCTTGCGCCCAGGGGAGGGACGCCAGCGCCATGAGCACCGCGGAGTGGGAAGATCGCGCCCGATCGGACGCCTGGTACCTGGTCTACAGCAAGCCGCGCCAGGAGGAGAAGGCGTGGTGGAACCTGGATCGGCAGGGGTTCCGCTGCTTCCTGCCGTACGCCCGGTTCCAGCGGCGCCGGCAGCGGCGCTACCAGACCGTCGTGGAGCCCATGTTCCCGCGCTACCTCTTCGTCCGCCTGGCCGCCGGCATCGAGGACTGGAGCCCCATCCGCTCCACCCTGGGGGTGACGGGCCTGGTGCGCTTCGGGACCTGGCCGGCGCGCGTACCGGATGAGCTCGTCGACACCCTCCGCGAGCGGACCCGGGACGGCCTCTGCGACCTCTCGCTGGAGCCGCTCCAGGCCGGGGAGCGGGTCCGGATCCTGGACGGCCCGTTCCAGGCCTACGAGGGCATCTTCCGCGCCTCCCGCAGCGATGAGCGGGTCGTCCTCCTCCTCGACGTCGCCGGGCAATACACCACCCTGACGCTCTCGCAGCACCAGGTCGAGCGGGCCTAGCCGGTCCAGCCGCGCAGCCACGCCCAGGCGAGGCCCAGGTACTCGTGGCAGGCGCGCTCGCTCATCCGCAGCCCCTCGGCGGAGGGCAGGAAATCGCGGAAGCGTGGCCCCGCGCCGGCCTCGCGCTCGCGCACGCGGTGGTGCGTCGGCGCGGGGATGGGATCAAGCCCCTGGCCCCGGAAGAGGGCCACCGCCCGGGGCATGTGGGAGGCCTCGGTGACCAGGACCACCCGCTCGCTGCCCGCGCCGCCAACCCGCTCGGCCACCGCCCGCGCCTCCTCGACGGTGTTGCGCGGCGTCTCGAGCCGGACCACAGCACCGGGATCGAGGCCGACGGCGCGCAGCAGGCGGTGCATGACCGCCGAGTTCGGCGTCTCGCCGAAGGCCGCGCCGCCACCGAGGACCAGGGTGGCGTCGGGGAAGGCGCGCTGCAGCCGCACGCCCTCGAGCAGCCGCGCCGCGGCGCTGGTGTTGAGCTGCGCGGTGACGGGCAGGCGCGGATCGAGCCGGTGCCCCTCGCCCAGGACCACGATGTGGGAGACCGGCTCGGCCACCTGCGCCTGCGGCTCGAGCAGCGCCGGGTACTGGCGCTCCAGCGGCGCGAGGAGCAGCCCGGCGGTCGCCTCCAGGCCGAGCAAGTAGAGGGCGAGCAGCGTGCCGAGCACGACGCGGCGGCCGAGGCGCACCCGGCGGGTGAAGAGCAGCGCGGCGCCGAGCAGGCCCGCCAGCAGGACCAGGCTCAGGGGCATGAGCAGGGCGCCGAGGACCTTGGTCAGGATGAACATCGCTCAAGGATAGCGCGCCGGCGCCGGGACGGACGAGGGCCGCTACGCGCCCCGGAGGTCTTCCCCCGCTAGGTCATCTCCACCGGGTCGACGTCCAGAGACCAGCGTACCCGGCGCGCCCCCTCGACCTCCCCCAGCGCCTGGCTCCAGCGGCGCAGGAACCGCTGCAGGGCCGGGCGCTGCGCGGCGCAGACCATCAGGTGGGCGCGGTAGCGGCCCTCGCGGCGCTCCATGGGCGCCGGCACGGGACCGAGCAGCTCCACGCCCCGGCCGCCCTCGGGGCCCTCCCGCCCCAGGGTGGCCGCCCCCTCCAGGAAGCGGTAGGGGGCCTCGGCGTCCACCGACTCGGCGCGCAGCAGCGCCAGGGCGCTGTAGGGCGGCAGGCCGGCGGCGCGGCGCTCGGCGAGGTGGGCGTCGGCGAAGGCCGGGTAGCCGCGCTCGAGGAGTGTGCGCAGCAGCGGGTGCTCGGGGTGGCGGGTCTGGAGGAGGACCTCGCCGGGCTGCTCGCCCCGCCCCGCCCGGCCGGAGACCTGGACGAGGAGCTGGGCGAGGCGCTCGGGGGCGCGGAAGTCGGCCCCGAAGAGCCCCTGGTCGATATCGATGACCGCCACGAGGGTCACCGCCGGCAGGTGGTGGCCCTTGGCGAGTATCTGCGTGCCGATCAGCAGTTGCGCCCCGCCGCGCTGCGCCTTGGCCAGCTGCGCCTCCAGCGCGCCGCGGCGCCGGGTGGTGTCGCGGTCGATGCGCACCTGCACCACGCCCGGGAAGCGCCGCGCCAGGGCCTCCTCGAGCCGCTCCGTACCCGGGCCGAGGGAGCGCAGGTCGGCGTCGCCGCAAGCCGGGCACTGCGCCGGTACGGGGGCGGCGTGGCCGCAGTGGTGGCAGCGCATCCGCCCCTCGCCGCGGTGGAGGGTCAGCCGGGCGTCGCAGCGGTGGCACTCGGCGACCCAGCCGCACGCGTGGCAGGTCAGCACCGGGGCGTAGCCGCGCCGGTTCAGGAAGATGAGCGCCTGGGCGCCGGCGTCGAGGTGGCGCTGCAGGGCGTCGAGCAGCGGCGCCGAGAGGCCGCCGTCGAGGCGGCGGCCGCGGATATCGAGCACCCGCAGCGAGGGGGGTCGGGCGCCGCCGGCCCGGCGCGTCAGACGCAGCCGCGTGTAGCGGCCCTCGCGGGCGTTGTACAGCGACTCCAGCGACGGCGTCGCCGAGCCGAGGACCACCGGCACGTCGAGCGCCCGGGCGCGCAGGACAGCCAGGTCGCGGGCCGAGTAGCGGAAGCCGTCCTGCTGCGCCAGGGCGGTGTCGTGCTCCTCGTCGACGACGATCAGCCCCGGGCGCGGCAGCGGCGTGAAGACCGCCGAGCGGGTGCCGAGGATCACCGCCGCATCGCCGTCGCGGGCGGCGAGCCACGCCTCGGTGCGCTCGCGCTCCGCCAGCCCCGAGTGCAGCACCGCCACCGGGACGGCGAGGCGCGCGCGCAGGCGCTGGAGCAGCTGCGGGGCGAGGCCGATCTCGGGGACGAGGAACAGCGCCTGCCGTCCCGCCGCCAGGGCCCGTTGCGCAGCGCGCAGGTAGAGCTCCGTCTTGCCGCTGCCGGTCACCCCCTCGAGCAGGAAGGGGCAGAAACCCTCTGTAGCCGCCAGCTCGGCGTCAGCGCGCGCCTGATCGGGATCGAGCGCCGGGGGGGCGGCCGCCGGCGCAGCCGGTGCAGGCGCCTGCGGCGGGTGGTGCTCGCGCCGGAGCAGGCCGCGCCTCTCCAGCGCCCGGGCGGCGCGCTGCCAGGCCGGCTGCTCGGCGATCAGCTCGGCGCATGGCGCGGCACCGCCAGCAGCGAGCAGCCGCTCCCGCAGCTCCGCCTGCCGCGGGGCGCGGCGTACCGGGGCGTCGTCCTCGACCAGGGCCGACTCGAGCCGCCACCAGGCCACTGCCCGGCTGGCCGGCCGGCCGCGCCGCAAGGGGCCCGGCAGCGCCGTGGCCAGCGCCGTGCCCAGGGGGTAGCGGTAGTAGTGCGCCGCCCACCGCAGGGTGTGCAACAGCTCCGTGGAGAGCAGCGGCGCGTCGTCGAGCCAGCTATGGGCATCCCGCAGCCGCTCCCCGGCCACCTCGGAGCCGTGGCGGACCGCCACCACGATCCCCACCGCCCGGCCCCGGCCGAGGGGGACAGCCACCCGGCAGCCCACCGGCTCCGCCGGCAGGGGGCCGGTCGGCGGCCGGTAGTCCAGGGCCCCGTGCAGCGGCCGCGGCACCGCCACGTGCAGGATCAGCCCCGCAGCGCTGCTGGCCCAGGGCTGGTCACCGCGGCGCTGGCCGCCAGCGTCGTCAGGCATGCCGATCGTAGAGGCCATCGCTCGGCTGCAGGCCGCACCTCGGGACGCGGCGCCGCCGCTCCGCTGCGTCGCCAGCAGGATGTCGATCTAGTCCTCGATGCGCGTCAGCGCTTGCCGGTCGCTCACGGCCCACCCGAGGGCGCTGCCGGTCAGCAGCAAGGCAGCCAACGCCGCAGGGGCGGCGCAGGCTCGCCAGTCGATCAGGGCCATGCCCGGCGGACCTCTTCCTCCACGGTCGCGTCCTCCAGTCCCTCACACGCCTCGGCGAGGATGCGCGCGATGGCGGCGATGGCCTCGGGATCGCAAGTGGGGCACCGACGGCGCAGCACCATTCCGGCGTTCCAGGTGGCATCGCGCCAGCACTCTCCCGCGGCAGAGGCGGACAGCTCGTCGGCAGGCAGGTCGTTGAGGAATAGCTGCTGCTCGATGGCCTCGGCACGCAGCTCCGCGGCGATCAGCTGCTTGCGCAGCTCGTGGTTCTCGTCCGCCAGGCCACGCGGCGGGTGGAGCTTGAGGTGGCGCCGCAGGGCCCGGAGCGGGTCGATAACCTCCCGGTCCCACTCCTGGCCCCGGCGGACCGCTGCCTCGGCGGAGGAGACACCGAGCCGGCCCCGCCCCTCCAGGCCGCTCCAGATGGCGGCCAGGAGGAGGCTGATGGACAGCCCGTAGCGGGCCTGCAGCTTGAGGCAGGCAGCCTCGACGCCCGGCCGAGCGTAGAGCTCCTCGGCAAAGCGCCAAAGCCGCTCGGACTCATCCGCCAACCCCGTTGCCTCCTCCGAACCGGGCCTACATGCCCTTGACGGTCTGGACCATCTCGGCGACCACCTTCTGGGCGTCGCCAAAGACCATGCGGGTATTGTCGCGGAAGAAGAGCTTGTTCTCCACCCCGGAGAAGCCGGAGCCGCGACCCCGCTTGACGACGAGGACCTGGTCGGCATGATCGACGTTGAGGATCGGCATCCCGTAGATCGGGCTGCTCTCATCCTCGCGCGCCGCCGGATTGACCACGTCGTTGGCGCCGATGATCAGCACCGTATCCGTGTCCTCGAACTCCTCGTTGATCTCGTCCATGTCGAAGATCATGTCGTACGGGACACCGGCCTCGGCGAGGAGCACATTCATGTGGCCCGGCATGCGGCCGGCCACCGGATGGATGGCGAACTTCACGTCCACGTCCAGCCGCTGGAGCAGCTCGACCATCTCCCAGAGCTTGTGCTGCGCCTGGGCGACGGCGAGGCCGTAGCCGGGGACGATGATGACGCGGTCCGAGTAGCCCATCATGTAGGCGCCGTCGGCGGTGCCGACCTCCTTCATCTCGCCCTCGGTCTCCGCCTCGGCGGCGGCCGGAGCGGCGCTGAAGCCGCTGAACAGGATATGCACCAGCGACCGGTTCATGGCCTTGGCCATGAGATAGGTCAGCAACATCCCCGCTGCGCCGACGACGGTGCCGGCGATGATCAGGGCCGGATTGCCGAGCAGGAAGCCCTTGAAGCCGACCGCCAGGCCGGTGAGGGCGTTGAGCAGCGAGATGACCACCGGCATGTCCGCACCGCCGATCGGCACAGTGACGAAGACGCCCAGCGCCAGCGCGGCGGCGAAGAAGAGCAGGATCGGCAGGCCCGAGCCGGCGTTGAACACCCACAGGGCCAGCACCACCGTGGCGATGGCGAGACCGATATTCCACTGCTGGTGGTTCGCCGTCAGCGTCGAGCGCTTCAGCCGCTCGTCGAGCTTGGCCCAGGCGATCATGGACCCGGCGAAGGCCACCGAGCCAATGGCGGCGCCGATCAGCCCCAGCGTGGTGGCCTCCGCGCCCAGGCTCGCGGCTACCGAGCCCTCGGAGCTCGCGCCCTGGAGCAAGGCCACTGCCGCGATGCCGCCGGCAGCGCCGCCGCCCAGCCCGTTATAGACAGCGACCATCTGCGGCATCTCGGTCATCTGCACCTTGAGCGCCGTATACCAGGCGAAGGCGCCACCGATGCCGAGGGCGATGAGCATCAGGATGAGGTTGTCCATCCCCACCTTGGGGTGCGCGAAGGTCGCCAGCACGGCCAGCACCATGCCGACACCGGCCCACATGACACCCTTGCGCGCCGTCACCGGCGAGCTCATGGCCTTCAGACCGAGTATGAACAGGACGGAGGCGACAAAGTAACTGAGTTGGACTACCAGACCCATTTTCAGCCGTCCTCCTTCTTGCTGCTTTTGAACATCTCCAGCATCCGCTCGGTGACGACGTAGCCGCCGACGGCGTTGGCAGCGCCGAGCAGGACGGCGATGAAGCCGATCGCCTGCTCCACCGGGGTCTCAGCGACCCCGAGGGTCACCATGGCACCGACCACGACGATGCCGTGGATGAAGTTGGAGCCGGACATCAGCGGGGTGTGCAGGATGACCGGTACGCGGGTGATGACCTCGTAGCCAGCCACCGCCGCGAGCATGAACACGTAGAGCGCGACAATACCGGTGACCTCGATCATGACTTACCTCCTTCCAGGCGCTCCCGGGTGGGGCCGTGCTGGATCTGGCCCTGGTGGGTCAGGCAGGTATCGGCGATGACCTGGTCCTCCCAGTTCAGGCTCAGCTCCCCTTCCTGGATCATCAGGGCGAGCAGGTTGTACAGATTCTTGCTGTACATCTCGCTGGTGTGGGTGGCGACGCTGGCGGCGAGCTTCTGCGGTCCCACCACCGTGACGCCCTTGTGGGTGACGTCCTTGCCGGGCTTGGTAACCTCGCAGTTGCCGCCGGTCTCGGCAGCCATGTCGACGATCACCGAGCCGCGGCCCATGCGCTCGACGGTCGCCTTATCGATGATCTTCGGCGCCGGGCGACCCGGGATCGCGGCCGTCGTGACAACCACATGGGCGCTGGCGACGTGGTTGGCGAGCACCTCGCTCTGCTGCCGCTGCTCCTCCTCGGTCAGCTCGCGGGCGTAGCCGCCCTCGCCCACCGCGGAGACGCCGGTATCGACGAACTTGGCGCCGAGCGACTCCACCTGCTCCTTGGTCTCGGGCCGGACGTCGTAGCCCTCGACCTGGGCGCCGAGGCGGCGGCAGGTAGCCATGGCCTGCAGCCCGGCGACGCCGGCACCGATGACCAGGGCCTTGGCCGGGCGGATAGTCCCGGCGGCCGTAGTCAGCATCGGGAAGAAGCGCGGAGCGCGCTCGGCACCGATCAGCGCCGCCTTGTAGCCCGCGGCGGCCGCCTGGGAGGAGAGGGCGTCGATGGACTGGGCGCGGGTGATCCGCGGCACGAGCTCCATGGCGAAGGCGGTCACCTTGCCCTGGCGCAGCTTCTGGATCCGCTCATCGCCCTCGTGCGGTGCCATGAAGCTGATGGCCACCGCTCCTTCCTTGAGCTGGCCCACCTCCTCGGCGCCCAGCGGCTGGACGCTGAGCAGCACATCGGCCTCTTGCAGCAGCTCCTCGCGCGCCTGGACGATATGCACGCCGCCGGCCTCGTAGTCGGCGTCGTTGAACCCGGCCTCCTCACCGGCTCCCTTCTCGAGGAGCAGCTCGACGCCGAGCTTGCCGAACTGCTTCAGGACCCCAGGGACGAGCGCGACACGCCGCTCGCCGGATTGGGTCTCCTTAGGCACGGCAACCTTGATGGCCATGGTTTGTTCCCCCGTTTGCGGCAGTAGTTAGCCGTTCTCGATCCGTTCGTTGCGGCTGCCCGGGACCCACAGGATCCGTTGTCGCGGCGCGCAGTCACGAGCGCACCCGCAGCCGAACGGGCAGATGCTAGCGAATCGGCCCCGGGGTGTGAACCGTGCCGCACTGCGGCACAGGCAGAGCGATCGCTGTGGCCACTCCCCACGCAGGTTGTCAAGGGCCGTGCCGAACCGCTATAAGGTAGGGGGATCGGGTCGACAGGGGGTGGCCGTGTTTGATCACCGCATACTCCGCACCGATGTCTCCGGCATGCCGCTGGAGTGGATCGGCTACGAGGAGGCCGTCCGGTATTACTACCTCGGTCAAGTCGTCTACGCCTGCGGTAGCACGCTCTACCGCGTCCGCGGGGGGCTCAACTCGGCCACAGGGCGACGATCGACCATCGACCTGAACTCGATCATCGCCACAGAGGGGGCCCGGCAGGCCTCCATGAAGGGGCAAGCCTCCTATACGCCCCCCTTGAACAATCCGACCCTCTTCCGGCGCGACGCCCACCTCTGCCTCTACTGCGGCAAGCGCTTCCGCACTGCCGAGCTCTCCCGCGATCACGTCACCCCCGTCAGCCAGGGCGGCGCCGATGTGTGGACCAACGTGGTCACGGCCTGCAAGCGCTGCAACAACCACAAGCGGGACCGCACCCCGGAGCGAGCCGGTATGGAGCTGATCGCCGTGCCCTTCACGCCTACCCACGCGGAGTACGTCTACCTGCAGGGACGGCGGATCCTGGCGGACCAGATGGAGTTCCTCAAGTCCCACTTCCCCCGACGCAGCCCGCTGCGAGGCCGCGAGCCGTAGCCCGAGCCCGGGGCAGCTCGCGCGAGGGCGCGGTGCGGTTGAGCGGCGCGCCCTTCTGCGCCACGTTGGGCGCGGCAGACAGGCCCCACGACAGGAGAGCGAGCCATGGAGCTGCAGAGCGCCCTCGAGGCGGCCATTAGCGAGGCCACCGGCACCCCCTTCGGACCGACCCGGCGTGGCGGTGCCGGCGGCGGCTGCATCAACGACGCCTTTACCCTGAGCGACGGACAGCGAGGCTTCTTTGTCAAGGTCAACGATGCCGCCTACGCCGACATGTTCGAGGCCGAGGCTGACGCTTTGCGGGAGCTCGCCAACGCCGAGGCGCTGCGGGTCCCCAGGCCGGTCGTCCACGGCGAGCACGGCGGCCGTTGCTACCTGGTCCTGGAGCAGCTGGACCTGAGCGGGCGCGGCAGCAGCGCCGGCTATCGGCGCCTGGGCGAGGGGCTGGCTACCCTCCACGGCGTCACAGCCTCCGCCCACGGCTGGCACCGGGACAACTTCATCGGCGCCACGCCGCAACCGAACCGCTGGCACGACGACTGGGCGGCCTTCTTCCGGGACTACCGCCTGCGCCACCAGCTGCGCCTCGCGGCCGAGCGCGGCGCAGGCAGGCGGGTGACCGAGGCCGGCGAGCGGCTAGCCGAGGGGCTAGACGCCCTATTCCGTGGCTACACCCCGGCACCCTCGCTACTCCACGGCGATCTTTGGGCCGGCAACGCGGACTTCGGCAGAGACGGCGCACCGGTTATCTACGACCCGGCGACCTACTACGGCGACCGGGAGACGGACCTGGCCATGTCGGAACTCTTCGGCGGCTTCCCGGCGCCGTTCCACGAGGGCTACGACGCCGTCTGGCCCCGGGATGGCGGCTACGCCGTCCGCCGCGACCTCTACCAGCTCTACCACGTGCTCAACCACTTCAATCTCTTCGGCGGGATGTACCTGAGCCAGTCGCAGCGATTGATCGATCGCCTGCTGGCGGAGATCGGCGGCTGAGCCGGCCCGCTTGCGGGCCTCAGGCGGGGGAGCCGCTCACCCTTGCCCGTGCGGCCGCGGCAGCCCGCGCCCGCTCCAGGCCAGGACCATGCGCATCGCCCAGTCCCGCTCCGCCGCGTAGCTGGTCAGCGCCGCTAGCCGGCGGACCTGGCCGCGGCTGATCTTGACCTCCGCGCCGGACTGGAATCCCGGGTGCCTGTAGATCTGCCGCAGCGTAGCCAGCGACATGGTCGCCGCCCAGGCGCAGAAGCGGCGGATGCCGGGCTGCGTCACCGGGATGCGCAGGATGTAGGCGCGCGCCGCCTCCATGTGCTCGACGCCGATCGCCACCATGCGGCCGATGCCGCGGCGGAAGCCCGGGTCCGCGCTCCAGTCGGCCTCGGGGTCGAGGCTGCAGCCGGCGTCGATGAAGGTCTCCCGCGGCAGCCAGCAGACGCCGCGCTGGCGGTCGGCCCAGACATCCTTGATGACGTTGGTGGCCTGCAGCCCCAGGCCGAAGCGCCGGCCCAGGTCCATCATCTCGGACCGGTCCTCGGCGAACCCCGCCACCTCGAGGAGGAACAGCTCCGTGAGCATCTCGCCGACCACGCCGGCAACGTAGTAGCAGTACGCCTCGAACTGCGCCCGGTCGGTGAGCCCGGCCGGCGAGCGCAGGCGCTGGAAGTGGGCCATGCCCTCGCCCATGACCGATACACAGCGGATGACCGGCTCGCGGTGGGCCTCGGGCAGCGCCTCGGTGACGCCGACCACCCGCGGCAACGAGGCCACAAGCTCGCGCTCGGCCTCCGGCGTACCGGGCTCCAGGACCGCCTGGATCTGCCGCGCGAGCCGCTCCGGCTCGCGGCCGCCGTGGAGGGTTTCCTTGAGGCCCAGCATCAGGTCGTGCTTGGCCTCCGCATCGGCGGTGGCGTGGTCCTCGACGGTATCCGCCACCCGGCAGAGCAGGTAGGCGTTGGTGACCGTATCGCGCAACGCCTCCGGCAGCTGCGGGATGGTCAGCGCGAAGGTGCGCGAGACACCGGGCAGCGCCGCCTCCTGATAAGCGCGATTCGCCGCCCAGCGGTACGCCCGCTCCCGATCACTCATGGCTGAAGTAGAAGGCATCGTAGAAGAGTCGCTCCGGGTCCAGGCCGTGCGCCAGGAAGGCGGGCCGGGCCGCCTCGGTCATCGGCGGCGGGCCGCTCATGTACACATCGACCCCGGACAGATCCGGGAAATCCGCCAGGACAGCCTCGTGCAACCAGCCCGTACGCCCGTTCCAGCCGTCCTCGGGGGGTGGCTCGGAGAGCACCGGGGTATAGGTCACCGTCTCGCTCTCCGCGGCCCAGCCCTGCGCCAGCTCGTGGAGGTAGAGGCCGGAGCGGTCGCGGCTGCCCCAGTAGAGGTGGAAGGGCCGCCGGTCGCCACTAGCCAGGGCGTGCTCGAGGATGCCCTTGAGCGGCCCGAAGCCGGTGCTGCCGCCGACCAGCAGGGCCAGCCGGTCGCTGCCCTCGCGCAGGTAGAGCTGCCCTAGCGGCCCCTCGATGCGCAGCAGATCGCCCTCGGCCATCCCCTCGAAGACGTGCTCGGTAAGCCGCCCGCCCGGGATGTGGCGGATGTGCAGCTCGAGGTGGTCGTCCTCGAGCGGCGAGTTGGCCAACGAGAAGGCGCGCCGCTCCCCGTCGCTGAGGAGGATGTCGATGTACTGCCCGGCTCGGAACGGCAGCCGCCTGCCCGCCGGCAGGTGCAGGAAGAGCCGGCAGACCCCCGGCGCCAGCCGCTCGAGACGCGCCACCCGCGCGGGCAGGATGCGCGGCGCGGCGAGCGCGTCCCCTACCGGCTCGGCGTCGACGGCCAGGTCGCTGCGCGGCCGCGCCTGGCAGAGCAGCGCCATGCCGGCCGCCTGCTCGGCGCTGTCCAGGGCCTTGGGCTGTCCCTCCGGGTAGGCGATGTCGCCAGCCCGCACCGGCGCCTTGCAGGTGCCGCAGAGGCCGCTACGGCAACCGTAGGGCAGCGATACGCCCTGGCGCAGGGCGGCGTCGAGGACCGCCTCGTCGGGCTCCACGCTGATCTCGGTGGCGTCGCTGAATCGAACGGTGTGTGCCATCGAGCCCTCCGCCTGCCTCGCTCTAGGGGCGCCCGGGCTAGTCGAGGCCCAGCTCGGCCCAGTACGCGTCCACCCGCTGCCGGGTCGCCTCGTCCATGCACGCCGGCGTCCCCCACGGGCGCTCGGTCTCCCCCGGCCACTTGTTGGTGGCGTCCAGCCCCATTTTCGACCCCAGCCCGGAGACAGGGGAAGCGAAGTCGAGGTAGTCGATGGGACTGTTGTCGATGAAGGTGGCGTCCCGGCGCGGGTCGCTGCGGGTGGTCAGCGCCCAGACCACCGCCTGCCAGTCCCGGGCGTCCACGTCGTCGTCGGTAACGATGACGAACTTGGTGTACATGAACTGCCGCAGGAACGACCACACCCCGAGCATCACCCGCTTGGCGTGGCCGGGGTACTGCTTGCGGATGGTGACCACCGCCAGGCGGTAGGAGCAGCCCTCCGGCGGCAGGTAGAAGTCGACGATCTCCGGGAACTGCTTGCGCAGGATGGGGACGAAGACCTCGTTGAGCGCCTCGCCGAGTACGGCCGGCTCGTCCGGCGGCCGGCCGGTGTAGGTGGAGTGGTAGATCGGGTCTGCCCGGTGGGTGATGCGATCCACGGTGAGCACCGGGAAGGTCTCCACCTCGTTGTAGTAGCCGGTGTGGTCGGCGAAGGGCCCCTCCTCGGCCACGTCGCCGGGGTGGATGTGGCCCTCGAGGACCACCTCGGCAGTGGCCGGCACCTGCAGCGAGGAGCCCCGGCAGGCCACCACCTCCGTCCTCGAGCCGCGGAGCAGGCCGGCGAAGGCGTACTCGCTGATCGCGTCCGGCACCGGCGTGACCGCGCCGAGCGTCGTGGCCGGATCCGCGCCGAGGGCCACCGCCACCGGGAAGGGCTCGCCGGGATGGCGCCGCTGGTGCTCAGCGAAGTCCTGGGCGCCGCCGCGATGGGCCAGCCAGCGCATGATCACCCGGTTGCGGCCGATGACCTGCTGGCGGTAGATGCCCAGGTTCTGACGCTCCTTGTCCGGCCCCCGGGTGATCACCAGCGCCCAGGTGATCAGCGGCCCGGCGTCGCCGGGCCAGCAGGTCTGGACGGGCCAGCGGGACAGGTCCACCTCGTCGCCCTCGAGCACTACCTCCTGGCACGGCGCCCGGCGCACGGTCCTCGGCGACATGTCCAGCACGCGGCGGAAGGCCGGCAGCTGGTCCCAGGCGTCGCGCAGCCCGCGGGGCGGCTCCGGCTGGCGCAGGAAGGCGAGCAGCTCGCCGATCTCGCGCAGCGCAGCGACGCTATCGGCCCCCATCCCCAGCGCCACCCGCCGCGGCGTGCCGAACAGGTTGCCGAGCACCGGGGTGCCGAAGCCCTTGGGGCGCTCGAAGAGCAGCGCCGGCCCGCCGGCGCGCAGCACCCGGTCGCAGACCTCGGTCATCTCCAGGTGCGGGTCCACCGGATAGGTGATGCGCTTGAGCTCGCCCTCGGCCTCGAGGTGCGCGATGAAGGCTCGCAGGTCGCGGTACTTCATGAGGCCCTACAGCTCGAAGGCGGCGACGGCGGGGGCGTGGTCCGAGGGCCGCTCCCAGCGCCGCGGCTCCAGGTCCACGGAGGCAGCGGTGCAGGCCCGCGCCAGGGCCGGGCTCGCCAGGATCAGGTCGATGCGCAGGCCGCGGTTGCGCTTGAAGCTGTTGACGCGGTAGTCCCACCAGGAGAAGAGGGCCTCCGGCTGCTCGAAGAGCCGGAAGGTGTCCGTCAGCCCCAGCCCCGCCAACAGCCCCTGCAGTGCGGCCCGCTCCCGCTCGCTGAACAGGACGCTGCCCGCCCAGGCCTCTGGGTCGTGGACGTCCGCCGGCTGCGGGGCGATATTGAAGTCCCCGGTCACCACCACGCGCTCGTGGGCGGCCAGCTCGTCGGCGATCCAGCGGTGGAGCGCCTCCAGCCAGCGCAGCTTGTAGTCGTACTTCTCGGAGCCGACCGCCTGGCCGTTGGGGACGTAGACGTTGATCAGCCGCACCCCTGCCACCGTGCAGGCGATCACCCGGCGCTGGGCGTCGGCGAAGCCGGGCAGCTCGGTGGCCACGTCCGCCGGAGCGCTGCGGGCGAGCACGGCGACCCCGTTGTACGTCCTCTGGCCGGTGTAGCAGGCGGTATAGCCCGCCTCCTGCAGCGCCCGCACGGGGAACTGGTCGTCCGGCACCTTGGTCTCCTGGAGGGCCAGGACATCCGGCGCCTGCTCGGCGAGCCAGGCCTTGACCTGAGGCAGGCGGACCTTCAGGGAGTTGACGTTCCACGAGGCGATCTTCACCGCAGCCTCCTTGATGACCGATGCCCTCAGCCTAACGGCTAACCGGCGCGGCCACGACCCCTGCGCCCTTGCCGCCGGCCCCCGCCATCGCGACACTGAAGGCCACAGCAACGCAACAAGGCGCACCTATGGAGTATCGCACCCTCGGCGACACCGGCCTGCACGTCAGCGCCATCTGCCTCGGGACCATGACCTGGGGCGAGCAGAACAGCGAGGCGGAGGCCCACAGCCAGCTCGATCTGGCCGTAGAGCGCGGCGTGAACTTCATCGACACCGCCGAGATGTACCCCGTCCCGCCCCGCCGCGAGACGGGCGGCCTCACGGAGCAGTACCTGGGCAGCTGGCTGGCCCGCCAGCCCCGCCGCGAGGACCTGGTCCTGGCCACCAAGATCGCCGGCCCCGGCCTGGACTCGGTCCACGACGGCCAGCGCGCCTACACCCCCGAGCAGCTGCGCGAGGCCGTGGAGGGATCGCTGCGCCGGCTGCGTACAACGTACATCGACCTCTACCAGCTCCACTGGCCGGAGCGGCCGTCCAACTACTTCGGCCGCCTCGACTACCCCTGCCCCGAGGGCAGCGGCGATGAGCAGGGCCGCATCCGCCGCACCCTGGAGGGGCTCGCGGAGCTCGTCGAGGCCGGCAAGATCCGCCATATCGGCCTGTCCAACGAGACACCGTGGGGCGCCATGCGCTTCATCGCCGAGGCCGAGCGCCTCGGGCTGCCGCGCATCGTCTCCATCCAGAACCCGTACAGCCTGCTCAACCGCAGCTACGAGGTGGGGCTCGCCGAGGTCAGCCACCGGGAGGGCTGCGGGCTGCTGGCCTACTCTCCCTTGGGCTTCGGGGTGCTCAGCGGCAAGTACCTGGACGGGAGCAAGCCGCCAGGGGCGCGGCTGACCCTCTTCGAGCGCTTCACCCGCTACACGGGCGAGCGCGGGGAGGCGGCCACCCGGGAGTACGTGGAGCTGGCACACAGGCACGGCCTGGATCCGGCGCAGATGGCCATCGCCTTCGCCACCGCGCGGCCGTTCTGCACCAGCACCATCGTCGGCGCCACCACCGAGGCGCAGCTGGCCAGCGATCTCGACGCCGGCGCGCTGACCCTCTCCGAGCCGGTGCTCGAGGGCATCGAGGCCATCCACCAGGCCCACCCCAACCCCTGCCCGTAGCGGGGAGGGTGGCTGCCGTGCCCATGGCCTGCCCCGCCCCTCACCCCTGGTCCGTCAGCCCCCGTGAGGGCCGGGCGATCCAGCGCCGGCTGCGGGCGCAGGTCCGGGTGCGTGACGAGCTGGGGCCGGTGGCGAGCATCGCGGGCGTCGATGTGGGCTTCCGCGACCACGGGGCCACGGCCTGCGCGGCGGTCGCCCGCTACAGCTGGCCGGGGCTCGAGCTCCTCGAGTCCCGCCAGGCCCAGCGGGCCGTGGAGATGCCGTACCGCCCGGGGCTGCTCTCGTTCCGGGAGCTGCCCGCGGTGCTCGACGCGCTGGCGGCGCTCAGCCAGCCGCCGGATCTGCTCCTGTGCGACGGCCAGGGCGTCGCCCACCCGCGCCGGCTGGGCATCGCCGCCCACCTCGGCGTCCTGCTCGACGCCCCGTGCATCGGCGTGGCCAAGTCGCGGCTGACCGGCGAGCACGAGCCCGTAGGCACGGAGCGCGGCGAGCGGGTGCCGCTGCTCGACGGCGACGAGCGCATCGGCACCGTGCTCCGCACACGCACCCGCGTGCGGCCCGTGTACGTCTCCCCGGGCCACCGCCTAGACTACGGCCAAGCCGCCGACTGGGCCCTCGCCTGCTGCACGCGGTACCGGCTGCCGGAGCCCATCCGCACCGCAGACCGGCTGGCCTCGCGCCGGCACTGAGCGATCAACCACAGGAGCCCCCATGAACCTCGAGAAGGTGGTCTTCGGTTTCTTCATCCTCCTGGCGCTGACCCTGAACTTCGGCTTCGTCTACGGCGAGCTCGCCAACCCGGCCCACCACGACGCGTGGGAGCTGTTCGTCACCATCGTGGTCAACCTCATCGCCACGGTGCTCAAGTTCGGCGAGCGCACCCAGATCGGGGCCATCCTGCTCGCCTCGAGCCTGGTCGCCGACCTGCAGCTCGCCGCCGCCGCGATCCTCTGGGGCGTCGCCGTCTACGGCACCGGGGTGGGCCTGACCGAGATGACCATGGCCAGCGTCATCTCCCTGGCCAGCGGCGCGCTGGTGGCCAACGTGGTCTCGGTCACCCTGCTGATCATCGAGACCGTGCGCATCCACCGCTGAGCCCGACGAGGGGCGCCCATGGGCAACGCGGCCTTCTACATCCTCCTGCGCCGCATGCGCAGCCCGCTGCTGGCGCTGATCGGCAGCTACGCCATCAGCATGGTGGTGCTCATGGCCATCCCGGGCGAGCACCCGGACGGCGAGCAGTGGCGGATGAACTTCATCGACGCCCTGTACTTCATCACCTACACGGCGCCGACCATCGGCTTCGGCGAGCTCCCCCACGAGTTCAACTACAACCAGCGCCTGGGCTACCTGGTGGCGATCTACCTGCCGGTGATCGCCTGGTTCTACGCCTTCATGACC
Source organism: uncultured Ectothiorhodospiraceae bacterium (assembly GCA_913055575.1). Taxonomy (GTDB): domain Bacteria; phylum Pseudomonadota; class Gammaproteobacteria; order Nitrococcales; family Halorhodospiraceae; genus Halorhodospira. The sequence goes on from CAJXLI010000015.1 coordinate 23,572, forward strand.
CTGATCGCGCTGTTCCAGGACCCGGTGTTCAAGCGCACCCTGGAGGCCGGCCGCTTCCGGCGCCGCGTCCAGCGCCTGGCCGACCCCTTCTGGATCGTCTGCGGCTACGGCGACACCGGCTCCCTCCTGGTCCGCTCGCTCACCGAGCGGGGCTGGGAGGCCTCGGTCATCGACACCGACGGCGAGCGGATCGCCGAGCTGGAGACCCGCGACCTGCGCCTTTTCGTGCCCGGCTGGCAGGCCGACGCCAACCGCACCGAGAGCCTGCGCGCCGCCGGGCTCGACAACCCCCTGTGCGCCGGCGTACTGGCCGTCACCGGCGACGATCACACCAACCTGCAGGTAGCGATCACCGTCAAGCTCCTCCACCCGCACCTGCGCGTCATCACCCGGGCGGAGAACCGCTCCACGGCCGATAACATGAGCTCCTTCGGCACCGACCACGTCGTGGACCCGTTCGCCTCCTTCGCCGACCGCCTGGCGCTGGCCATCGCCAAGCCGGAGATGCACCGGATCTACGAGTGGCTCTCGGGCATGCCGAACACGCCGCTCTTCGAGCCGCCGCGCCCCCCCGCCGGGCGGTGGCTGATCTGCGGCTACGGCCGCTTCGGCAAGGCGGTCTGCCGCCGCCTGGACAAGGTCAACGTCCCCTACACCATTATCGAGCGCACCCCGGAGCAGACCGGCGCACCGGAGGGGACCATCCACGGCAAGGGCACGGACGCCGTCACCCTGCGCGAGGCTGGGATCGACAACGCCGACGCCGTGCTCGCCGGGACCGACGACGATGCCGACAACCTGTCCATCGTCATGACCGCCCGCGACATCAAGCCGGAGCTCTACCTCACCGCCCGCGAGAACCAGATGGCCCACCGGGCACTCTTCAAGGCGGCGCAGCTGCAGATGCCCGTCGAGCCTAGCTACCTCATCGCCACGCGCATGCTCAACCTGATCACCGCGCCGCTGCTGCCGGAGTTCCTGCGCATCGCCCGCGGCTTCGATCGCAGCTGGCACGCCGCGGTCGCCCGGCGCATCCGCGAGGTCAGCGGCGGCCGCGTCCCGGAGATCTGGACGGTGCACGTCGATGAGGCGCGCAGCCCGGCGATCACCGAGCTCCACAGCGAGGGGATCGAGGTCACCCTCGGCCATATCCTCACCGATCCGCACGAGCAGGAGGGCCACGGCCTGAGCGCCACCGCCCTCCTGCTCGTGCGCCCCGAGGCGGTGGTCCCGCTGCCGGACCTGCAGGTGCCGCTGGAGCAGGGGGATCGGCTGCTGTGCTGCGGCAGGTCCGAGGCGCGCTCCCAGCTGCGCTGGACCCTAGGCCACCGCGATACCCTGCGCTACCTGGTCACCGGCGAGCAGCGCCCCGACGGCACCATCTGGCGCTGGCTGGCGGCGAGGCGGTCGTGAGCGCCGCCAGCGGGGGAGATCCGGCCACGCCCTACGGCGGCCACACCGGCCTGCGCGTCTACGGCCACCCCCGGGTCATCGCCATGGCCTTCCTCGGCTTCTCGGCCGGCCTGCCGCTGCTGCTGGTCGGCGGCACCTTCACGGCCTGGCTCCAGGACATGGGGGTGGGGCTGGCCGCCATCGGCTTCCTCAGCTGGGTGGGCACGGCGCACAGCGTCAAGGTGCTCTGGGCCCCCTTCGTGGACCGGCTGACCCTGCCCGGGCTGGGCACCCTCATGGGGCGCCGGCGCTCGTGGATGCTCCTCGCCCAGGCGGTGGTGGGCTCTGCCCTGCTGGGCATGGCGCTCACGGACCCGGCCGAGCACCTAGGCCTCGTGGCGGTCTTCGCCATCGCCGCCGGCCTCGGCTCGGCGACCCAGGACGTGGCCATCGACGCCTACCGGGTCGAGGCCGTGGACCAGCACTACCAGGCCGCCATGGCCGCCACCTACGTCCTCGGCTACCGCATCGCCCTGCTCACCGCTGGCGCCGGCGCGCTGCACCTGGCCAGCCTGGGCGATTGGGGCGTGGCCTACGGCGGCATGGCGCTGCTCATGGGCGTCGGCCTGCTCACCACGCTGATCATCCGCGAGCCCACGACCTCGGCCAGCGGCGGCACCGAGCGCCAGGAGGCGCGCGTGGCCGCCTACCTGGCGCGCACGGGCCACCAGGGGCTGCGCCGGCGCACGACCGCCTGGCTCATCGGGGCCGTTGTCTGCCCCTTCGCCGACTTCTTCCGGCGCTTCGGCCTGCCGGTCGCCCTGCTCATCCTGCTCTTCGTCGCCACCTTCCGGATCAGCGACCTCGTCATGGGCGTCATGGCGAACCCCTTCTACCTGGACCTCGGCTTTACCAAGGAGCAGATCGCAAATGTCGCCGCCGCCTTCGGCCTGGCCATGACCCTGCTCGGCGCCGGCGTCGGCGGCGTCCTGGTCAGCCGGCTGGGCCTGGCGCCGATGCTCATCGCCACCGCCGTCCTGGCGCCGCTGACCAACCTCACCTTCTCCGGGCTGGCCGCCCTCGGCCCGCAGCTGCCGGGGCTGGTAGCGGCCATCGTCGCCGATAACGTCACCGGCGGGATGTCCATAGCCGTCTTCCTCGCCTACCTGGCGAGCCTGACCAACACCGCCTACACGGCTACGCAGTACGCGCTGTTCAGCTCGCTGATGACCCTGCCGGGGCAGCTGCTCGGCGGCCTGACCGGCGTGGTGGCCGAGCAGGTGGGCTGGATCGCCTTCTTCGGGATCGCCGCCGCCGCCGGGCTGCCGGCGCTCCTGCTGGCGCTGGCGCTGCTGCGCGTGGCCCACCCGGACCGCGCCGGCACAGGCCGCGACGTAGAGACGCCCCGGCAGAAGCGCTAAGATAGCTCCCTGCCAGCGGGCGGGCCAGCCGCCGCAGGCTCTACCCCACACCCCACCAAGAGGACGAGGCGAAACGCCATGGCGCAAGCGAGCAAGCACTGCCGTCTGCTGATCCTCGGCTCCGGCCCGGCCGGCTACACAGCGGCCATCTACGCGGCCCGCGCCAACCTGGATCCGGTCCTGGTCACCGGTGTCGAGATGGGCGGCCAGCTGACCACCACCACGGAGGTCGACAACTGGCCCGGGGACCCGGACGGCGTCCAGGGCCCGGAGCTCATGGACCGCATGCGCCGCCACGCGGAGCGCTTCGACACCGAGATCCTCTTCGACCACATCCACACCGCTGATGTGGGCGCCAGCCCCATCACCCTGGAGGGCGATCAGCACCGCTACACCTGCGACGCGCTCGTGATCGCCACCGGCGCCAGCGCCAAGTACCTGGGCCTGGACTCGGAGCGGGCCTTCATGGGCAAGGGCGTATCGGCCTGCGCCACATGCGACGGCTTCTTCTACCGCAACCAGCCGGTGGCCGTCATCGGCGGCGGCAACACCGCCGTGGAGGAGGCGCTCTACCTGTCGAAGATCTGCTCCCACGTCACCCTGGTCCACCGCCGGGACACCCTCCGCGCGGAGAAGATCATGCAGCGCCAGCTCATGGAGCGCGTCGAGGAGGGCGTGGTGACCATCGCCTGGAACAAGGCCCTGGACGAGGTCCTCGGCGACGACAGCGGGGTCACCGGCGTGCGCCTGCGCGATACGCAGACCGGCGAGGCGAGCGAGCGCGCGGTCTCCGGGGTCTTCGTCGCCATCGGCCATACGCCGAACACGGGGATCTTCGAGGGCCAGCTGGAGATGGCCGGCGGCTACATCCGCGTCCAGAGCGGGCTCGAGGGCAACGCCACCGCCACCAGCGTCCCCGGCGTCTTCGCCGCCGGCGACGTCTGCGACTACGTCTACCGCCAGGCGGTCACCTCGGCGGGCACCGGCTGCATGGCCGCGCTGGACGCGGAGCGCTACCTGGAGCGGCTGCGGCATTCTTGATCCGCCCCGGGGCCTGGATGAGAATGGGCTCGTTTGACGGGCGCCGGGACCGCGGCCGCGTGCCGAGGCCATGCGCCGCCGGCAAGGACACGCAGCGGGAGGAGCCATGAGCCAGCAGATCCAGTACCCCGAGGGCGGTCAGAAGGTGGCCGTCGGCGCCGACGGCCGACTCCAGGTCCCCGACAACCCGATCATCGGGTACATCGAGGGCGACGGCATCGGCCCGGATATCAACCGCGCCTGCATGCGCATCTGGGACGCCGCCGTGGAGAAGGCCTACGGCGGCCGGCGCCGGATCCACTGGACCGAGCTCTTCATGGGCGAGAAGGCCGCCGCCCTCTACGACGGGGACTACTTCCCGGAAGACACGAAGGCGGCCCTGAAGGACCTCCTGGTAGCCATCAAGGGGCCCCTGACCACGCCGGTCGGCGGCGGCTTCCGCTCCCTGAACGTCTCCCTGCGCCAGGAGCTGGACCTCTACGCCTGCGTCCGCCCGGTGCGCCACTACGCCGGCGTGCCCTC